>NZ_AP023439.1:4740572-5053953 GCF_014701095.1 Streptomyces tuirus | reverse complement strand
GCGGCGACCTTGGCGCTCTCCTGGGACTGGCTGAACTCCTCGGCGTTCTCCTGGGTGGACTGTTCCTCGGTCTTGCCGTCCGGGTAGAGCGTCTCGTGCGGCACGACCTTGTTGTCGTGCGCGAGCCAGCCGTAGACGGCCTCGACCAGGTTCATCCGGTAGTCGGCGCTCGTGACCCGGACCGTGGTCATGTTCAGGTGGCCACTGGCCGGGTACGTCTTCTTGCCCGCGATCTGCAGCACCGGCTCACCGTCGTGATCGCCCAGCGTGTTCACCGTCGGCCCCGGGGACATCTCCGCGTACGGCACGGGGATGAACACTCCCGCGCACAGGAGCGCGATCAGCATCAGGGTGGAGGCGAGCATCGTCGCGGTGCGGCGTGGCATGACACGACACTACGGGACGGTCCTGTCAGCGCACCGTCAGGGCCGCCCGTCCGGGGCGACCCTGCGCTTCACCACGCTTGTGACCTGCTGTTTCCTGCCTGTCAGGCCCCGGGCCGGGGCTTTTCCATGGCCTCCCGGAAGCGGGCGTAGCCGGTGAGCTCCGGGCCGTCGTTACGCGCCTTGCGGGTCCGGTTGGCCCAACTGCCCCAGAGCCCCGCGCCGATGGCAGCCACAAGCGGAATCAGCAACCAGGCGAGCGCCGCCATGCCGACCTCCAACCCCTTTGAGCGTCCGCAACTGACTGATCAGCAGATTAACGATCCGCAGTGACAACGCTCACGCCGGGGGTGCGGTTACGCAACCGGAAGACGGCCCCCACGATCAGCAGGCGCCGACCCGCCCTCCCGTCACCCGACCGCCACCCCTCAACGACAGCGCTACGCGCCGACCCATTCATTGGTGCCGTCGGAGAACTTCTGGTGCTTCCAGATGGGCACCTCGTGCTTGAGGTCGTCGATCAGCTTCCGGCAGGCCTCGAAGGCCTCTCCGCGATGCGGGCAGGAGACGGCGACGACCACGGCGAGATCCCCGACCCGGAGGTCCCCCACGCGGTGCACGGCCGCCAGGGCCCGCACCGGGAACTCGGCGGCGACCTTCTCGGCGATCCGCCGCATCTCGGCCTCGGCGCTGGGGTGGCACGAATACCCCAGCTCGTCGACGTCGGCACCGCCGTCGTGGTTGCGCACGGTTCCCACGAAGAGCGCGGTGCCGCCGGCAGCGTCGTCACCGACGGCCCGGAACACCTCGTCCAGGGAGAGGGCCGAGTCCCGGATCCCGATCAGCTTGATCGGATCCTGCGCGGCCTGCTCACCGGGGTGATCGTTCGTGGTTGCCATGGGTCCATCGTGCCGCACGCGACCGACAGCGTGGAATAGAGCTATCGACCGGCACGCGCGCGTACACGTTTGGAGTCTCCTACAGGGGCGTCCTTCTCGGCCTCTGCACGGAGCGGCCCCTCGAGACTGTGGGGAGCGCCTCTCAGATCCGCCGCCGGGCCTTCCGCGCCCGCCGCACCACCGCCGCCGCGCCCAGCAGCGCCACCGTCGCGCCCGCGGCACCCGCGGCCGTGGCGTCCTTGCGGCCCAGCCGCCGGCCGGCGACCGTGTGCCGGCCGGACACCTCCTCCAGGAGTTCCGCCAGCACCTCCTCGTTGGTGTACCGCGGCCGCCACCCGGCGTCGTGCAGCCGGCTGCCGCTCACCACCCAGGGGTACATCGTGTACGCCAGGTCCCCGGCCGGGGAGGGCGTGAGCCCGATCCGGTGCAGGCGCGCCGCCGCGCCCAGCGCGACCGCCGACGGCAGCTCCATCCGCCGGATCCCGCTCAGCTCCTCGACCTCCTCCTGCTCCAGCCAGCCGTCGCACCCGACGGTCAGTTCCCCGTCGACCTTCTCCAGAACCGCGTACTCCAGCGCGCTGCACAGGTCCTCGACGTGGCAGAACTGCCAAGCGGGCCGCGACCCTGCGACGACGAGCAGCCGGGGAGACTCGAAATACCTGGTCAGCGCGGTGTCCGTACCGCCCACCAGCACGGCCGGCCGGACCACGGTGACATTGAGCCCCGGGTGCGCCCGGGGCGCCCGGCGCGCCAGCCGTTCGATCTCCAGCAGGTCGCCCACCCCGGTCGCCTCCGCCGTGGCGCGCAGCTCGGCGTCCTCGGACAGCGGCAGCTCGTTGTCGGGCAGCGCCCCGTAGACCATCGCCGAGGTGCACAGCACGACCCGGTGCACACCGGCCGCCGCGGCGGCCGTCAGAACGGTCTGCGTCCCCCGTACGTTGTAGGCCGTTCGGGCGGCCGCGTCGGTTTCCAGATCGAGATCCAGCGCCAGGTGCACCACCACGTCGGCCCCGCGCAGCTTGTCCGCGATGGCCGGATCCCGCACGTCCAGGATGTGCCACTGGGCCGCCGCGCACTCGCCGCGCCGCTCGTCGATGGCCAGGACCTGCTTGACCTCGTCGGACGCGGCGAGCTGCTCCGTGAGCAGGGCTCCTACGCCGTACGCGGCACCGGTGACCGCGACGACGGGTCCGCGCGCCGCGGGACTCGCGGAACTGGTTGACTGGTTTCGCGCTGCGCGAACCTGCGGATCTGGGGAACTCACCGGGCGTCTCCAGCGGTTGTCTTCAGTACGAGCGCGTCCGACGCGTGCGTACCAGGTGGCATCCATCCTGCCGCAGGCCGTCAGTCGGCGAAGCACCGAGGCCCGATCCGCCCCAGGTGTCTACGCTGGGTGGTGTTGTCGGGCAGCCGTGCCGCCGGAAAGAACCGGCGGCCCTACCAGCCGAGGAATCCCGTGAGTGACACCCCATTCGGATTCGGCCTTCCGCCGGAGGAGCCGGACGACGGCGACGAGGGCAAGAAGAAGGACCAGCAGAGCGGTGGTGGTCAGGGACCGGCCAACCCGTTCGGTTTTGGCGGCCTGCCCGGAGCCGGAGGCTTCGGCGGAGGTCCCGGTGGCCCCGGCGGCCCCGGTGCGGACAATCCGTTCGCAGCCATGTTCGGGTCGCTGAACCCCACCGACCTGGGTGCCGCGTTCCAGCAGCTGGGCCAGATGCTCTCCTACGAGGGCGGCCCGGTGAACTGGGACATGGCCAAGCAGATCGCCCGCCAGACGGTCTCCCAGGGCAGTCCTGACGGCACCAAGGACGCCAGCGTCGGTCCCGCCGACCGCAAGGGCGTCGAGGAAGCCGTCCGCCTGGCCGACCTGTGGCTCGACGACGCCACGTCGCTGCCCTCCGGCGCCGCCTCCGCGGTCGCCTGGAGCCGCGCGGAGTGGGTCGAGGCGACCCTGCCCGCCTGGAAGGAGCTCGTCGACCCGGTCGCCGAGCGCGTCGGTACCGCCATGGGCGACGTCCTGCCGGAGGAGATGCAGGCCATGGCCGGCCCGCTGATCGGCATGATGCGCTCGATGGGCGGCGCCATGTTCGGCACCCAGATCGGGCAGGCCGTCGGCGTGCTCGCCGGCGAGGTCGTCGGCTCGTCCGACATCGGCCTTCCGCTCGGCCCGGCCGGCAAGGCCGCGCTGCTCCCGGTGAACATCGAGACGTTCGGCAAGGACCTGAGCGTCCCCCAGGAGGAGGTGCGGCTCTACCTCGCCCTGCGTGAGGCGGCGCACCAGCGCCTCTTCGCGCACGTGCCGTGGCTGCGCTCGCATCTGTTCGGCGCGGTCGACGGCTACGCCCGCGGCATCAAGGTCGACACGGCCAAGCTCGAGGATGTGGTCGGTCAGTTCGACCCGCAGAACCCGGAGCAGCTGCAGGAAGCCCTCCAGCAGGGCATGTTCCAGCCGGAGGACACGCCCGAGCAGAAGGCCGCTCTGGCCCGTCTGGAGACGGCTCTGGCGCTGGTGGAGGGCTGGGTGGACGCGGTGGTCCACGCCGCCGCGAAACCCCGCCTGGCGTCCGCGGACGCGCTGCGCGAGACGATGCGCCGCCGCCGTGCCTCGGGCGGACCCGCCGAGCAGACGTTCGCCACGCTGATCGGCCTGGAGCTGCGCCCGCGCCGTCTGCGGGACGCCTCCCGCCTGTGGGCCTCGCTCACGGACGCGCGCGGTGTCGACGGCCGGGACGCCCTGTGGCACCACCCGGACATGCTGCCGACGGCGACCGACCTGGACGACCCGGACGGCTTCGTGCACCGCGAGCAGATCGACTTCTCCGAGCTGGACAAGATGCTCGGCGAGGCGGCGGACAAGCCCGACCTGAAGAAGAAGGACCAGGGCGGGGCCGAGGACGAGAGCAAGGGCGACGACGCCGGGTGAGCCTGTACGACGACGCGGTCCTCGTACTGAAGGGGTACGAGGACCAGGCAGAGCTGCGCCAGGCCTACCTGGACCACCTGGCGGCACACCCGGACGGCCTGTGGAAGGCCTGCCACGCGGGTCACATCACGGCGAGCGCCCTGGTGATCGACCCCGAGGGCGGCCGGGTATTGCTGACTCTGCACAGGAAGCTGCGGATGTGGCTGCAGATGGGCGGCCACTGCGAGCCCGGCGACGCCTCCCTGGCGGACGCGGCCCTGCGTGAGGCGACGGAGGAGTCCGGCGTCCCGGGTCTCTCCCTGCTGCCCGGCGGCCCGGTGCGCCTGGACCGGCATCCGATCCCGCCGCCCTGCCACTGCCACTTCGACGTCCAGTACGCCGTCGTGGCACCCCCGGACGCGGCGCACGCGATCAGCGACGAGTCACTGGACGTGCGCTGGTTCGGGTACGACGAGGTGGCCGAGGTGGCGGACGATTCGGTCGTGCGGCTGCTGGCGGCGACCCGCGCGAGGATCACGAAGTGAGTCATATGTAAGGGGCGGCCGCCATGGAGGCCGCCCCTTACATCACGGCGGGTGCGCCCCGTCAGGGGCGCGGGGAACTGCGCGACCAGCCACGGACGGCCCGCGGCCTGACCCAGACCGCACAGCCCCCGAACCGAATCGGCCGAACCCGCGGAGCGCTCAGCTCCAGACGTTGCCCTGGTTCTGCCCCCGCGCTCCCTGCTGGCCCATGCCGTACTGCGCGGCAAGGCCGGAGCCGATCTGGGCGCCCTGCGGCGGCAGCAGCTCGCTGGGCTGGACGAGCGCGAAGCCGGTGCCCATGAAGCTCAGCTCCCAGCCCTCGCCGGTGCTGCCGCGCCGCCGCCACACCCCGGAGGAGTGCGTCTGGGCCTGCATCTGCACCCGCAGGCCCGTCGACCAGGCGACGATCGCGTCGGCGTCGCAGTTGACGTACTTGTCGGGCGTCACCTGCAGCGCCAGCGGCATGCCGGAGGTCATCAGGGCGACCTTGCCCCGGCCGGTGATGTTGAGCTGGTACTTCCCGGAGCCGGAGATGCCGTACAGGCTGTCCACGGCGATGACCTCGTGGTGCAGGGAGGAGTCCATCGCCAGCACATAGCTGCTGTCGACGGTGAGTCCGTCCTGGTCCACCTCCATGACGTGGACATGCTGCTTGAGGTTGGCGAGGTAGACCGTGCCCTGCCCGTGGCAGCGCATCAGGTCCAGGCCCTCCCCGGTCTGCGCACGCGCGCGTGACTGCTGGTTGCTCTGGAACTCGGCGTCGAACTCGACGAGGCCCTGGTAGGCGACCATCGTGCCCTTGCGGGCCAGGACGTCGTCGTGGCCCTCCAGGGCGACGCGCAGCATCTGCTTGTTCTGCAGACTCCAGCGTTCCTGGGTCTGCTGCTCGTTGTAGGCGAAAATCGGGCTCTGCATGGCGTGTGGCTCCCCCTCAGCCCCGGACCCGGAGGCGGTCGGTGCTGTCCTCGCTGGGCTGGACGACGACGATGCCCTGACCGGAGAAGGCCATCTGGTAGGCCTCGCCGCTGCCGCGGCCGATCAGCGACTGGGCCCGGAAACTGCGCTTGCCCTTCACCTTGAGGTTCGGGGACCAGGCGACGAGCGCGTCGGGGTCTACGTAGGTCTCGTCCTCGCCGCCCCCGCAGTCGACGACGATGGGCTTGCCCCGGGAGGTCAGCGCGACCCAGCCCTGCCCGGAGATCTTGGTGTTCCACAGGCCCTGCCCGGCGAACTTCGCCAGGCCCTTGACCCGCTCCACGCCCCAGGTGAGGTGGGCGTCGAAGGCGAGCAGGTTGGTGGCGTTGACGGAGATGCCGTCGCCGTTGAGGTTGATCACGACGACGTTCGCCCCGTAGTCGGCGAGGTAGAGCAGACCGTCGCCGGAGCACTTCATCAGGGGCGCGCCCTCGCCGGTCATCCAGTCCTTGGCGATCTGGCGCACGGCCGGCGGGTTGGGCTCGTACTGGACGAACCCTTCGTAGGCGACCATCGACCCCACGCGCGCGAGGAGGTCGTTGCCGGTCTGCATGGCGACCTTCAGCATGTGGTTGCCGTGGTTCTCCATGCGGGCGGTGACGGGTGCGGGGGCGTGGCCCGCGAGTTGCTGTGTCATGACGGGCTCCCTCAGACCTCGTACGGCTGGACGACGATGAAGTTGCCGGGCGCTCCCCGGAACTGGAGGTTCACGCTCTCCCCCGTGTCGCCGGGGTAGGCGTTGCGGCGCATCCGCACCTGGCTGGAGACGACGACCTGGGCGGCGGCCGACCAGGCGACGACGGCGTTGCAGTCGGCGAACGTGGTGGGCGTGACGGGCAGCACCACGGGAGTGCCGTGCGTCTTCACGACGATGGTGCCGGTGCCCTGGAACTGCATGGTGAACAGTGCGCCGCCGGGGATGCCGTGGCCCTCGATGCGGCGGACCTCATAGGTGAGGCTCTCGTCGAACGCGAGGACGTTCTCGGCGGAGACGCAGACGGCGTCGCCCTGCAGCTCGAGGGGGTGCAGCATGGTCGAGTTCTCGGCGAGGAACACCTGTCCCTGGCCCGTGCAGCGCATCAGCTGCATCTCCTGGCCGGTCGTGTTGCCCACGATCCGCCCGGCGAACCCGGCGCCCTTGTAGCTGAAGTCGACCTTGCCCTGGTAGAGCACCATGCTGCCCTGCCGGGCCAGCACGGGCTGTCCGCCGATGCCGAGGTCGACGCGGACGAGCTTCTTGTTCTGCTGCGTCCAGCGCTGCCCGGTGGGGGTCTCCTTGAACTGCTGGAGCGCGCCGGACACACCGGGGCCCTGGGGAGCGCCTTGAGGGGCGCCCTGCGGGACTCCCTGAGGGGTTCCGTAGGGGGCCTGCCCGTACGGCGGCTGCTGCTGTCCGTAGCCGGGGGGCGGGGTGGGCTGTCCGTAGCCGGGCGGCGGGGCCGGGGCGTGGGGCGCCTGAGGCGCGTGAGGTGCCTGGGGCTGGCCGTAGCCCGGAGGCGGCGGGGCCGTCTGACCGGGGACCTGGCCGTACTGCGGCGGCTGCTGGCCCGGCTGGCCGTACGGCGCGGGCGCCGGGGCCGGAGGCGGCACCTGCGAGCCACCCGGCGGGGTGTGCAAGGGCGCGACGATGGTCGGGGCGGCGTGCACCTGGGGTGCGGGCGCCGGGGCCGGAGGCGGGGTGGCGCCGGACGGGGGCGCGAAGCCCTGGGCGGCCGGCTGGGGCGCGGGTGCGGGAGGCGCCGCCGGTGCCGGGGCGGGTTCCGCAGTGGCCGGGACGCCGAACGCGGGCGGGGCGAAGCCCGGGGCGGCGCCCGCCTGCGGCTGCTGCGGCGCAGGCGCGGGAGCGGGCGTCTCCTCCTCGGCCACCTCGCCGCCGAAGTTCTTCAGCAGCGCGTCCAGGCCGCCGTCGAAGCCCTGCCCGACCGCGGCGAACCGCCAGACGTCCTTCAGGTAGAAGTCGCCCAGCATCACGGCCCGTTCGGTGGAGAACTCCGAGCCGCTGAACGAGTAGCGCGCCACCTCCTCGCCACCCGCGACGATGCGGATATAGCCGGAGGCGATCTGCGACATCTGGCCGGCGCCGTCGATCGTCGCGGTGAAGGACAGCTTCTGGATCTGCGACGGGATCCGGTCGAGCGTCACGCGGAAGGACTCCGTGTCGCCCGCCTGGGCGCCCAGGAGCTGAATGGACTCCTCGGGGGACTTCGGCTGGTTGAAAAAGACGAAGTACCGGTCGTCCGAGAGCCGTTCATCGGCGTCGAGGCCGAAGCAGCTGATGTCGAAGCTCAGTCCGGGGCCGGCGATCTGTACACCTACGTACAGATCCGTGCCCGCGGTGAGGTCACTGATCCTGGCCTTGTGGCCGCGTTGGAATTCCCTGGCCATGCGTAACGACCGTCCCCCATCCAGTACGTGATTGCGTCGCGCCAGGCTAACGGCAAAGTCGGACACCGGACGAGGTCGGTACAGAGCCGGTACAGAACGGCCGCTCGGCCGTATCGGCTGTTCGCTCGCGGAAAGCGGGCGGTCACCTCGCGGGGCTCTCACCCCGCGCGCCGGGTACGTGGGGCAACCGCTCGGCGGCGACCACGCCTTCGAGGTATCCGCGGGCCCGCTCCGTGCGCGGATAAGCCTTGAGGAGTTCCCAGAAGCGTGGCCCGTGGCCGTGGACGAGCAGATGGGCGAGTTCGTGGACGAGGACGTAGTCGACGACGTACTCGGGCATGCCCTGGAGGCGGTGGGAGAGGCGGATGCTGCCCTCAGCGGGGGTGCAGGATCCCCAGCGCGTGTTCTGGTTGGTCACCCAGCGCACCGACGCGGGCCGGGCCCGGCCGTCGAAGTACAGGTCCGACAGACGCCGGGCCCGCTCGGCCAGCTCGGCGTCACCGAGGGTCCGCTTGCTCTCCTGGGCGGCCAGCTTGTCGAGCATGACGTTCACCCAGCGTTGCTCCTCCGCCTCGGACATGCGGGCGGGGATGAGGACCACGGTGCGATCGCCCTCGCGGTACGCGGAGACCGTTCTGCGTCGGCGGGCGCTCCTGCGGACCTCGATCGCGCTCGCCCCCGAGCCGCTCGGCGGCTGGCTCGTCTTGCTGCGGTGTGGCGTTCCGGCGCGGTGCAGTGGGTCGGCGGGCACGCCCCGACGTTACCCGCTGCACACGGGGAAGTCCCGACTCCGGGACGGTTCGGTGCCGCCGCTCCCATCGGCCGCCGGATTTGTACGACGAATGCCCGGGCCTGTGGACAACTTTCGGCAGCCGGCGACGGGGTTGGGCATGCTGGATCCCGTCGGCGACGCGATGGCGGGGCCGGTCCGGCACCAAGGGCCGTCTTCCGCGCTCGGGGCTGGCCTGCGCCGGGCGTGCCCGTGCCCGGGCCGGGCCCGGGCACGGGCCCTGCTTGCGACCGGCCTCGGCGTGACCTGCCCGGGCCCGCATCCTCGCTCCGCCGGCATACGGGGACGATCTACGGCATACGGGGGCCTGTCATGCATCCGATGGTGAAACCCGCGCTCAGGCGCGGCTGGCGCGACCTCAACACCGTGCAGTTCGGGATGACACCGGCGCATGCGATGACTGTGGGCCCGATGGACCTGGCGACGGGCAGCTTCCTCGACCTGCTGAACGGCACGCGGGGGCTGGAGCTCCTGCGCGAGGAGGGACGCCGCATGGACCTGCCCGACGGTCATGTCGACGGGTTGGTGCGGGGGCTCGCCCGGGCCGGGCTGCTGGACGACGCCCACGGCGGCGGGCCGGTGGCCGACGCCCTGCGGAAGAAGAAGGAGGTCCTCGACCGGCTGCGCCCCGACCTGGCCTCCCTGTCCCTGACGACCTCGGCCCCCGGGGAGGCGATCGGGCAGCTGGCGGCCCGGCGCTCGCAGCGCGTGCAGGTGCGGGGCGCGGGCCGGGTGGGTGCCGTGCTGGCCTCGCTCCTGGCCGGGGCCGGCGTGGGCGAGGTGGACGTGCTCGACGGTGGCCGTGTGGAGCGGTGGGACGTCGCGCCGGGCGGGCTTCCCGCGGAGTCCGTCGGCGACCGCAGGGACGAGTCGGCCCGCCGTGCCGTGCGCCGGGCGGCCCCGGACCGGCCGCGGCGCCGCGCGACGGCCCGAAGATCCCCGGAGGCGGGGGACCCGGGATTCTCGCTGGTGATCATCGCCCCGCGGGACGATGTCGCCGTGCACGCGCCCGACCCGGCCGCCGCCGAGCCGCTGCTGGCTTCCGGGACACCCCATCTGTACGCCGGTGTCGTGGAGGGCACCGGCGTGGTCGGCCCCCTCGTGCTGCCCGGGGAGACGAGCTGCGCGGGGTGTCTGCAGGAGGGCCGCGCCGACCGGGATCCGGCCTGGCCCCGGCTGGTCGCCCAGTGGCGCTCCGGCAGGCAGCGGCAGGTCCGGCCCTGCGACCTGGCGCTGGCCACGACCGTGGCCGGCCTGGCGGCAGCACACGCGCTCGCTTTCCTGGACGGCCGGGTCCCCTCCAGTGCCGGGTCACGCTGGGAGGTCTCCGTCCCCGGTCTCCACTGGCGTGCTCGGTCGATCCGGGCACATCCGGAATGCCCCTGCGCGGCGGTGGAGAGAGGAAAAGGGGAGCACCTCTCGGAGGACGGGGAGTCGCACGAGACAATGGCGGTGCAACGGCCGTCGGAGCAGTGCCGTGAGGCAGAGGCGGAGCGGCCGGCTGGGACTTGGAGGGCGCATGTCTGATCTTCCCCGGAAGGCGGTTACCCGGACCGCCAAGCTCGCCGCGCTCCCGCTCGGCATCGCCGGGCGGGCGACCTGGGGATTCGGCAAGCGGATCGTCGGCGAATCCGCCGAGCTCGTCGGCCGCGAGCTCCAACAGCGCACGGCTGAGCAGCTGTTCAAGGTGCTCGGCGAGCTCAAGGGCGGGGCCATGAAGTTCGGCCAGGCCCTGTCCGTCTTCGAGTCCGCGCTGCCCGAGGAGGTGGCCGGCCCCTACCGGGCCGCGCTGACCAAGCTCCAGGAAGCCGCGCCGCCCATGCCGACCCGCACGGTGCACGCGGTGCTGGAGGAGCGGCTCGGCGAGGGCTGGAACGAGCTGTTCCTGGAGTTCGAGGACAAGCCCGCAGCGGCGGCATCGATCGGCCAGGTCCACCGGGCGGTGTGGCACGACGGCCGCGAGGTCGCGGTCAAGGTGCAGTACCCGGGCGCCGGTGAAGCCCTGCTGTCGGACCTGAACCAGCTGAGCCGCTTCTCGCGGCTGCTCGGTCCGCTGATCCCCGGCATGGACATCAAGCCGCTGATCACGGAGCTGAAGGACCGCGTCTCCGAAGAGCTGGACTACGGTCTGGAGGCCCAGGCCCAGCAGGCCCACGCGGCGGAGTTCACGGACGACCCGGACGTGGTCGTGCCCCAGGTGGTCCACCAGTCCGACCAGGTCCTGGTCACCGAGTGGATGGACGGCATCCCGCTGTCGGAGATCATCTCGGACGGCACCCAGGAGCAGCGCGACCGTGCCGGTCAGCTCCTGGCCCGCTTCCTTTTCTCCGGCCCCGCCCGCACGGGCCTGCTGCACGCCGACCCCCACCCGGGCAACTTCCGGCTCCTGCCCGGCGGCCCGGAAGGTGAGGACGACTGGCGCCTCGGGGTCCTGGACTTCGGCACGGTCGACCGGCTCCCGGGTGGCCTGCCGGCCACCATCGGCGAGTCTCTGCGGATGACCCTCGACGGGGAGGCCGAGGCGGTCTACGAGTTGCTGCGCGTGGAAGGGTTCGTCAAGGAGACGATAGAGCTGGACCCGGACGCGGTCATGGACTACCTGCTACCGATCATCGAGCCGGCCCAGGTCGAGGAGTTCACCTTCACCCGGGGCTGGATGCGCAGCCAGGCCGGCCGTGTCGCCGACATCCGCTCCCCCGCCTACCAGCTCGGCAAGCAGCTCAACCTGCCCCCGTCCTATCTGCTGATCCACCGGGTGACGCTGAGCACGATCGGCGTGCTGTGCCAGCTCGGAGCGACAGTGCGGCTGCGTGAGGAGCTGGAGGAGTGGCTGCCGGGGTTCGTCCCGGAGGACCCGGCGGACGGCGAGGAAGCCGTGGCGGAGGCGTGAGCCGGGGCCGTGGGTGTCACCACCAGTCCGAGTCCAGGCGCCCCTCGATTGATCTGATGTTCTCCCGGGAGCAGGTCTCGCAGTAGTGGCGGCGGGCGCCGTCCTCCACGGAGTAGGTCCAGGTGAGGGGCGGACCGTCGGTCAGGACGTCGGCCGATGTGCCGCAGCGGGCACAGACCAGGCGCCGCGGCTGCGCGGCGGCGCGGTCGTCACTGCCTCCTGAAGGACTCGTCACCTGGCGACGATAACTCCGCACCCGGAGACACGGGTGACACAACGCCCCCGGGGTTCAGCGGCGCACCATCCGGCGCGAAGGCCACGACGCCTGGGGCCCGATGGATGCCGTGCTCCCTCCCGCACAACGCACCACGGGGGCCGGTCCGTTCGGCACGGACCGGCCCCCGTGGTGCGAGGTCGGCGGCGGCAGCCCGGGCTCATGGGCCGGGCTGTCCCCACGTCAGGTGCGGCGGGTTACTGCATGACCGCCATGGCGAGCGCCCGGCGGGCACGCAGGGAAGCGCGCTCCGCCCTGCGCTGCATCCGGCGGGCGGCCATCAGGCGCACGGCCTGTCGATCCCGCTCCGCCTCCTGCAGTCGCTCGCGCATATGCGCGCGAGCCATGGCTTCTGGGATGAGTTGCATCTCTCGGGTCCTGTTCTGACGCGAGTCCTTCGCGCCGGTGATGGTGAAGTCTTGGTTCGCGGAGCCTGCGGGCTCGTCAGTGGACGGCTTCATCGGGGCCTGCTTCTGGGGGTCGTGCGTGAGGGGGCGGTCGATCGTTCCTGCGGTGTTCATGCCGTGACCGGGTTCTTGCGCGGGCGACCACGCGGCCGCTTCCGGGCGACGACGACACCCTGGACGAACAGCTCGCCACCCCAGACGCCCCAGGGCTCACGCCGCTCCTTGGCACCGGCGAGGCAGGCCTCGACCAGCGGGCAGGTACGGCAGAGGGACTTGGCGTACTCGACGTCCGCGGGCGACTCGGCGAAGAAGACCTCCGGGTCGTAGGAACGGCACGGGACCGGTACGCCGAGGTTCTCGATGGCGTCGTCGAGCGCGGTGAGCGCAGTGAGCGGGGTCAAGGTGGGGTCCTCCGTGGAGCCGGGCTTGGGGATCGGGGCGGAAGGCGGTACGGACGGGGCGTGCGCTTCGAGTTGCACGGTTCGTCTTCCTCGTCTGTTCGTTCCGGCCTGTTGGCCGGGGGGTGGTGGTACCGGGTTCTTTTCTTGTCCCGAGGCTCCTTCGGTCCGTCATCCCTGTTCAGGGACAAACAGAAGGGCCGCGGATCCCGGATGGGGTTCCGCGGCCCTGAAGGCGCCGGCCTGATCTGAGATCAGGCTGGATCACTCCAGGGTTCTGGCCCACGGAAGGCCCACATCTGGTGGTGCTGCGTCGTCTGCTTCCGGAATCCGGCACCGGTTGCCGTAAAGGCATAGGCCTGTGCCTGTGCCGCTACTGCCGCTTCCAGTGCCTTGGTCGGTCGCTCATTGCGCTCGCGGACGGGAAGGCCCGCGGGAGCAGCGGAGGAGGACGCCGGACGGACGGCACGAATGCCGGACAGACCGGTGCCCAGGTTCGAAACGCCGAGCATGCACGCGGAGACGGCCGAGCGATCGGTCATTTTCACGATGCTGACGGAGCTGGTGTTGATGCTGATCACTGGACTCGCCTCCTCTCGGCGTCTCGGGGGACTGGACGAACCAGTCCTGCGGATATGCAAGTAGAACACGGAATCAGGGCCTCCGAGAAGGCCGCTGCTCTCGTGCCTAAGAACCTATGGGGATTCCTGGGGCATGCGCAAACTATTTTTTCGACGAGTTAGTGTCAGTCCGGATCTGTGCTCTCGGCGGATGACTGGCCTGCGCAGAGGGCCAGTACGTCGGCCCCGTAGCGGGTGAGCTTGCGCATCCCGACGCCCGGGATGCGGGCGAGCTCACGCTCGTCGTCGGGGGCGGTCTCGGCGATCGCCATCAATGTGCGGTCCGTGAACACGCAGAAGGCGGGCTGGCCGCTGCTGCGTGCCTGGTCGGCGCGCCACTCGCGCAGCCGCTCGTACAGGCCCTCGTTCATGTCGGAGGGGCAGTCGTCGCAGCGCATCAGTTTCATCTCGCCCGGGTCGGTCAGCGTGCGGCCGCAGACCCGGCAGCGGGCGGGAACTCGCTGAGCCCGTCTCGGGGCGGACTCCCTGGTTCCGGGGATTCCGCGCTCGATTCCGCCCGCCGCGCCCGCGGAGGTGCGGCCCGTGGTGGCCGTCGAGCCGGGGCGCAGTCCGTCGAGGAAGCGGCTGGGGCGGCGGTTGGGGCGGCCCCCGGGTGAGCGGGAGAGCGCCCAGGAGACGCGGAGGTGCTCGCGCGCCCGGGTCACACCGACATAGAGGAGGCGGCGTTCCTCCTCGATCTGTTCGTCGGTCTTGGCGTAGGTGATCGGCATCATGCCCTCGGCCACGCCGACCAGGAACACGACGTCCCACTCCAGGCCCTTGGCCGAGTGCAGGGAGGCGAGGGTGACGCCCTGCACGGTGGGGGCGTGCTGGGCGTTCGCCCGTTCGTCGAGTTCGGCGACGAGGTCGGCCAGGGTGGCGCCCGGTTTGGCGGCGGCGAAGTCCTGGGCGAGGTTCACCAGGGCGGCCAGGGACTCCCAGCGCTCTCGCACGGCGCCGGAGCCGGCCGGTGGCTGCGTCGTCCAGCCCTCTCCCGACAGCACGGCACGCACCTGGGAAGGAAGGTCGACGACGTCGTCGAGGAGGGAGTCGTTGCCGCCGAAGCGGGCCGCGCCGCGCAGGGCGATGCCCGCCTTGCGCACCTCCGGGCGGTCGAAGAACCGCTCGGCGCCACGCAGCTGGTAGGGCACTCCCGCGTCGGCCAGGGCCTGCTCGTAGGTCTCGGACTGGGCGTTCGTACGGAAGAGGATCGCGATCTCGGAGGCCGGGACGCCCGAGTCGATGAGTTCGCGGATCCGGCGGGCCGCGCCTTCGGCCTCGGCGGGCTCGTCGGTGTACTCGGCGTAGACGGGCTCGGGCCCCGCGGGGCGCTGGGAGACGAGCTCCAGGCGGTGGTCGGCGGCCCGGCCCCGGGCCTGGGCGAGCAGGCCGTTGGCGAGGTGGACGACCTGGGGGGTGGAGCGGTAGTCGCGGACCAGTTTGACGACCGTGGCAGCGGGGTGGCGGGTGCGGAAGTCGAGCAGATGGTCCGGGGTCGCCCCCGTGAAGGAGTAGATCGTCTGGCTGGCGTCCCCGACCACGCAGAGGCTGTCGCGCTCGCCCAGCCACAGTTCGAGCAGGCGCTGCTGGAGGGGGCTGACGTCCTGGTACTCGTCGACCACGAAGTGCTGGTACTGGGCGCGGATCTGCTCGGCGATGTCGTGCCGGTCCTGCAGGACGGCCACGGTCAGCAGCAGCACGTCCTCGAAGTCGATCACGGACCGCTCGCGCTTGACGTCCTCGTAGGCGGCGTAGAGCTGGGCGATCTCAGCGGGGTCGCGGGGGGACTCGCGGCCGGCCTTGGCTGCGGCGGGCGCGTAGTCGGCGGGGACGGTCTGGGTGACCTTGGACCACTCGATCTCGGCAGTGACGTCCCGCAGCTCGCCCCGGTCGAGACGGATGCGACAGGCGGCGGCCGCGTCGGCGACGAGCTGGATCTTGCGGTCGACGAGCCGGGGCATGGAGCCGCCGATGGCTTTCGGCCAGAAGTACTGGAGCTGACGCAGGGCGGCCGAGTGGAACGTGCGGGCCTGGACGCCCGCGGCGCCGAGCTGGCGCAGCCGGCCGCGCATCTCCCCGGCTGCGCGATTGGTGAAGGTGACGGCGAGGACGCTGGAGGGGTGCAGGATGCCGGCGCGCACTCCGTAGGCGATGCGGTGGGTGATCGCCCGGGTCTTGCCCGTGCCCGCGCCCGCCAGGACGCACACCGGACCGTGCAGGGCCGTCGCCACCTCGCGCTGCTCGGGGTCGAGCCCTTCGAGCACCGCGTCGGCGGAGTCCGGTACCTGCGGGAACAGGGTGGAGTGCGTTGCTGCTGTCACACGGCCATGCTGCCAGGTCGCGCGAGACGGCAGCGCCGGTTGTCCACAGGCGGGCACTGATAGTCGCATCAATGCGGCAGGCGTCACGTCGGGCCGGGCCCGGGGACCGGGAATGGTGGACCTTTCACATACGTTCCCCGACTGCGACCACCCGACCGAGCCACCTGAGGAGTACGAGAGACATGCTGGGCACTGTGACGATGTACAGCACCACGTGGTGCGGCTACTGCCGCCGGCTGAAGAGCCAGATGGACCGCGAGGGCATCGCGTACACCGAGATCAACATCGAGCAGGACCCGGATTCCGCCGCGTTCGTGGAGAAGGCGAATGGCGGAAACCAGACAGTGCCCACCGTCCTGTTCCCGGACGGCTCGACGCTCACGAACCCGTCGCTGGCGCAGGTGAAGCAGAAGATCGGCGCCTAGTCGTCGCGTGTTCGTGCGGGGAAGGCGGCTCCTGAGACAGCTCAGGGGCCGCCTTCCAGCACGTTCGCTCATCGCCGCGGAGCGGTCGACGCCCGTGCCGGAGTCCCGTACGGGCCGGTCACCGGCGGCGTCAGGCGACGCTCCGCGTCGGGAGCGGCTTGCCGTACCAGAGCTCGATCAGGCGGGCCGCGATCGAGATGCCGTAGGGCGGGAGCACCTCGCCGGACTCGAAGGCGGCGTGCAGCTCCTCGCGGGAGAACCAGCGGGCTTCGTGGATCTCGTCACCGTCGACCTCGATCTCGGTCGAGGTCGCGCGGGCCATGAAGCCCAGCATGAGGCTGGACGGGAAGGGCCAGGGCTGACTGGCGACGTACTCGACCTGGCCGACGCTGACGCCGACCTCCTCGAGGACCTCCCGGCGCACCGACTGCTCGATGGACTCACCGGGCTCGACGAAGCCCGCCAGCGTCGAGAAGCGGCCCTCGGGCCAGTGGACCTGGCGGCCGAGCAGGATGCGGTCGTCCTCGTCGGTCACGGCCATGATCACGGCCGGGTCCGTGCGCGGGTAGTGCTCCGCGCCGCAGGCCGGGCAGCGGCGGATGTGCCCGGCGGCGGCGATGACGGTGCGCTCGCCGCAGCGTGAGCAGAAACGGTGCGTGCGCTGCCAGTTCTCCAGGCCCACCGCGTGCACCATCAGGCCCACGTCGCGGGCCGACAGCAGCGCGCCCGCCTCGCGCAGGCCTGCCGGGCGTGCGGACTGGTCCATGCGCCCGGGCAGGGAGTCCTTCTGGAGGGCGAAGTAGCTGACGCCGTCCTCGTCGTTGCCGAGGAAGTAGCGGTGGGCCTCGGTGAGAGGGGCCTCGAAGGACGGGGTCATGACGAGTTCGGTGCGTCCGTCCGCCGTCTCGTCGATGAGGACCTGTCCGCCGGAGACGACGAAACAGCGCGTCGTCGGGTGGCTCCACGCCGCCGCGAGCCAGGCCTCGTCGAGCCGGTGGTGAGCGGCCCGGTCGATGCCGCTCGGGGCGGTGAGCGAGATGGGGCGGTCGGCGTTGGGGTCGGTCCAGGTGGTCACGGGTGCTTCCAACTCCCCGGTGGAACGGTCGGGTTCGGCAGGCGGTTCAGTGGGACGTACGGCGGGAGGCGACCGGGTCCGGCGGGCTCGGGCGGTGCGGGGCGGCGCCTCCAGTGTGCCCCGCGCGCGTGCCCGGCCCGGACAGGACGGTGGGCTCAGGGCGCATGGCGCCAGTTCTCGGCGAGGTCACCCCACAGGTACGCGGTGGTCTCGACGCCCTTGAGGAGGAGGTCGAGTTCGACTTTCTCGTTCGGGGCGTGCCAGCCGTCCGAGGGGACGGAGATGCCCAGGAACAGCACCGGGGCGCCGAGGACGTCCTGGAGGTCGGCCGCCGGTCCGGAGCCGCCCTCGCGCGTGAAGCGGACCGGCTTCTCGAACGCCCGGCCCATGGCGCGGGTGACCGACTCCAGAGCCGGGTGGTCGAGCGGCGTCAGGCACGGGCGCGTGGCCCCGCTGAACGTGACGTCGCAGCGGATTCCCGGCGGCACCTGCTGCTCGGCCCAGGCGCGGACGGCCTTCTCCACATGGCCGGGGTCCTGGCCCGCCACCAGGCGGAAGGACAGCTTCACCAGGGCGGAGGAGGGGATGATCGTCTTGCTGCCGGGGCCCTGGTAGCCGCCGCCGATGCCGTTGACCTCCGCGGTGGGGCGGGCCCAGATCCGCTCCAGGGTGGTGTAGCCGGCCTCTCCCTGGGCCGCGTAGGACTTGGCCGTGCGCAGCCACTGCTGCTCGTCGAAGGGCAGTTCGGCGAGGAGTTCGCGCTCGCGGTCGGTGAGTTCGACCACGCCGTCGTAGAAGCCGGGGATCGCCACGCGTGCGTGCTCGTCGTGCAGGGCGGCGACCAGGCGGGCGGCGGCCGTCGCCGGGTTGGGTACGGCGCCGCCGAAGGAGCCGGAGTGGATGTCCTGGTCGGGGCCGTGCAGGCGTATCTCGCACTCGGCGAGGCCGCGCATGCCGGTGCAGACGGTGGGGGTGTCCTCGGACCACATGCCGGTGTCGGAGACGATCACGGCGTCGGCGGTGAGCCGCTCGGCGTGCAGCTCGACCAGGGCCCGGAAGTGCGGGGAGCCGGACTCCTCCTCGCCCTCGACGAGCAGCTTGAGGTGCACGGCCGGGGTGGTGCGGCCGGTGGCGGCGAGGTGGGCGCGGACGCCGAGGGTGTGGAAGAACACCTGGCCCTTGTCGTCGGCCGCCCCGCGCGCGTAGAGGCGGTTCCCGCGCACGACCGGCTCGAAGGGCTCGCTCTCCCAGCCGTCCTCCCGGGCGGCGGGCTGCACGTCGTGGTGGCCGTAGACCAGGACCGTGGGCGCCTGCGGGTCGTCACTGGGCCACTCGGCGAAGACGGCGGGCGCACCCGCGGTCTGCCAGACCTCGGCCGTCGGGAAGCCGGTCTCCTTCAGCTTGGCGGCGAGCCAGTCGGCGCTGCGTCGTACGTCGGGCGCGTGGTCCGGCTGGGCGGACACCGACGGGATGCGCAGCCACTCGGTGAGGTCGTCGAGGAAGGCGGCGCGGTGCTGCTGGATGTACGTACGGACGACGCTGTCCGGGGTCTGGCTCATGGTCACGAGCCTATCGGCCCGCACCGTCCTCCTCGGAGTGCGGTTCCTCACCGGGCGGCTCCTCGCTGAGCAGCCGCTCCAGTGCCGCGCGGTCCGGCAGGCCGTCGGGGCGGACGATCTCACCGCTGCGTACGTACAGGAACGCGGCCGTGACGGCCTCCGGGGGGACGCCCTGCTGCTCGGCCCATGCGATGCGGTAGACGGCCAGCTGGAGGGGATCGGCGGTACGTGCGCGGTTGGTCTTCCAGTCGACGATCTCGTAGGTCGCGCGCTCACCGTCGCCCACCTTGTAGACGGCGTCGATGCGGCCCCGTACGACGCGGCCGGCGAGCGCCAGCTGGAAGGGGACCTCCACCCGGTAGGGCGTGCGGTGCGCGTACTCGGTCTGCTCGAAGGCCTCCTTGAGGGACTCCAGGTCCCGTTCGTCGGAGATCTCCGCGTCGCTGCCCGGCAGCTCCTCCGGCTCCAGCATGGGCAGCGTCAGCGCTTCGAAACGGGCCTCGACCCAGGCGTGGAAGCGGGTGCCGCGGCGGGCGGCCGGCTGGGGTGGCCGGGGCATGGGGCGGGCCAGCTCCTGGGCGAGGCCGTCCGGGTCGGCGGCCAGGAGCAGCAGCTGGGAGGCCGTGAGGGACGTGGGCAGGGGGACCTCGGTGACGCTGTCGCGGGCGCGCAGGAGCTCGCCGGTGAGGGCGTCGAGGTCGCGGTCCCAGGAGGCGATGGTGCGGGCTTCCTCCGGGGTGAGGTGCGGCCTGGGGTGTCGCCGGGGGTCCTGGGGTTCCGGTGGTCCCGCCTGGTGGGGGACCGTGGGGGCGTGCGCCGGCCGTGCGTCTCCGTCCGCCGGCCCGTCTGCTTCCGTGAAGGCATCTCCGTCGATGGCGTCTTCTTCTTGGGGCGCCGGGGAGGCCGGTGCGTCGAGGGCCTCGTCGTCGAAGGCGTCTTCGTCGTGGTCAAAGGGGTCTTCGTCGTAGTCGAAGGGGTCCGGTTCGTCGTAGGGAGGCTCGTCGTCCTCGGGGGGCGGCGGCCACTCCGGGTCGTCGAGGGCGTCCGGGTCGTGCACGGCCGCGGGGTGCCCGGCCTCCTCGGACGCGAGGCCCTCGAGGTGGGCCAGGACGGTCTCGGCGGCGGCGCGGCGGCGGGCCAGGGCCGCCGCGTCCAGGGGCAGGGGCCAGACCTGGTCGGCCGTCGCCCGGTGCAGGGCCGGGTTGTCCTCGTCCTCGGCTGGTTCGTCCGCCCAGGCCTCGATCTCGCCGTACCCGGCTTCGCAGTGCTCGTAGAGGGCCTGGAGGAACGCGGACGGCCCGCGGCGCTTCTTCTGAGTGGGCCCCCACCAGTGGCCGGAGCCCAGGAGGAGGGAGCGGGGGCGGGTGAAGGTGACGTAGCCGAGGCGGAGCTCCTCGGTGTGCTGGTGGTCCTTCATGGCCTCGTGGAAGGCCTTCAGGCCCTTGGCGTCCCAGGACGTCACGTCGGGCAGGGTGTCGGCGTCGCCGCGCAGCCCGTGCGGCAGGACCTTGCCCTGGGAGGTCCACTTCTCGCGGCCCTGGCTGCTGGGGAACGTGCCGGTGACCAGGCCGGGGACGACCACGACGTCCCACTCCAGGCCCTTGGACTTGTGGGCGGTGAGCACCTTGACGGTGTTCTCGCCGCCGGGCAGGGCGTTGTCGAGGCCCTTCTCGTACTGGGCGGCGGTGCGCAGGAAGCCGAGGAAGGCGAGCAAGGACGCCTCGTTGTCGCCGGCGGCGAAGGAGGCGGCGACGTCCAGGAAGTTGGACAGGGTCTCGCGGCGGCGGGCGGCCAGGGCGTGCGGGGAAGCCGACAGCTCGACCTCCAGGCCGGTGACGGCGAGGACGCGGTGCAGGACGTCCATCAGCGGGTCGGCCAGGGAGCGGCGCAGCTCGCGCAGTTCGGTGGCCAGCCGGGCGAAGCGCACGCGCGCGTCGGGCGAGAACGGCAGTCCGTCGTCGTCCCCGCGGCCGTCCAGTGGTGTTTCGAGGAAGGTGTCGAGGGCGTCCGCGAGGGAGATCACCTCGGACGGGTCCACCCCTTCGACGGCTTCGGCCAGGCGGCGGTCCTGGTCGTCGTCGTCCGCCACGCGCGCGTGGGCCACGAGGAGCCGGGCGCGCCGCCCCAGGAGGGCGAGGTCGCGCGGGCCGATGCGCCAGCGCGGGCCGGTGAGCAGGCGCACCAGGGAGGCGTTGGCGCCGGGGTCCTGGAGGACCTCGCAGACGGCGACGAGGTCGGCGATCTCGGGAAGGTGCAGCAGCCCGGACAGGCCGACGACCTCCACCGGGATGTCCCGGGCGACCAGGGCGCCCTGGATCTCGGCGAAGTCGGTCGCGGTGCGGCACAGGACGGCGATCTCGCCGGGCGCGGTTCCGGTCCGGACGAGGTGGGCGACGGAGTCGGCGGCCCAGTCGATCTCCTCGGCGTGGGTGGGCAGCAGAGCGCAGCGGACGATGCCGTCGCGTTCGGCGCCGGGGGCCGGGCGGAGGGCCTCCACGCCCGCGTGGAGGGCGCGCAGGGGCTCCGCGAGACCGTTGGCGAGGTCGAGGAGGCGGCCGCCGCTGCGGCGGTTCTCGCTGAGGGACTGGCGGGTCGCGGGCCGGCCGTCGGCGTGGGGGAAGTGCTCGGGGAAGTCGTCGAGGTTGGCGACGGAGGCGCCGCGCCAGCCGTAGATCGCCTGGCACGGGTCGCCGACGGCGGTGACGGGGTGGCCGGTGCCCTCGCCGAACAGGCCCGCCAGGAGGACGCGTTGGGCGACCGAGGTGTCCTGGTACTCGTCGAGCAGGACCACGCGGAACTCGTCGCGCAGGACCTGGCCCACTTCGGGGGTTCCGGCGAGCCGGGCCGACAGGGCGATCTGGTCGCCGAAGTCGAGCAGGTCCCGCTCGCGCTTGGCGGTCCGGTAGCGGGTGACCAGCTCGGCGAGTTCGCGCCGGGCGGCCGCGGCTTCCGGGACCTTGCGCAGGTCGGCGTTGCTGAGCTTGGCGCCTCGCAGGGTCAGCAGCAGTTCGGCGTCGTACGCGCGCAGTGCCTCCGGGCGCACGAGGTGCTCGGCGAGTTCGGAGTCGAGGGCGAGGAGGTCGCCGACGAGGTCCGGGAAGGAACGGGTCAGGGCCGGGTAGGGCCCGGGGGCCTCGCGCAGCACACGCGCGGCAAGCTGGAAGCGGGTGGCGTCGGCGAGCAGCCGGGACGTGGGCTCGAGACCGATGCGCAGGCCGTGGTCGGTCAGTAGGCGGCCCGCGAACGCGTGGTAGGTGGAGATCACCGGCTCGCCCGGCGGGTTGTCCGGGTCGATGGCGTCCGGGTCGGTGACGCCGGCCTTGACCAGCGCCTTGCGGACGCGCTCGGCGAGTTCGGCGGCGGCCTTGTTGGTGAAGGTGAGGCCGAGCACCTGCTCGGGGGCGACCTGGCCGGTGCCGACCAGCCACACCACGCGTGCCGCCATCACCGTCGTCTTGCCCGAGCCGGCTCCGGCCACGATGACCTGCGGGGCGGGCGGCGCGGTGATGCAGGCCGTCTGCTCCGGGGTGAACGGGATGCCGAGGAGCTGCTTGAGCTGTTCGGGGTCGGTGATACGGGCTGGCACGTCAGAGAGGCTAGCGGCGCCCACTGACAGTGGTGGCCGCATAGGCGTTCGGGACGGTCCAAGCGCAGGTCACCACGGGTGGTGCGATACCTCACTCCACGACGTGGCGCCCCTCCTGCCGCGCGCTGCACGAGGCTCGGAACGCGCAGTGCGTGCAGTGCTGGCCGGCGGTCGGCGTGAACCGTTCGTCGAGGACCTTGCCGGCGGCGGTGGCGAGCAGGTCGCCGACCCACTCCCCCTCCAGCGGCTCCTGGGCCTGCACCTTGGGCAGGCTCTCGCCGCCGTCGCGGTTGGCCGCCCCCTGCCGCAGGTGGACGAGTTCGGCGCCGCCCGGCTCGGGGCGTCCGCCGTCGAAGGCCTCGTCGACGGCCCCCTCGCGGACGGCCAGCTGGTAGACGGCGAGCTGCGGGTGCCGCTCCACCTCCTTGGAACTGGGCGCCTGCTTGCCGGTCTTGAAGTCGACCACGTAGGCGCGGCCGTCGCCGTCCGCCTCGACCCGGTCCATCTGGCCGCGGATGCGGACCTGGTAGTCGCCCGCTTCGAGGGTGACGTCGAAGTCGTGCTCGCTGGCCACCGGGGTCCGGCCGGTGCGGTTCGTCACGTGCCACTGCAGGAACCGTTCGAGCGCCACGCGCGCGTTGTCCTTCTCCTGGGCCGACTTCCACGGCGCGTCGAAGGCCAGCGCGTTCCACACGGAGTCGAGGCGTTCCATGAGGACGGTGAGGTCGGCGGGAGTGTGCCCGGAGGCGACCTCGTCGGCGAGGACGTGCACCACGTTGCCGAAGCCCTGGGCGACGGTCGCGGGCGCGTCGGCCTTCACCTCGCGGCCGAGGAACCACTGGAGGGCGCAGGTGTTCGCCAGTTGGTCGAGGGCGCTGCCGGAGAGCACCACGGGCTGGTCGCGGTCGCGCAGCGGCACCTTGGACGCGGTCGGCTCGAACATGCCCCACCAGCGGTAGGGGTGCGCGGACGGCACCAGGGGGCGGCCGTCCTCGTCGGCGAGGGCGGCGAGCCGGGCCAGGCGGCGGGCGGCGCCCTCCCGGAGGGCGTCGGAGACGCGCGGGTCGACGGTGGTGGCGCGCAGTTCGGCGACGAGCGCGGCGACGGACAGCGGGCGCCGGGGGCGCCCGGTGACGTCCTTGGGTTCGACGCCGAGTTCGGTCAGGAAGCGCGAGGGCTGGTCGCCGTCGTCCGCGGGGGCCTTGACGGCGGTGACGACGAGGCGTTCACGCGCGCGCGTGGCGGCCACGTAGAACAGGCGGCGCTCCTCGGCGAGCAGCGCGCCGGGGGCGAGGGGTTCGGCGAGTCCGTCGCGCCCGATGCGGTCGGCCTCCAGGAGGGAGCCACGGCGGCGCAGGTCCGGCCACAGGCCCTCCTGGACGCCCGCGACGACCACGAGGCGCCACTCCAGTCCCTTGGAGCGGTGCGCGGTCATCAGGCGGACGGCGGCGGGGCGTACGGCTCGCCTGGTGAGGGTGTCGGCGGCGATGTCCTCGGCGTCGATCTCCGCCAGGAAGTTCAGGGTGCCCCGGCCTCCGGTGCGTTCCTCGGCGCGGGCGGCGGTGGCGAACAGGGCGCAGACGGCGTCCAGGTCGCGGTCCGCGTTGCGCCCGGCGGCGCCGCCCCGGCGGGCGGCCCGTTCCAGACGGGTGGGCCATGGCGTGCCTTCCCACAGGTCCCACAGCGCCTCCTCGGCCGTGCCGCCGCCGGCGAGGCGTTCGCGGGCCTTGCGCAGCAGGGCGCCGAGGCGCTGGGCGCCCCGCGCGTACGTGGGGTCGTGCACGGCCAGGCGCTCCGGCTCGGCGAGCGCCCGGGCGAGCAGCACGTCGGAGGGCGGCGGCAGCGGGTTGCCGGCGGCCCTCTCCTCGTCGCGCAGGGCGCGGCCGAGACGGCGCAGGTCGGCGGCGTCCATGCTCGCGAGGGGCGAGGTCAGGAGGGTGAGGGCGGTTTCGGTGTCGAGCCAGCAGGTGTCCTGCGACGCACCAGGAACGTCCTCTGGCGCATCAGGAACGCCCTCTGGCGCATCAGGAACGTCCTCTGAGGAAGGCTCCCTGGCGCCGGCCTCCCGCCGCTCGGTAGACCCCGCCTCCGCCGCTGCCACCGCCCGCAGTGCCGTCAGCAGCGGCGCCACCGCAGGTTCCTGCCGCAGGGGCACGTCGTCACCGTCGACGTCCACGGGGACGCCCGCCGCCGTGAGGGCGCGGCGGACCGTCGGGATGGTGCGGGAGCCGGCGCGCACCAGGACGGCCATGTCGCTCCAGGCGACGCCGTCCTCCAGGTGAGCCCGGCGGAGGATGTCGGCGATGTTGTCCAGCTCCGTCCCGGCCGTCGGGTAGGTGTACGCCTCGACGCGGCCGCCGTCCCGCACGGGGGCGAGCTCGCGGTGGGCGCGCACCTTATCGGCGGGCAGACGGGTCAGCGGCATCCGCTGGGTGAGCAGCCGGGTGGCGGCGAGCAGGCCGGCGCCGGAGCGGCGGGACGTGCGCAGCACGGAGACGGGCGCCGGGCGGCCGTCCGCGCGGGGGAAGGCGTGCGGGAAGTCCAGGATGCCGTTGACGTCGGCACCGCGGAACGCGTAGATCGACTGGTCGGGATCGCCGAAGGCCACGAGCGTGCGGCCACCGCCGGCCAGGGCGTCCAGCAGTCGTACCTGAGCGGGATCCGTGTCCTGGTACTCGTCGACGTAGACGGCGTCGTACCGGGCGGCGAGCCACGCCGCGACTTCGGGGCGGCGGGCGAGGAGCACCGCGCGGTGGACGAGTTCCGCGTAGTCGATCACGCCCTGCAGGTCGAGCACGTCGAGGTACTCGGCGAGGAAGGCGGCCGCGGCGCGCCAGTCGGGCCGTCCCGTGCGGCGGGCGAAGGCGTCCAGGGCGTCGGGGCCGAGGCCCAGTTCACGGCTGCGGGCGAGAACCGCGCGGACCTCGTCGGCGAAACCGCGGGTGGTCAGGCAGGCGCGCAGTTCGTCCGGCCAGCGCACATGAGCCAGTCCGAGCCGTTCCAGACCGACCTGGCCCGCGAGCAGCTCCCGCACCGAGACGTCCTGCTCGGGACCGGAGAGCAGGCGCAGCGGTTCGACGAACAGGTCGTTGTCCTGGTGGGCGCGGACCAGGGCGTAGCAGAACGAGTGGAAGGTGGTCGCCTGGGGAGCGCGGGCCGCCCCGGCCCGCCGGGCCATGCGGTCGCGCAGCTCGACGGCGGCCTTGCGGCTGAAGGTGAGGACCAGGATGCGCTCGGGGTCCCCGCCCCGGGCGACGCGTTCGGCCACGGACTCGACGAGCGTAGTGGTCTTTCCGGTGCCCGGGCCTGCGAGGACGAGCAGCGGGCCGCGCGTGTGGTCAACCACGGAGCGCTGCGAGGCGTCCAAACGAGGGGGGTCCACCCGAGCAGGAGGGGTACGTACCAGTCGGTAAGCGCCACGGCTCCCCCGCCGCGCCCGGGGGTGCGACAGGCCGCTGGTGAAGGAAGAGGAGCTCACGTGGTTCGCCGGTTCTGGTGGAAGTGCTGGTTGGCGGGCCACCGCGGGTGGCGGGCGGTGACCGCGGGGTGACGGGGGCACGCGCAGCCGACGCTACGCCGACGGGTGCGGCGGAAGCAGGGCTTCCCCTTCTTCCCGCCGGCCACTCTCGGCACTCGTGGCACTCATGCCCCTCGCCTCACGAACGTACGTCATGCCCCCGGTGTGCCCCGATTCCCCCGTACGGATCACGGGTCACACGACAGGCCGTCCGATGGCGGAAGCTGTCAGGTGTGACCCTCCGCGCGATCGCCGCCGTCCCACCGCGCCCGTCTCATGTCGATGCGCGGCAGGTGGCCCTCGGCGGCACGGCTCGCCTCCTTCAGGGGCGTGCCCTCCGCCCGGTAGTGGCCGAGCGCCCGCTGTTCGTGCCCCGGCAGCAGGACGCCGTCCGCGCGGACGACCCGCCACCAGGGAGCGGCTCCCCCGTAGAGCGCCATCACGCGGCCGACCTGCCGCGGGCCCCCCTGCTCCAGCCATTCGGCGACGTCCCCATAGGTCATGACACGCCCCGGCGGGATCAGTTCGGCGACGTCGAGGACCTGCTCGGCGTACTCGGGCAGCGCTTGCGCGGGCCCGTCCTCGTACCGGCCCCCCTCAGGGCTCTGCTCACTCATCCGCCCCATCCTGCCCCACCCCACCGACAACGGGTGGGGCGTGCTCCGGAGCGTTTCCCTCACCCGGCAGGGGCGCATCGGGCAGACTGTCCGCCCCCGCATGTGCACCCTGATTGTCCCGTGTGCCGGTGCGGCATGCCACCATCGTGCGGGCGGTGATCGGTGATACGAGATCAAGAAGAGACGATGAAGCAGCAGGGTGCGCACCCCGAGGACACGGAGGGCACCTCTGACGCTTCGTCGCGCCCGGGCACTCCGGCCGACGGTCCGAAGGGGGCCGCGAAGAAGTCCCGGGCGGCCGCCCAGGAGCCCGACTTCGCGCACATCGACGAGGTGGAGGGCGACGAACCGCTGCTCCCCGCGCGCGTGCACCGCCCGTCCGACCTGATGCGCCTGCTGGTGGGTGTGCTCGCCATCGCGATCCTGATCGGGATCGCCGCCTTCGCGCACGGCACCACCTCGGGCCTCGAACAGGACATCAACAAGGGCACCGGGCAAGCACCCGACCTGCTCATCAAGATCGCGGGGCTGGCCTCCAGCATCGCGATCCTGCTGGTGCCGGTCGCCTTCGCCATCGAGCGGCTGATCAAACGGGACGGGCTGCGCATCGCCGACGGCGTGCTCGCGGCGGTCCTCGCGCACGGTGTGACCCTCGCCACGGACCTGTGGGTGGCCCGGGCCGCCCCCGATTCGATCCAGGAGGCGCTCACCCAGCCCTCCCCCGGCGACATCCACGCGCTGACCGATCCCGTGCACGGATATCTGGCCCCGGTCATCGCCTACATGACGGCCGTCGGCATGTCACGCAGACCCAGATGGCGCGCGGTGCTGTGGGTCGTGCTGCTCCTCGACGCCTTCTCGATGCTCGTCACCGGGTACACGACCCCGTTCTCGATCATCCTCACCGTGCTGATCGGCTGGACCGTGGCCTACGGCACGCTGTACGCGGTCGGCTCGCCCAACGTCCGGCCCACCGGCCAGACGCTGATGGCAGGCCTGCGGACCGTCGGGTTCCGCCCGGTCAGCGCCTCACGCGAGGACACCTCGGACAACCCGGACACCGGGGACCGGGGCCGCCGCTACTTCGTCACGCTGGAGGACGGCCCGCCCCTGGACGTGACGGTGGTCGACCGGGAGCAGCAGGCCCAGGGCTTCTTCTACCGCGCCTGGCGCAACCTGACCCTGCGCGGCTTCGCCACCCGCAGCAGCCTCCAGTCGCTGCGCCAGGCCCTGGAGCAGGAGGCCCTGCTGGCGTACGCGGCCATCGCGGCCGGGGCCAACGCGCCCAAGCTGATCGCCACCTCCGAGCTCGGCCCCGACGCGGTGATGCTCGTCTACGAGCACAGCGGCGGGCGCACCCTCGACTCGCTGCCGGACGAGGAGATCACCGACGACCTGCTGCGCGACACCTGGCGCCAGGTGAAGGCCCTGCAGTCGCGGCGTATCGCGCATCGCAGGCTGGTGGGTGACGCGATTCTGGTGGATCGTTCCGGCAAGGTGATCCTCACCGACCTGCGCGTCGGCGAGATCGCTGCCGGCGATCTGCTGCTGCGCATGGACACCTCCCAGCTGCTGGTGACCCTCGGCCTGCGGGTGGGCGCCGAGCGCACGGTGGCCTCGGCGGTGGGGGTGCTCGGCCCCGACGCGGTGGCGGACTGCCTGCCGATGCTCCAGCCCATCGCGCTCAGCCGCTCCACGCGCGCGACGCTGCGCCGACTGGCCCGCGAGCGGGCACAGCGCGAACGCGAGGCGGTCCTTGAGGCGTCCAGGCAGGCCAAGCAGGGCCCGGGCGAGGACGCGGACGAAACGCCCGTCGTCCTGGAGAAGCCCGACAAGAAGCCCGACAAGAAGGCCGTACGGGCGGAGCAGCGGGCCGAGAAGCGGGCGATCGACGAGGCCCTGGAGGAGGCGCGCGAGGAAGACCTGCTCACGCAGATCCGGCACGCGGTGCTGCGGATCAGGCCGCAGGCGCCCGTCGAGCCGGCCCGGCTGGAGCGGGTACGGCCGCGCACGCTGATCAGTGTCATCGCCGGCGCGATCGGCGCGTACTTCCTGCTGACGCAGCTCACGCACATCGAGTTCGGGCCGCTGATCGCGAACGCCGAGTGGGGCTGGGTCGCCGCGGCCGTGCTGTTCTCGATGTGCAGCTACGTCGCGGCGGCGATGGCGCTGCTGGGGTTCGTGCCCGAGCGGGTGCCGTTCCTGCGGACCGTGGCGGCGCAGGTCGCCGGGTCGTTCGTGAAGATCGTCGCCCCGGCGGCGGTGGGCGGGGTCGCCCTGAACACACGCTTCCTGCAGCGCGCGGGAGTGCGGCCGGGGCTCGCGGTGGCGAGCGTCGGCGCCTCGCAGTTGTTCGGGCTCGGCTGCCACATCCTGATGCTGCTGTCCTTCGGCTATCTGACCGGCACCGAGAAGACGCCGTCCCTGTCGCCGTCCCGGACGGTCATCGCCGGGCTGCTCACGGTGGCCGTGCTGGTGCTGGTGGTGACGTCGGTGCCGTTCCTGCGCAAGTTCGTCGTCACGCGCGTGCGGTCGCTGTTCGCGGGTGTCGTGCCGCGCATGCTGGACGTGCTCCAGCGGCCGCAGAAGCTGGTCACCGGCATCGGCGGCATGCTGCTGCTGACCGCCTGCTTCGTGATGTGCCTGGACGCGTCGATCCGCGCGTTCGGCGACGATTCCACGTCGATCAGCATCGCCAGCGTCGCCGTCGTCTTCCTCGCGGGCAACGCCCTGGGGTCCGCGGCGCCGACGCCGGGCGGTGTGGGCGCGGTCGAGGCGACCCTGACGGTCGGTCTGATCGCCGTCGGACTGCCGAAGGAGGTCGCGGCGCCGGCGGTCCTGCTGTTCCGCCTGCTGACGCTGTGGCTGCCGGTGCTGCCGGGCTGGCTGGCCTTCAACCATCTCTCGCGCAAGCAGGCCCTCTGACACGACCGCGCGGGGAAGCAGAGCCTCCCCCGCCCCTCCTACCGCCTCCCCTGCCCCTCCTACCTCGTACGGCACGCGTCCCGCGCGCCCCGTTCGCCGCCGCCGCAGGATGGAGGCATGCCCTCCCTCCTCCGGCTGCGCGCCGCCGCACTGACCGCCTCCGCCGTGCTGCTGTCCACCCTGCTGGCGGGTTGCGGCGACGACGCCAAGGACGAGGACCTCACGCGACAGGACCTGAGCTGGAAGGGCTGCCCGGCCCCGGACGCGGCCCAGGGCGGCGGCACCTCACCCTCTCCCCTGCCGGACGACGGCGAGTGGCAGTGCGCGACCATGAAGGCCCCTCTCGACTGGGACGACCCGAAGGGCGACACGATCGGCCTGGAGCTCATCCGGGTCAGGACGACCGGCCCGGAGAACGCCCGCATCGGCTCGCTCATCTTCAACTTCGGCGGCCCCGGCGGCTCGGGCGTCACCTCGCTGCCCGCCTTCGCGGAAGGCTACGAGAAGCTGCGCACCCGCTACGACCTGGTCAGCTTCGACCCACGCGGCGTCGGCCGCAGTGAACCCGTGATCTGCGAGAACGACCAGCAGCTCGACGCCTACTTCCAGCAGGACGCCACCCCCGACGACGCCGCCGAGCGCACCGAGCTCGTGGACAACACCAAGGAGTTCAACGACGCCTGCGAGGACAACTCGGGGAAGATCCTGCCGCACGTGCGCACCACCGACACGGCCCGCGACCTGAACCTGATGCGTCAGGTCCTCGGCGACGACAAGCTGCACTACTTCGGCATCTCCTACGGCACCGAACTGGGCGGCGTCTACGCCCACCTGTTCCCCTCGCGGGTCGGCCGAGCCGTGTTCGACGCCGTCGTCGACCCCACGCAGAACCCCGAACAGGGGTCGCTGGGGCAGACCAAGGGCTTCCAGCGCGCACTCGACAACTTCGCCGAGAACTGCGTGTCGCAGGTCGAGGAGTGCCCGATCGGCGACAGCGCCCAGGACGTGAAGGACCGTATCGCCAGACTGCTGGCCGACCTCGACCGCAACCCGATCCCGGGGATCTTCCCGCGCCAGCTGACCCAGACGCAGGCGACCAGCGGCATCGCACAAGCGCTGTACTCGCAGGACTTCTGGGAGTACCTCACCGAGGGCCTGGAGCAGGCGTACGACGGCGACGGCAGGATCCTGCTGTCGCTGGCCGACGCGATGAACGGGCGCAGCGAGAACGGCGAGTACAGCAACATCACCCCTGCCAACATCGCCATCAACTGCGCCGACGACAAACCCCGCTACGACACCGCCGACGTCGAGCGGAAGCTGCCCGAGTTCCGGGCCGCGTCCGACCTGTTCGGCGACTACCTGGCGTGGTCCTTGCTCAGCTGCACCGACTGGCCCGTGCCGGGAGCCGCAAATGACCCGGACGTCAGCGCTCCGGGCTCGGCGCCCATCCTGGTCATCGGCAACACCGGCGACCCGGCCACGCCGTACGAGGGCGCGCGGGCCATGGTGAACGAGCTGGGCAAGGGCGTCGGCGTCGAGCTGACGTACCGGGGCCAGGGGCATGGCGCCTACGACAGCAAGAACCCGTGCGTGCAGGGGGCGGTGGACGGCTATCTGCTGGACGGGAAAGTGCCGCCGACGGGGACCGTGTGCACCTGACATCCGCAACGGTCCCTTCCGCCAGGGGGCCGTCTGCTCCTGACATCCGCAGCGGTTCCCTGCCGCCGACGGCGACCGTCTGCACCTGACATCCCCAACGCTCCCGACGAACTCGCAGGTCAGAAGGTTATCCACAGGCGGAAACGGCCGACGCCGGATCTGCCTACCATGGCCTGACCGCCATCCGCGGCACGAAGCGGACGGCCTGCGAGGGGGGATGGGCAATGACGCGCTTGGTTCGGTGGACCGCTCTGGCGGCCGCCTCGGCCCTGCTGGCCGCCGGCTGTGGCGGCGGTTCGTCCGGCGACGACAAGACCGGGCTCTCCTGGGGCCGCTGCAAGGCCACCGCCGAAGGCCCCGCGCCGAGCGGCGAATGGCAGTGCGCGACGGTGAAGGTTCCGCTGGACTGGTCGAAGCCGGACGGCGAGACGATCGGCCTGGGACTGATCCGCGCCAAGGCCCGCGGCGGCGACCGCCTCGGTTCGCTGCTGTTCAACTTCGGCGGGCCGGGCGCCTCGGGCGTGTCCATGATGCCGTCCTACGCGCCGACCGTCTCCTCACTGGGCGAGCGGTACGACCTGGTGAGCTGGGACCCGCGCGGCGTAGGCACCAGCGAGGGCGTGCGCTGCCGCGGCGACAAGGAGATCCAGGCCGCCGAGTCGGTGGACGTCACCCCGGACACCCCCGCCGAGGAGAAGGCGTACTTCGCGGACGCCGCCGACTTCGGCAAGGGCTGCCAGAAGGACGCCGGGAAGCTGATGGCCCACGTCTCGACCGCCGACTCGGCCCGCGACATGGACCGCATCCGTGAGGTCCTCGGCGACGACAGGATGAACTACTTCGGCATCTCCTACGGCACCGAACTGGGCGGCACCTATGCCCACCTCTTCCCGAAGAAGGTGGGACGCATGACGCTGGACGCGGTCGTCGACCCCACCGCGGACACCGTCGGCCATGCCCAGAACCAGGCCAGGGGCTTCCAGCGTGCGCTGAACGGCTACCTCAGGTCCACGGGCCAGGATCCGGAGGACGGCACACGCAAGATCGCCGACCTGCTCCGGCGCATCGACGACCGCCCCCTGGCGACGGGCGCGCCGGGGCGGAAGCTGACCCAGACCCTCGCGGTCACCGGCATCATCCTGCCGCTGTACAGCAAGGACAGCTGGCCGACCCTGACGAGCGCCCTGGAGGCGGCGGAGGAAGGCGACGGCTCGGAGTTGCTGGCCCTCGCCGACCGTTACAACGAGCGCGACCCCTCGGGGCGCTACGGCACGACGACCCACTCCCAGCGGGTCATATCGTGCCTGGACGACAGGCAGCGGCCGACGGTGGCCGAGACGAAGAAGCTGCTGCCGCGATTCGAGACGATCTCCCCCGTCTTCGGGACGTTCCTCGGCTGGGACACGGCCGGCTGGTGCCACGACTGGCCGGTGCCCGGACAGCACGACACCCCGGAGGTGAGCGCCCCCGACGCGGCACCCGTCCTGGTCGTCGGCAACACCGGCGACCCGGCCACGCCGTACGAGGGCGCGCTGAGGATGGCCGGCGAGCTGGGCAAGGGCGTCGGAGTGCTGCTCACCTGGCGGGGCGAGGGGCATGGCGCCTACGGCAGTGGGAGCGACTGCGTGGACTCCACGGTGAACGCGTACCTGCTGGGCGGCTCGGTGCCGAAGAACGGCAAGGTCTGCTCATGACGACGGCGGGGGCTTCGGGCACCCGTGATGCCCGAAGCCCCCGCCGCGGGGAAAGCGAGGCCGGAAACGGCCCGGTGGACCGGCTCGGCTCAGCACGCCGGCCGAGCTCGGTACCTCGGGACGGCTCAGTACACCGGCTTGGACGGCTCGATCTGGTTGACCCAGCCGATCACGCCACCGCCGACGTGTACCGCGTCCGAGAAGCCCGCGGACTTCAGGACCGCGAGGACTTCCGCACTGCGGACACCCGTCTTGCAATGCAGGACGATCTTCTTGTCCTGCGGCAGGCTCTCCAGGGCGGTGCCCATGAGGAACTCGTTCTTCGGGATCAGCCGGGCGCCCGGAATGGAGACGATCTCGTACTCGTTCGGCTCGCGGACGTCGATGATGTCGATGCTCTCGCCGTCGTCGATCCACTCCTTGAGCTGCTTGGGAGTGATCGTGGAGTCGGCGGCCGCCGCCTGGGCCTCTTCGGAGACGACGCCGCAGAAGGCCTCGTAGTCGATGAGCTCGGTGACGGTCGGGTTCTCACCGCAGACCGCGCAGTTCGGGTCCTTGCGGACCTTGACCTGGCGGTACTGCATCTCCAGGGCGTCGTAGATCATCAGCCGGCCGACCAGCGGGTCGCCGATGCCGGCGAGGAGCTTGATGGCCTCGTTGACCTGGATGGAGCCGATGGACGCGCAGAGCACGCCCAGGACGCCGCCCTCGGCGCAGGAGGGGACCATGCCGGGGGGCGGGGGCTCCGGGTAGAGGCAGCGGTAGCAGGGGCCGTGCTCGGACCAGAAGACGGACGCCTGGCCGTCGAAGCGGTAGATCGAGCCCCAGACGTACGGCTTGTTCAGCAGCACGCAGGCGTCGTTGACCAGGTAGCGGGTCGCGAAGTTGTCCGTACCGTCGATGATCAGGTCGTACTGGCTGAAGATGTCCATCACGTTGTCGGCCTCGAGCCGCTCCTCGTGAAGGATCACGTTCACGTACGGGTTGATGCCCTTGACGCTGTCGCGGGCGGACTCGGCCTTCGGGCGGCCGATGTCGGCCTGGCTGTGGATGATCTGACGCTGCAGGTTCGACTCGTCGACCTCGTCGAACTCCACGATGCCGAGGGTGCCGACACCCGCGGCGGCCAGGTACATCAGCGCCGGCGAGCCCAGGCCGCCGGCGCCCACACACAGCACCTTGGCGTTCTTCAGCCGCTTCTGCCCGTCCATCCCCACGTCGGGAATGATCAGGTGGCGGGAGTACCTGCGGACCTCGTCTACGGTGAGCTCGGAAGCGGGCTCGACCAGGGGTGGCAGCGACACGGGGACTCCGTTGGTCGGTCAATCACTACGGTTGTTCTCCCCGTAACAGTGCCATGGCCTTTTTCATTCCGAGACACCTGTTCCGATCCGCGAGACGAATTCGTCCCAGTAACCGGGCATGGCCTCCCAGGGGTCGGTGCTTCCGCCGCGATCCGTGTGGTCGGTCATCCAGACCGTCGCGGCGCCCTGCCAGCGGGCGATGCGCAGCGCCTCGGCCAGGTGCGGGTGGGGCACACCGTGGACGAAGTGGCAGAAGCGCTCGGGCGCGTGGTCGGCGGTCCACTCGGCCACCTGCGACCAGCGGTAGTCGCTCCAGGGTCCGGAGAAGGTGACCAGCTGGTCGGCGAGTTCGACGTAGCCGGGGTGCGGGTGGATGCCGTGACCGAGGACGACGTGGGCAGCGTCACGGATCACCCGCAGTGTGGCGACCGTGCGGCGGACCTGGGGCAGCCCGGCGTGGTCGGCCGGGCAGTGCTCCAGGAGGAAGCCGTCGACCTGGTACCAGTCGACGAACCGGTGGGCGTCCGAGATCAGCTCGCCGAAGTTGCGGGTGCCGTACCGGGTGTCGAGGCGGCCGAGGACGCGGATGCCCGCGTTGCGCAGCCGGCCGGCCGCCTCCAGGCAGTGCGGGTCGGGGCGGGCGCCGGGGCCGTCCGCCACGTTGAGGACGACCCAGTGCAGCGGAGTGCCGGGGCGGGTCAGCTCACCCCACTCGGTGGGGGCGAGGAGGGGATGCGCGAAGCCGGGGACGCCGACGCCGGGGCGCAGTTCGGTGTCCGAGGTGTGCCGCCGGGATCTGGTCAGATGCGGCATGCCGCCTCCATCCAGATGTCGGCGAGGGACTCCTCCAGGCCGATCCGGGGACGCCAGCCGAGCCGGTCGCGCGCGGTGCGCACGTCGGCCTGCTGCCAGCTGCCACAGCCGTCGGGGTACGGGTACGCAACGGGAGGGGCGTGGTCCGGGTCGGGGCGGGGGTGGCCGATGGCCGTGCGCAGGGCACCGGGCGGTCCGTCGAGTTCGTGGAGGGCGCCGCCGTATCCGGCGACGCGGGCGAGGACGGCGGCGGCGTCGCGCAGGCGCACGGCGCGGCCGGAGCCGATGTTGATGACGCCCTGTGCGGCGGAGAGCGAGGCGGCGTGGACGGCGCGGGCCACGTCGCGGACGTCGACGAAGTCGCGCTGTGCGCCGAGGCCGCCGAGTTTCAGCTCGCCGTCCCCGGACTGCATGGCCCGGCGCATGGCCTCGGCGAGGCGGCCCAGCGGGGAGCCGGCGGGGGTGCCGGGTCCGGCCGGTGAGAAGACCCGCAGGACGACGGCGTCCAGGCCGGAGCCGAGGACCAGTTCGGTGGCGGCGAGTTTGCTGACGCCGTACGGGCCGCCGGGCCGGGGTACGGCGTCCTCGGCGGTGGAGGAGCCGGGCTGGCTCGGGCCGTACTCCGCGCTGCAGCCGATCTGGACCAGCCGGGCGCCGCAGCCGCTGCGGCGCAGGGCCTCGCAGACGGTGGCGACGGCGACGGTGTTGTGGCGGGTGAGCTCGCGGGCCCCGCCTCGGGTGGCGCCGGCGCAGTTGACGACGACGCCCGGGTGGACCGCGTCGAGGAAGCGGGTGAGGGCGCCGGGGCTGCCGGAGGCGAGGTCGAAGCGGACGTCGGCGTCGTCACCGCGGCCGAGGGCGGTGAGCTGCACGGCCGGGTCGGCGAGCAGGCGGTCGGCGACGAAGCGCCCGATGTAGCCGTTGGCTCCGATCAGCAGGACTCTCATCGCACGGCTCCCCATGTCGCCGGGGTTCCTGGGTGGGTGATCATGCGGGTTCTCCTCGGGGCGGAAAGGTAGGGACGGGGCGGGTGCTGCCCGCGGCGGTGGCGCCGAGGCCCGATGCGCTCATCGCGCGGGCTCCGGCGGTGCGTGGGCCGAGGCCCGGGTGAGCTTGCGGGTCGTGTGGACCAGGAGGGCCAGCGCCGCGGCCCCGCAGGTGAGGGTGGGGACGCTGCCGGCGCCCCAGGTGGTGACGAGGGTTTGGACGGGGGTGGCCAGGAAGCCGGCACCCGGGAGGCGGGAGGCGAAGACCGTGGCGAGGGCGGCCGCCTCGACCGTGGCCGCCGCGGTGAGGACCACGGCGGGGGCGTAGAGGAAGCCGTGCGCGGTGAGGAGGCGGGCCAGGAAGAGGAGGGCGCCCAGGGTGAGGGCCTGGCTGTAGGCCGCGGGCTCGCCGAGGGCCGCGCCGCTGAGGGCGAGCAGGACTGCCAGGGCGCCCAGGAACAGGGCGAAGACGCCGAGCAGGAGGGGGCGTACGGCGGCGGCGAAGTCTTCCAGGCCGCGGCTGGCAGCGAGTTTGCGGCGGGCTCGGGCGGTGAGGAGGTGCGCGGCCCAGGCGGCGGGTGCGCAGGCCAGGGCGAGGGCCAGGACCGGGGCGGCGGTGAGGGGCCAGGGACCGTCGGCCGTGCCGGTGGGCAGGGCGTCGGGGCCTCCGGCGAGCGCGTTGTCGAGCAGGCCGTTGCCGAGGAGGGAGTAGGCGACGAGCCACACGGTCCACGGGGTGGTCCTGCCGGAGGCTGCGTCCGGCCGCGGCCCGGGCCGGTCCGTCCTGCTAAAAGGCCCCCGGCGCAAGGCCGCGTGGAGGGCCAGGGCCACGGCGAGGGCCCCGGCTGCCGCCGCGAACAGACGCGACCGCCCGTGGGTGAGGTGCACGGCGGTGATGGCGGCGGCGCACAGCGCCCCGGGCAGGAGGGTCAGCAGAACCCAGTCGGCGCGCAGGCGGGGAGCGGCGGGCGGGGCGGGCAGGGGCGTGTCTCCGTCCCGGGAGACGCGCGCGTACATCTCCTCGGCGAGGGAGAAGACGTCCCGGTGCCGGAAGCGGGCGGCGGTCCGGTCGGTGATGCCGTGCGCCTCCAGTCCGGCGGCGATCTCGAGGGGGTCCACCGCGCGCTCGCAGAGCTCCCGGTGCCGGTGCATCAGCGCTTTCACCGGATCGACGGCGCCGCGCCGAGGGGTGGAGGCGGCGCGGTCGGCGACCGACTCCGGCATTCCAGACCCTCTGTGCTCGGCGGCCGACTCCCGCCTTCCAGACCCTGCGCGGTCAACAGGGGACTCCGGCTCCCCAGGCCCTGGGCGGTGGGCGGCGGGCTCCGGCTCCCCAGACCCTGCGCGGTCGGCGGCCGACTCCGGCTCCCCGGACCCTGCGAGGTCAACAGCGGACTCCCGCTCCCCCGACCCCGTGCCGTCGCCGGCAGGGCCGGTTGGGGTGCCCGGTCGGTCCAGTTCGTCCAGGCCGCTCATCGTGCTCCCTCCGGGGCCGGGACGGGAGTGGTGGCGCGTACGGGCCTGCCCGTCGCCCAGCCGGGGCCGCCGCGGGCGGCGAGGCGGGGTGAGGCAGCGGTCCAGCCGACCGGCACGTGCGCCTCAGCGGGAACCGAGAACGGCAACGGCTCCCCCGCTCCGTCGAGAACGACCCGGCGGACGGGCGCACGCGAGACGATCTCCAGGTAAATGCCGTGAAATGCCTCGATGTTCTGCTCGACCGTGAACAGTTCGAGGGCACGGGCGCGGGCGGCGGCCCCAAGGCGCGCACGGCGCTCGGGGTCACGCAGCAGCGCCACGCACGCCTCGGCGAGCGCCCGCGGATTGCGCGCCGGCACGACGAGCCCGGTGCCGCCGATGACCTCCACGACCGCGCCGACGTCCGTCGACACCGTGGCGCGCCCGCAGAGCATGGCCTCGGCGAGGCCGACAGGGAAGCCCTCGACGACGCTGGAGAGGACGGTCACGGCACCGGAGGCGTAGGCGTCGGCGGCGACCGGGAGGTCGGGGCCGCCGATCTCCTCGAAGGACACCGGGTTGTCGCCGGCGGCGTGCGGGCCCGCGGCCTCGTCGGGGAAGAGCTGGGCGGCCAGTGTCCTGCAGTGCCCGAGGTAGGCCGCGCCCTCGGGGCCGCCGGGAGCGCCGACGATGCGCAGGCGGGTCTTCGGCTGCTGCTTGCGGACCTCCGCGAAGGCGTGCAGGAGCGAGACCAGATCCTTGGCTGGCTCGACGCGGCCGACCCAGACGAGCGTGCCCGGATCGGCGCAGTCCGGGGATTCGCCCACGTCCGCGAAGGGCCGTGCGTCCATACCGGGGTAGACCGTGCGGAGCTTCTCGCGGTCGGCGCCGCAGCGCTCCTGCCAGCGGCGGGTGTGGGTGTTGCCGGCGGTGACGACCTCGGCCCGCCCGTAGGCCTCGGCCGCGAGCCGCCCCTGGAAGGCGGCCAGCAGCGACCGTACGGCGGGTGGGGCGTCCGGGGTGGTGAGGTAGTGCGTCCGCAGGCGCACGCCGTACTCGGTGACCATCAGGGGCACGCCGGTGAAGTGCCGGGCCAGCAGTCCGGGCAGGACGGCCGTGCCGCCGGACGCGGCGTGGCAGAGGTCGACCGCGCCGAGTCCGTCGTCCTCGTACCAGTCGAGGGAGAGGGGGCGCAGGGCGCGTTCCAGATGGGCGGCGACGGCGAGCAGATCCGGGACGCGCGCCTCGCGCGCGGCGCGGTGGGCGCCGGGCGCGCGACAGGCGCGTTCGAGGGTGCGCACGGCGGCCTCCGAGCGAAGGGCGCCCGCCAGCCCGCCCTCGTCGCGGGCGAGTTCGGCGAGCCCGTACAGGGCGTTGGCGAAACGGTCCGCCTCAGAGGCCGGCGCACCCTCGGAGAGGCTCCTGACCGCTCCCGAGGCACCCACGGGGACCCCGCACAGCACGGCGGCCAGTTCCCCGAAGTGCTCGGTGAACCGCCGGCGTGCGCGGCGCCCGAGCACCACCTCGTCGTCCTCGGCCATCCACAGCGGGGCGGTGCGCACCCGGCGGACGTTCGGTGGCAGCGGGATCCAGCCCTCGTCCTCCTGGTGCTCGCTGCGGCTGAGCGCGTAGACGTCGAACTCGTGCTGGGCGAGTCCGTGTACCAGCCGGTCGCACCAGAGCCTGGCGTCACCGCTCACATACGGATAGCCACCTTCCGTAAGCAGTCCGATGCGCACGAGTGCACCCCCGATCTCCCGTATGGGGAGCCGCCGTTGCCCGGCGGCTCGCAGCGGGACGAACGTATGCGGACAAGGCGGTGGTGCGATGGACGGTTGTCCGTCGCACCACCAAAAGGGGTGAACGGTCGTAACTTTCCTGTGCGGGTCGCGTTCTGTCGCGCTAGGAGATCAAGCGGACACAGATCGTCATGCCGCGCCAACTCCCGACGCCGAGCGCCAAGCCTCCCCTCAACCGACTCCCGACGCCGAGCGCCGCCGCTCCCCGCGACCGACTCCCAACGCGAGCGCCGAGCCTCCCCGCAGCAAACCCCCTACGCAGCGCCCCCACGTCACGCCGCCGCCAACCCCCGACACCGCGCCCCCGCGTCACGCCGCCGCCAACTCCCGTCGCCGAGCCCGCCGTCGTGCCGCTGCCTCCGGGTCCAGTGCCGGTACCGCGGCGAGCAGCTGCCTGGTGTACGGGTCGCGCGGCGTCTCGTACACGTCCTCCGCGGGCCCCACCTCGACGATCCGGCCGCGCCGCATCACGGCGACCCGGTTGCTGACCTGGCGGACGACGGCCAGGTCGTGCGCGACGAAGACCAGCGCGAGCCCGAGTTCGCGCTGCAACTCCCCCAGCAGGGCGACCACATGCGCCTGGGTGGTGACGTCGAGGGCCGAGACCGGCTCGTCGCAGACGAGGACGCGCGGGTCGGCCGCGAGTGCCCGGGCGATGCCGACGCGCTGGCGCTGCCCGCCGCTGAACTCATGGGGGTAGCGCTCGTAATGCCCCGCTTCGAGCCCCACGCGCTCCAGCAGTTCCTCCACGCGCTCCCGGATGCGCCCCTCCTGCCGTTCACCTCGGGCGCGCAGGGGGTCGGCGATGGACTCGCCCACGCTGCGGCGGGGGTTGAGGGAGGAGACGGGGTCCTGGAAGACCATCTGCACGGCCGGGTTCACCCCGGTGTGCGGGCGGCCCTCGAAGACCAGCAATCCGGCCGTCGGCGCCAGCAGCCCGACGAGCATGCGCCCGAGGGTCGTCTTGCCGCTGCCGCTCTCGCCGACGATCTCGAGGGTCTCGCCGCGGCGCAGGGTCAGCGACACGTCGTCCACGGCCGTGACCGCCGCCTTCCCGTGGCGGACGCGCCCGAACCCGCGCCGCAGGCCGGTCGCCTGAAGGACGACCTCCCCGGGGGCCGTCGAGTCCTTCCGCGGTGCGTCCAGCCGTGGGACCGCGGCCAGCAGCTCCCGGGTGTACGGCTCGGCCGGTGCGCCCAGCACGCCGGCGACCGGGCCGTGCTCGACCGCCCGGCCGTGCCGCATCACCAGCACCTCGTCGACGCTCTCGGCGGCGACGCCCACGTCGTGCGTGACGAACAGCAGGCCCATGCCGGTCTCCTCGCGCAGGGTGTGCAGCAGGTCGAGGACCTGGGCCTGGACGGTGACGTCCAGGGCGGTCGTCGGCTCGTCGGCGATCAGCAGCCGGGGCTCGCACGCGAGCGCCATGGCGATCAGGGCGCGCTGGCGCATGCCGCCGCTGAACTCGTGCGGCCGGGACCGGGACCGCCGGGCCGCGTCCGGGATGCCCACCCGGTCCAGGACCTCCACGGCACGCGCGCGTGCCGCCCGCCGGGACACGCGCGCGTGCACCGGTACACCTCGGCGAACTGTCGCCGATCGCGTAGTACGGGTCGAGGGAGACGGATCAGGACACACGGATCAGGACACACGGATCAGGAATCACGGACCGCGGATCGCGGACTGCGGATCACGGACCGCGGACTACGGACCGCGGACTACGGACCGCGGATCACAGATCTCGGATACCGAGACGAGATGACGAAGGGTGAGACGGATGAAGACAGGCGTCTGCCCGGCGCCGGGTCGTCGAAAGAGCCGTGACGGAGTCACGGGGAGGGTCAGCGACGCGCGCCTGGGGCGGGCGTCAGCAACAGTGAATGTCGGCCACGCAGAGCGGGGTCACGCCGATGAGCGCCAGCTCGATGGCGGCGCGAACGGAGACGTGACGGGACGACATGCCCAGAAATATGAACCAACTTTCCGAGCATGTCAACGCGCGCGCCGCCACACCTGCGGTGACGCCTGTCAACTCCCGGGGTAGGGCCAGGCGTTGGCGCGGCAGTGGATGCCGTCGTGGTCGAGGAACTTGGTCTGCTGCTGCATGACCGGTGCGAGGTCGCCGTCCTTGTCGCAGGTGACGTGGCCGTAGCCGAGGCGGTGGCCGACCTCGTGGTTGATCAGCATCTGCCGGTAGGCGTGGATCTCGGCGTCGTCGTAGGTCTCCGAGCCCTGCGCCCACCGGTAGGCGTTGATCATCACGCGCTCGGTCGCGGCCGAGTCGCACGAGACGTTGTCCTCGGTGGTGTCCAGGCCCGACTTGGCGCACCAGTCGGCGGTCGTGCCGGGGCTGGCGAGCGTGATCACGAAGTCGGGCTCGCCGGAGTGGATGCGCTCGAAGGTGCGCGCGCCGTTGTGGGCCCAGCTGCGCTGGTCGTTGAGCGTCTTCTGCACGGCCTCGGCGAACAGCGCGCCGTCCAGCCCGAGCCCCTGCTCCACGTCCACGCGGTAGGTGAACTTCTGCCCGGCGCCCGGTGCCTTGGCGATGCCGGGAACGGCGTCGAACTTCCCGGATCCCGTGAGTTCGGCTCCGAGCGGGTAGATCCGGCCCATCTTCTCGTCGTACGTCAGGGGCTTGACCTCGGGAGCGGGCGCCCGGCCGTCCGCGCGGGACGCACCGCCCGGGAGGTCACGGGCCCGGTCGGGGGCGGACTGGGACTGCACGCCGGCGCCGCCGGGGTCGTCGGCGACCTGGCCGGCGACGATGACGGCCAGCACGGTGGTGACGGCCGCGGCCGCGATACCGGTGAAGGCGCGGCCCTTGCCGCCCCTGCCCGGAACGGGCGTACCGGTGGGCCCCGCCTCGTCGTGGCCGCCGGACCCGGAGTCGGCCGGGGTGCCGACGGTCCAGTCCGCGACGGAGGCGTAGGCGTCCGCGGCGTGCGCGGAGGCGGGCGTACGGGGCGCGAAGACGTCGTCCTCCTCGTGGAAGGCGTCGAGGTAGTCCTGCCGCGGCCCGGGCACGGAGGCCCGGCGCTGCCGCGGTATGGGAACACCGACACCGGCGGGCCCCCCGCCACTCCCCCTCAACTCACCCCAGCCGCCCCCGGCTTCCCGCTGCTCGGGATGGGCGCCACGCGCGTGCGGAAAGCCGTGCGCGGGAGTCCCGTCGGGCAGCCTCGGCACACCGTGCGGCGGCGTGCCCCCGGGAACCCGGGGCGTGCCGTGCGCGGGGGTACCGTCCGGCAGCCGGGGAACGCCCTGCGCGGGAGTCCCGTCCGGGAAGCGCGGAACGCCGCGTTGCGGACTTCCGTCGGCCGGCCTCGGAACGCCCCGTGCCGGAGTTCCGTCCGGGAACCGCGGAACGCCCCACGCCGGAGTCCCGTCGGCCATCCGGGGAACGCCCGGCGCCGGAGTCCCGTCAGGCAGCCTCGGCCCACCGCGTGCCGGAGTCCCGTCGGGCAGGCGCGGAACGCCCTGCGCCGGTGTGCCGTCAGGGTGCCAGCCGTCGGGCAGGCGCGGCATGCCGTGCGGCGGCGTGCCGTGCGGCAGGCTGCCGTCCATGGATGCGGGCCGCGGCCCCGGCACGCGGCGCTCTCCTGGCGGCGGCCAGCCACCCTGCGGCGCGCCCGGTGGTGCGGTCCGGGCTTCCCGGCGGGCCTCGGGTGGCTGGCCCTGGCCCTGGCCCGGCCTCTGCCCCTGCGCGGCACCGGTCCGGCCGGCCCGTACTGCTGCTGTGTCCGCGCTGTCGCCCTTGGCGACCGGCCCGCGGCGGCTGTGGCGTCCCACGTCGCGCCTCAGCCCCCCATGCTCTCGTCGGTGCCTTCTTCGTCGAAGGCGTCGCCCCCGGCTCTCGCCCGGTCGGCCCGCTTCGCTCGCTGCGCGCCCAACTCTCCCGCATCTTCGAGGAGTTCGCGAAACGCCATGGCCACGGTCTCCGGGTACTCCATCATCGCCACGTGACCCGCATCGGGCAACGTCACCAGCCGGGAGTCACGGAAGGCCCGGGCCGCCTTCTGGGCCATACGGAAGCCGACGAGCTGGTCACGGCCTCCGTAGACGAGGAGGGTCGGCGCCAGAACCCGTTCGGCCTGACGCCACAGCCCCTGCTGGCCGCCCAGCGTGTAGGCGTTGACGATCCCGCGCGCGGAGCGCGCCATCGCGTCCCAGAAGTACGGCAGCCGCAGCCGCCGCTCCATCTCCTGCACGGCGTTGCGGAATCCTTCCGGCGTCACCCGCCCGGGATCCCCGTAACAGAGCGCCATCACGCCGCGGACCCGCTGCTCCGCCGTCCACTCCCGGGTGAGCCGCGTGAAGAGCAGGGCGACACCCGGCACCGCCAGCAGCCCCGTGGGCACGGCGGCGCGCTGCACTCGGATTTCCGGCAGAGCGGGCGACACAAGCGTGAGCGTACGGACCAGATCGGGCCGAACCGCGGCGACACGGGTGGTGACGGCGCCACCGAGGGAGTTCCCGAACAGGTGCACGGGACCACGGCCGGAGGCGTCGAGGAAACGGATCACCGCGCGCGCGTGCCCCGTGACGGAGTAGTTGCCGTCGTCCGGTGGCGGGGAGTCGCCGAAGCCCGGCAGGTCGAGGGCCTCACCGTCGACGTCACCGTCCAGCAGCGCCATCAGTGCCGACCAGTTCTGCGAGGAACCGCCGAGCCCGTGCACGTACAGCGCGGGCGGCAGCCCCTCGCGCGCGGGTGGTCTCGACCGGACCGTCAGGGTGACCCCGGGCAGTTCGACCGACCGCAGGCGCTCGCCCTCCGCGACCCGGACGGTCCCCACCTTCGGCAGCACATTGGCGGGCGGCACGAACGGCAGCTCGGTCGAAGACATGCGGCAATGTTACGAGACGATCACGCAGTGACTCATGTGTTCGCCTGTGTTCGCCGTCACAGGAATCGGCCAGTTGAGGTGCCGGAAAGGGAGGCACCCGGGGGTGCGTGGGTAGCAGTCGACGGGACGAGCACTGCGTCACGTCCTGGACGCGGATCGCATAGCGTCCGGATCGGGTGTCTCCTAGGCTCATGGAGAGGGCACCCGCGTGTGGCCCCTGCATTCCCAGGGACGTTCGTAGGAAGGGAGCCCAGCATGGCCGTAGACCCCACCGACCCGGAGACGTTCGAGGCCGAGGAAGCGCCCGAGCCGCAGGAGTTCGACGTCGAGGCCCCCGAGGTCGACGCGGCCGAGCAGCATGCGGAGCTCGCGCCGGACCACGACGACCCGCTGACCGGCGTCGACCCGCTCCGCGCCAACGAGGCCGATCTGGTGGAGCAGGCCCGGATCGTCTCGCTCGACGAGGACGACTACCGGTGAGATTCGCCGCCGACGGGCGACGAACAGCTTCACCGAACGGGAAAGAGGCAGCATTTTGCCCGCTCTGCCCCTGTTTGAAACTTTCGCAACCGCTTTCGTATCCGTCCGGTCCGTGAAATTCTGCGTTCTCACCGCGCACACCACGGTTACCGAAAAGTACGATGGCGACGCGGCCAGATCCGCACGTGGACGACTATGGGAGGCGGCGTGACAGCCATCGAGCAGACAGAGGCGGTTCGCCCGCGGGGCACACGCCTGCCGCGCCGTGCCCGACGCAACCAGCTCCTGGGTGCCGCCCAGGAGGTCTTCGTGGCCCAGGGCTACCACGCGGCAGCGATGGACGACATCGCGGAGCGCGCGGGCGTCAGCAAGCCGGTGCTCTACCAGCACTTCCCGGGCAAGCTCGACCTCTATCTCGCGCTGCTGGACCAGCACTGCGAGTCGCTCATCCAGTCCGTACGGAACGCGCTCGCGTCGACGACCGACAACAAGCAGCGCGTCCGGGCGACGATGGACGCCTACTTCGCCTACGTCGAGGACGACGGCGGCGCGTTCCGCCTCGTCTTCGAGTCGGACCTGACGAACGAGCCCGCCGTGCGCGAGCGCGTCGACAAGGTCACGAACGAGTGCGCGGAGGCGATCTGCGACGTCATCGCCGAGGACACCGGCCTGTCGCGCGCGGAGTCGATGCTGCTCGCTTCGGGCATGGGCGGCCTCGCCCAGGTGGTGGCGCGGTCCTGGCTGCACAGCGACCGCAGCGTGCCGCGCGACCAGGCCGTGCAGCTGCTGACCTCGCTGGCGTGGCGCGGCATCGCGGGCTTCCCGCTGCACGGCATGGACCAGCCGAACCACTGACGGCCTCTTGTTCCCGCCCGATGTTCTTGTTCCCGCCCGATGTTCGCTCGTGGCGTTCTCGGGCGGAGCATGTACGTCCCCTCACCGGGCTAATGTGTGCTGCGTACGGCGCGGAAGGCCGCGCACATCACTGACCGTCGGAGGGACATAGCCGTGGAGGTCAAGATCGGCGTGCAGCACGCGCCCCGCGAGATCGTTCTGGAGAGCGGTCAGACTGCCGAGGAGGTCGAGCGCGTGGTCGCCGAGGCGCTGGCTGGTAAGTCTCAGCTGCTGAGCCTCGTGGACGAGCACGGCCGCAAGCTCCTCGTCCCGGCCGACCGTCTCGCGTACGTCGAGATCGGTGAGCCGGCCCCGCGCAAGGTGGGCTTCGGCGCGCTGTAGGCGCAGGCACGCGAACGGGGCGGGACGGCTTCGGCCGTCCCGCCCCGTTCGCGTGCCGTCCGTCCCGCCCCGTTCGCGTGCCGTCCGTCCCGCGCCGTTCGCGTGCCCCCGGTCCCGCCCCGTTTGCACGCCCCCCGTTTGCGTCGCCCTCTCCCGGACACCCCTCCCGCGTAGCCCTCGGCTTCCCCTTGCGGCGCACCGGTTCCTTCACGGATGGAGCACAAGTCGCCCACAGGGGTGGATTGGATTCCGCAGGTCAGGGGTAAGACGGGCTACGACCGATTTGGGCAGGCCGGCCATGTGGGAGGGACCCCGACATGCTCCTGGAAGCGCTGAGTTCCGCGATCCTCGGCCTCGCTCTGGCGTGGGCGGCGACGCAACGTCTGCCGCACCGTCTCCCGGCCCGCCCCATGGTCCTGTCGACCGGCGTCGCCGGTGCCCTCTTCGGGGCCTTCGTCATGCACAGCGCGCTCGACGCGGGGCATGTGCTGCTGGTCCTGCTCGGCGCGGCCATCGTCTCCGTGGCCTCGCTGTCGCTGCTGCTGCGCCCCGCGGGAAGACTGCGCCGCCGATCGGCGACCGCGTGACGGGCCGCCGATGGTGGCGCTTGTGACCTCGTGGACCGGCCGGACGGCGCAGGCCTAGGCGGCCAGCCCCAGTGCGGCCATCCGCTTGGTGTGGGCCTCGGTGATCCGCGAGAACATCTTGCCGACCTCGGCGAGATCGAAGCCGTCCGCGACACCGCCCACCAGCATGGTCGACAGCGCGTCCCGGTCGGCGACCACCCGCTGGGACTGCGACAGGGCCTCGCCCATCAGCCGCCGCGCCCACAGCGCGAGCCGCCCGCCGACGCGCGGATCGGCCTCGATCGCGGCCCGTACCTTCTCCACGGCGAAGCCGCCGTGCCCCGTGTCGTCGAGCACGGCCAGCACCAGATCGCGGGAGTCGGAGTCCAGCCGGGCGGCGACCTCGCGGTAGAAGTCGCTGGCGATGGAGTCGCCGACGTAGGCCTTGACCAGTCCCTCCAGCCAGTCCGAGGGGGCCGTCTGCTTGTGGAACCCGTCGTACGCGGCGACGAACGGCTCCATCGCCCGCGTCGGCTCCTCACCGATCTCGGCGAGCCGGTCGCGCAGCCTCTCGAAGTGGTGGAACTCCGCCGACGCCATCTTCGCCAGCTCCGCCTTGTCCGCCAGCGTCGGCGCCAGCTTGGCGTCCTCCGCGAGCCGCTCGAACGCCGCCAGCTCCCCGTAGGCGAGCGCACCGAGCAGGTCCACGACAGCGGCGCGGTACTGCGGGTCGGCGGAGGCCGTCGCCCAGTCCCGGGCGGCGACTGAGGTGGGTTCGGCGGCGGCGGTGTCCGAGGCGTTCTCAGGCTTGTCAGAGCTCGTCATGAAGCGCACAATAGCCCGCCCGCCGGGAGGCGTAAGGCCCTGGTGAATCACTGTGACGACGACTACGTGACCGAATCGGCCATCGCATGTGCGCGAATCCGGGGTATGGTGGTAATGCGCCTGCTGGTACGTCGACGTACCTCGACAGGCCGCACGTATGAGGATGCCCGGTCGGTGGCCCGATCGGCTCCGACCCGACAGCCCTCCCCGGCCGTCCGCCACAGTGCGTACGAGACCCGGAGGGGGACACCCTCAGCGGCACGAGCGCTAGAGCGTCGGCGCGGTCCCGTGCTCTACGGCCCGCCCGTAGGCAGCCGACGTCCCCGGCACGGTCTGACACGACCCCGCGCTCGCCTCGCGCCGCCCACACAGAAGAGGCAGCACCCTGACTACGTTCCGAGAGCTCGGAATCCTTCCCGAGACCGCCGAGGCCCTTGAGGCCGTCGGCATCATGACCCCCTTCCCCATCCAGGAGATGACGCTCCCCGTGGCCCTGTCGGGCAAGGACGTCATCGGCCAGGCCAAGACCGGCACCGGCAAGACGCTGGGCTTCGGTCTCCCGCTCCTCGAGCGCGTCACCGTCCCCGCCGACGTCGAGGCCGGGCGCGCCGAGCCCGAGGCTCTCACCGAGGCCCCGCAGGCGCTCGTCGTCGTCCCCACGCGCGAGCTGTGCACGCAGGTCACCAACGACCTGCTGACCGCGGGCAAGGTGCGCAACGTCCGCGTCCTCGCCATCTACGGCGGCCGGGCCTACGAGCCCCAGGTCGAGGCCCTCAAGAAGGGCGTCGACGTGGTCGTCGGCACCCCGGGCCGGCTGCTGGACCTCGCCGGGCAGAAGAAGCTGAACCTGAAGCACGTCAAGTCCCTCGTCCTCGACGAGGCCGACGAGATGCTCGACCTGGGCTTCCTGCCCGACGTCGAGAAGATCATCAACATGCTGCCGGTGCGGCGTCAGACCATGCTGTTCTCGGCGACCATGCCGGGCGCGGTCATCGGCCTCGCCCGCCGCTACATGTCGCAGCCCACGCACATCAGTGCCACGTCGCCGGACGACGCGGGCGCGACGGTCGCGAACACCAAGCAGTACGTCTACCGCGCGCACAACATGGACAAGCCCGAGATGGTCGCGCGCATCCTCCAGGCCGAGGGCCGGGGGCTGGCCATGGTCTTCTGCCGTACCAAGCGCACGGCGGCCGATCTCGCGGACCAGCTGAAGCAGCGCGGTTTCGCCTCCGGCGCGGTCCACGGCGACCTCGGCCAGGGCGCCCGTGAGCAGGCGCTGCGGGCCTTCCGCAACGGCAAGGTCGACGTGCTCGTCTGCACCGACGTCGCCGCACGCGGCATCGACGTCGAGGGCGTGACGCACGTCATCAACTACCAGTCGCCCGAAGAGGAGAAGACGTACCTGCACCGCATCGGCCGTACGGGCCGCGCGGGCGCGAAGGGTACGGCGATCACGCTGGTCGACTGGGACGACATCCCGCGCTGGCAGCTGATCAACAAGGCGCTGGAGCTGGACTTCAACGACCCGCCGGAGACGTACTCCACCTCCCCGCACCTCTACTCCGACCTCGGCATCCCCGAGGGCACGAAGGGCGTCCTGCCGCGCTCGGAGCGCACGCGCGCCGGGCTGGACGCGGAGCAGCTGGAGGACCTGGGCGAGCCGGGCGGCCGCGGGCCGCGCGGGCGCGGCGGCCGGGGTGGCCGCGGCGACCGGGACGAGTCCCGTTCGGCCGACCGCGAGCCGTCGTCGCGTACGCCGCGTCGTCGCCGCCGCACCCGTGGCGGGGCCACGGTGGACGGTGCGCCGGAGTCCACCGGCAGCACCGCGCCGGGCACCACGGCCACCGGCGGTGCCGCCGAGGCCGACGCCGTGACCGGTCCGCGCACTCCGCGTCGCCGTCGCCGCACCCGCGGTGGGGCGCAGTCCGAGCAGGCTCAGGTCGCGGCGGTCGAGTCCCCCGCCTCCGAGCAGGCGGAGACCGCTGTCGCCACGGCGGAGGGCACGGCCGCGGAAGCCGCCGAGGCGGCCTCGAAGCCGCGCCGGCGCCGCACCCGCCGGTCGTCGGAGACGCCGGCGGTGGCGACCGAGGCCGCGGTGACGCCTGCGGAGCAGACCGAGGCGTCAGCGGTGACGCCGTCGGCCGTGGAGCCGGCGATCGTCGCCGAAGCCCCGGCCGCCGCGGAGACGGCACTGCCCGAGGCAGCCGCCACGCCGCGCCGCCGCACCCGCAAGGCCGCCGCGTCCACGGCCGAGGCGGCTGTCGACACAGCCGAGGGGACCGTCGCGTCCTCGCCGGAGCCGGCGGAGACGAAGCCGCGTCGCACCCGCAAGACGGCCGCGAAGGCCGAGACGGGCGTCGACACGGCGGAGGCGACCGAGGCCAAGCCGCGCCGCGCCCGCAAGGCCGCGGTCGCGGTGGAGGACACCGCCGCCGAGCCGGCCGAGACGGCCGAGGCGAAGCCCCGGCGTACGCGCAAGGCGACGGCGGCGGCCGAGACCGCACTCGACACGGCGGAGGCCACCGAGGCCAAGCCGCGCCGCCGCACCCGCAAGGCCGTCGAGAGCACCGACGCCACGGGCACGGCCACCGCCGCCCCGGACGCGGAGGCCGTGGAGGCCAAGCCGCGCCGGACGCGCAAGGCCGCCGCCCCGGCGGAGGCCGCCGTCGACACGGCCGAGGGCACGGAGGCCAAGCCGCGCCGCCGCACCCGCAAGGCCGCCGAGGCCGCCGAGGCCGCCGAGGCCGCTGTGGCAGTCGCCGAGATCCCGGCCCAGACGGTTCATGAGCCGGAGGCCGCCGAGGCCAAGCCGCGGCGGACGCGCAAGACGGCCGCCGCCGCCCCGGACGCGGAGGCCGCCGAGGCCAAGCCGCGCCGGACGCGCAAGACCGCCGCTGCGGCGGCGGAGGCCGTCGTCGACACGGCCGAGGGCACGGAGGCCAAGCCGCGCCGCCGCACCCGCAAGGCCGCCGAGCCCACCGAGATCCCCGCACAGGCGGATCAGGAGCCGGAGGCCGCCGCCAAGCCGCGTCGCACGCGCAAGGCGACCACGGCTGCTACGGCAGCCACGGCTGCCGCTTCGGAGGACGCGGCGGAGGCGAAGCCCAAGGCTCGGCGCACCCGCAAGGCCGCCGCCACCGCGGAGCCCACGGAGGGCTGACCCACTCACCCCTCTGCGACGGCCCGGCCCCCTCACGGGGAGCCGGGCCGTCGGCGTTCACAGTTCACCCCGCACACAGGGCCCGACCCCGCCCAGCCACCAGGGCACGGCGCCGATCCCCGCCGATCCCCACCCACGCGCAGCGCGCCCCGCCGATCCCGCCCGCCGCACAGCGCCGCTCCCCGTCGCCCCCCACCCGGGACACAGGGCCCGACCCCTTTGATCCCCACCCCGCACACAGGCCCCGACCCCGCCAATCCGCCCGGGCACAGCTCCAGCCTTCCACCGACCCCCACCGCCCCCCCGACGCACAACACCCCTCCCCGCCCACCCCCACCCGCTACCCTCGCCCCGTGACCACCCACCCCCAGCCCGCCTTCCCCCCGCCCCCGGGCGCCCGCGCCTACCCCTTGCGCACCACACGCGGCGAGTTCGCCGTCGTCGACTCGGCGGCGTCGCCGGAAGCGGGTGCGCAGGCGCGGGGAGTCGTCCTGATGCTGCCCGGATTCACCGGCAGCAAGGAGGACTTCAGGCTGCTCCACGAGCCGCTCGCACAGCGCGGGTACCGGGTCGTCGCCGTGGACGGGCGGGGGCAGCACGAGTCGGTCGGCCCCCTGGACGACGAGTCCGCCTACGCCCAGCGGGAACTCGCGCGGGACGTGCTCGCGCAGGCCGAGGCGCTGGGTGGGCCCGTGCACCTCGTGGGGCATTCGCTCGGCGGGCAGATCGCCCGTGCGGCCGTGCTGCTCGACCACTCCCCGTTCATCTCGTTCACCCTGGTCTCGTCCGGCCCCGCGGAGATCTCCGTCTCCCAGCAGCAGCGCGTGAAGCTGCTGCGGGACGCGCTCGCCGTGCTGTCGATGGCGCAGGTGTGGGAGGCCATCCAGGCCATGGGACCGCCGGAGGAGGTCGGCGGGCCCGCCCGCGGCCCCGGCGACCAGGACCAGTTGCGCCGCCGCTGGCTGGGCCACAGCCCTGCCCAACTCCTCGCGACCGGACGCCAGTTGTGCACCGAGCCGGACCGCGTGGCCGAACTCGCCGCGGTCCCGCTGCCGTTCCACGTGCTGTCGGGCGCGCACGACGACACCTGGCCGGTGGCGATCCTGGACGACATGGCCCTGCGGCTGGACGCGCATCGCACGGTCATCACCGGAGCCGAGCACTCCCCCAACGCCGACCAGCCGCTCCCCACGGCCCACGCCCTCGCCGACTTCTGGGACGGCCTGGGTCGGATGTAGTCACCTGGCCGACGACGTCAGACCGATCCCGACGGCGTCAGACCGATCCCGACGACTACAGACCACTCCCCGCTCCCGACTACTCCGGCCCGCTCCCCGCTCCCGACGACTCCGGCCCGCTCCCCGCCTAGTACTGCGTTCGCAGATGCTCCCAGAAGCCGTCGCGCAGCGCCCGTCTGAGGTCCGCCTGGCCGCGCAGCGAGTACTGCAGGAGGCCCTCCGCCTCCACGAGCAGGTCCTGGTCCACCGACCCGGGCAGGTACGGATGCCCGGGCAGCAGCTCCATCAGCGTGTCCCGGCCGCGTGCCGCCAGCCACTTCGCGGCGATCTGCGCGCCCACGAACCGCACGTCCTCGCGGGTGGGCCGGTTCGCGGTCGTCTCATGGCCGGGGGCGGTGCGGCGGGAGACGTACGGCTTGAAGAAGTCGAGGTCGAAGGTGCGCTGGCTGTCGACCTCCCACAGGAGGGGCTCGGCCTGGTTGCGGCCCTCCGGCGCCTCGATGCCCCAGAGGTGGACCCGGGCGCCGTACCCCTGCGCCGCCTCCACCGCCGAGACCAGGTCCTCGTCGCCGCCGAGCAGGGCCGCGTCGCTGATGGCGCGGTGCCGGGCGAGGGACTCCAGGTCGGAGCGGATGAGCGAGTCGACGCCCTTCTGCTGGTTGTTGGCGTTGAGGTTGCCGAGGCGCACCTTGACGTCCGGCAGTTCCGCGATGGTCTGCTGCTCGGCCGTGTGGATGCGGCGCCGGGCACCGTCGTACCAGTAGACGCGCAGCAGCCGGCTGTCCGCGAAGATCGTGCGGGCCCTGTCGATGAGCGCGTCGATCAGGCCTTCGGCGTCGAGGTCGAAGGCGCGGCGGTCCTCCGTGCCGGCGACGAGGCGTCCCGCGGCCGCGTACAGATACCCGGCATCGACGAAGATCGCGTGGGTCGAGGGCGTCTTCGCCACCTCGGCGAGCATGCGCTGGAGCAGCTCGTTGGTGTGGTCGATGCGGGTGTGGAGGGCCGCGAGGTCGTCGTTCATCACCCCCATTGTCCCGGTGGTCACGCTGCGAACACAACCGGTCCCCGTCGGTCCCGTAACGACACTCTTACGAGTCAGTAATTAGCCGTTCGAAAAATTTCCTTAGCGTAGGGAATGTTTGACCCCCACATCTCTGTTGACCCATACGGAACACCTGGCACGGGCCTGGTGGCCGCACACAAGTAGTTCTCCTCAGGAGGATGACCAGACGAAGGGAGAAGCCCTTGCGCTTCGAAATCATGCGACTCGACGACGTCGACGGCACACCCGTGGACTCGACCGTTGTGGACGCCGCCTCCGTCAACCGCATCGTCCAGCAGGCGGCCGCCGTAGGGCAGCGCCTCTGGATCCGCCCGGCCGAGACCACGGCCTCATAACGCGCGCAGCTCTCCCGGACTTCGCATCTCCCAGACTTCGCAAGCCCCCGCCCGGCATCGGCCGTGCGGGGGCTTGTGATGTTGCGGACGTCCCTGGTCGGGGGCGTACTGGCCGTAGGGGGCAAGGCGCGAACGGAACAGGACGGTGGAGCATGTCGGTGACGGACCGGCCGCACGAGGAACTGCACCAGCAGGCCGCCGACGCGGCCGCGCGGCGCTACGAGGACTCGGCCACGGAACGCGAACGGGTCGAGGACCGGATGGCGGCCGGCGTGCGGTTCCCGGACTCCCCGGACGCGCTGGCGGTGCGCGCCGACCGGATCCTCGGCCGGGGTGGTCTGTCGCCCTCGGCGGTGGTGGCGGACATCCACCGCGAGGCCATGGACCTGCCGGACGCCAACGAGCGGATCATCGACCTGTCCAACGAGCTCCAGGCCTGGAGCTTCCTGCCGCGCGGGGTCCGTGCCGGAGCCACGGTCGCCCGGATCACCCTGCGGCGCAACGGCCGGGAGCTGCCGCACGGCACCGGCTTCCTGGTCTCGCCGCGGCTGCTGATGACCAACCACCACGTCCTGCCCGACGAAGCCTTCGCCCGCACCTGCTTCGCCGAGTTCAACGCCCAGGTCACGGCCGACAACCTGCCCGACACCGTCGTCCGGATGGAGCTCGACCCCGGGACGTTCTTCGCCGCGGACCGGCGGCTCGACTTCGCCCTGGTCGCGGTGAAGCCCGCCCAGGACGGCCCCGCCCCGGGCGAGATCTTCGGCTGGAACCGGCTGAGCGTGCAGACCGGCAAGCTGGTGCTCGGCGAGAAGGTGAACATCATCGGCCACCCCTCGGGGCGGCTGAAGGAGATCGCGCTGCGTGACAACGCGGTGCTGGTCCGGCTGGACGACTTCGTCCACTACACGACCGACACCGAACCGGGGAACTCCGGCTCCCCCGTCTTCAACGACCAGTGGGAGGTCGTGGCGCTGCACCACAGCGGCGTGCCGAAGAAGGACGACCAGGGCCGCGTCCTGCGCAAGGACGGCCGGCCCTGGCAGCAGGGCGACGGCGACGACGCCATCGAGTGGGTCGCCAACGAGGGCATCCGGATCAGCTCGATCCTGAAGCACCTGGCCGGGCTGGGCCTCGACCCGGCTCGGCGTGCCCTGCTGGCCGAGATGGGCCCGGACGCCGGCCTGGACCAGACCATGGCCACCGCACCGGCCGTCCCCGCTGCGGCCCCCGGGGCCCGGCCCGAGCGGCCGAGCGCGGTAGCGGGCGCGGTACCGGGCGTCACGACCCCGCCGGTCCCCGGGGTGCCGGTGACGGTCCCGATCACCGAGAGCGAGACCGGGGCCCAGCGGCCCAGGGTCGGGCTCCGGGCCCGCAGCACCGCCTTCGGCGGCCGTCGGCACCTGGTCTTCCTGCACGGCCGGGCCCAGCAGGAGAAATGCCCCGACGAACGCCGCCGGTCCTGGACGGCCGGCCTGAACCGCGGGCTCACCCTCGCGTCGATGCCCACGCTCGACCCGCAGGACGTGTGGTTCCCGTTCTACGGCACGAGACTGCACGGCCTCGTGAGCGGCAGGGAGAGCACGGCGGAGCCCATCGGCCTCGACCGGGTGAGCGCCGCCGCTGCCGCCGAGGTGTTCGCCGCGGAGTCCCCCACGGGTTCCTACGAGCAGCTGCTCTACGAGGCGGCCGCCCGGGCCGGCATGCCCCAGAACGGTCCGGCCTCCACCGAGGGCTTTGGTTCGGGTCTGGTCGGGGCGCTGCACCGGCCGCTGAGCTGGCTGGCCGCCCGGTCCGACCTGGACGAGTGGACCATCGCCACGTTCCTGCGGGACGTCGACCTGTACCTCGGCGACAGCGCCGTGCGGCAGGCGGTGCTGGACTGCGTCATGGAGACGATGCCGACCAGCGGCGAGCTGGTGCTGGTCACGCACAGCCTGGGCACGGTCGTGGGCATGGACCTCCTGAACCGGCTCCCGGAGGGCCTCGACCCCGTCCTGCTGGTCACCGCGGGCAGCCCGCTCGGCCTGGACGGTGTCAACGAGCGGCTTCTGACCCGGGGCCCGCACCAGCCGCCCCGGGTGCGTGACTGGGTGAACGTCTGGTGCCCCACCGACGCGGTGGCCATCGGCTGCCCCCTGGAGGACGAACGGTGGGGGAAGCTCACCCAGCCGCCCGTCACCAACGGCCGCGACCGCGCGCACGACATCGAGGAGTACCTCGGCCACCCCGAGGCGGCCCAGGAGATCGGCGGCATCCTGAGGCCCTGACGGGGATCGTCAGCTCCCCTGGATCACCTGTGTGACGCCGTTGATGATCTGCTGCACGGCGATCGCGGAGAGCATCATGCCGGCCAGACGGGTCACCAGGACCACACCGCCGTCCTTGATGATCCGGATGATCACCAGCGAGTAGCGCATCACCAGCCACAGCACGACGTGGATGGCGAGGATCGCGGTCCACACGGACACCTGGGTGGCGACGCTGTGGGCCTTCTGCACGGCGAGGATGACCGACACGATCGCGCCGGGCCCGGCCAGCAGCGGCATGCCCAGCGGCACGAGGGCGACGTTCACGTCCTTGGTCTGCTTCGGCTCGTCGGTCTTCCCGGTGAGCAGATCCAGCGCGATCAGCAGAAGCAGCAGACCGCCCGCGATCATCAGCGCGGGCACGGACACGTGCAGATAGTTCAGGATCTGGTGCCCGAGGAGCCCGAACACGGTGATCACACCACCGGCGACACAGACGGCCTGGAAGGCCATCCGCTTCTGCACCTTGCCGGGGCGGCCGGCGGTGAGCGCGAGGAAGATCGGCGTGATCCCGGGGGGATCCATGATGACGAAGAGGGTCAGGAACAGGGAGCCGAAGACGGCGAGGTCGAACATGAGTGAGCCTTGCGGGATTGCTGAAACGCGCGGTGGGCAGCAGCGAGCCGCGACCGCTGTGGGCGGGCGTTCCGCACGGCGGAACGGATGGGCACAGCCGGCGACACCGGGTGCCTGAAAAGAGATCCGGGCGAGAGAAAGCTCAGTGAGCCCCGCCGGCTCCCGGCACGGGAAACGCCCCGAAGGCCCGCCGGGTGATCTCCCCGTACACCTCGGGATCGGTCGTGTACTCACCGAGCACGCACGTCTTGCGGCTGCCGTGGTAGTCCGACGACCCGGTCACGAGGAGCCCCAGCTCCTTGGCCAGCCCCCGCAGCCGCGCCCGGGTGTCCGCGTCGTGGTCCATGTGGTCGACCTCGAGGCCGTCCAGTCCGGCCGCGGCCATCTCGGCGATGGCGTCCTCCGGCACCGTGAGCCCCCGCTTGCTCGCCCCGGGGTGCGCGAACACCGCTACTCCGCCGGCGCCCTTGATCAGCCGGATGGCCTCGAGGGGGTCGGTCTCGTGCTTCTCCACGAAGACCCGGCCTCCGTCGGCGAGCCAGTCCTGTGTGAAGGCGTCGTTCACGGTGGGCACGACACCCAGCTCGACCAGCGCGCTCGCCACGTGCGGGCGTCCGACGGACCCGTCACCGGCGATCCGCGCCACCTGCTCCCACGTCACCGGCACACCCAGCTCCTGGAGCTTGGCGATCATCCCCTGGGCGCGCGGCACCCGGTCGTCCCGGACCAGCTCCCGCTCGGCGAGCAGCTGCGGCTCCTCGGCGTCGAAGAGGTAGGCCAGCATGTGCATGCTGATGCCGTCGATCCGGCAGGAGAGCTCGGCCCCGGTGACCAGCGTGACGCCCTCGGGCAGCGCGGCGATCGCCTCGGCGTGCCCGCGGGTGGTGTCGTGGTCGGTGAGTGCGATGACGTCCAGCCCGGTCGCGGCGGCCTTGCGCACCAGCTCGGCGGGCGAGTCCGTACCGTCGGAAGCGGTGGAGTGGGTGTGCAGGTCGATACGCACGACACGAGCTCCAGACACGGACGGCACGAACAGGGCTGCTCAAGGATAACCACACTTTCAACGCCCGATGTCACACCTGAAACAGACCAGCGCCCCCTACACCTGCGGCCCCGAAGGGGCGCGGGGAACTGCGCGACCGGCCACGGCGAATCCGCAGCCGCCGATGCCCCCGGACCGCCACCCCGGTAGGCATTACGGCTGAAGCAAGCGCGGCGACAACGCCCCGCAGGGCACCAGCTCCACCTCGGCCCCCGCCTCCCGCAGATCCGCCAGGACCAGCTCGTCGTACATCAGCAGCCCGGACTGCTCGGGCCACACCACGGCCCACAGCCACATCCCGAGTGCCTCACCCGCGAACACCGCCCGGTCCTCGGGCGCCCCGGCCACATGCCACAGCGGCGTGGGACGCCCGGCGGCCAGCACCTTCGCCTGGGGCGGCTTCTCGACGTTCATGTGCGGCCCCGGGTCGGGACCGTCCATGCCGGCGTAGCGCGCCCCGAGCCCGACCCCGAGCTCCTCGGCCACCAGGATCAGCTCACCCATGCCGCCGAGCGGCCCGGGTCCCGTGCAGGCGACGGCGGTCGCACGGCCGCCCGTGCGGTCGTCCCCGGCGCAGGCCACCCCCGTGAAGAGCCATCCCACGGGCAGCGGCCACGGCATCCACAGCGGCACCTGGGTGCGGTGCACCACGACATTGAGGGCATCGACGCTGGGCGGTATCACCGGCTGCACCGGGTGAACGGTGCCGTGCACATCGCACTGCCAGGAATCGGAGAAGAGGCCGGGAGCCCTGACCCGGCCACCGCACTTCGGGCAACTGGGTTCGCCCCTCATAGGGCCCCACGGTCCTACCCCCGCCCCGCCGCGTCAAGGACGATCACCCATCCGGAGGGAACCCCTCACCACCCACACTAGATGCATCTTGCATTAATTAGCTCGGCTAACTTAATGCGTGTATACACCAACTATCTATGTCTCGGGAAAGGGCACGCAATGGACCCCTTCGACGCCGGATCGGGCGGCCTCCTGAAGCAGCCCACGTCCGTGTGGGCCACCGCCGGGGCAGCGGTCGTCGCCTTCATGGGCATCGGGCTCGTCGACCCGATCCTGCCGTCCATCGCCCAGGGCCTGAACGCCACGGCGAGCCAGGTCTCCCTGCTCTTCACCTCGTACTTCCTCATCACCGCCGTCGCGATGCTGGTCACCGGCTTCGTCTCCAGCCGGATCGGCGGGAAGAAGACGCTGCTGCTCGGCCTCGCGTTCGTCGTGGTGTTCGCCGGGCTCGCGGGCACCTCCGGATCCGTCGGCGAACTGGTGGGTTTCCGGGCCGGATGGGGCCTCGGCAACGCGCTGTTCGTCTCGACGGCGCTCGCCGTCATCGTCGGCGCGGCGGCCGGCGGCAGCGCCGCGGCGATCCTGCTGTACGAGTCGGCCCTCGGCCTCGGCATGGCCTGCGGCCCGCTGCTGGGCGCCCTGCTCGGCGACGCCAGCTGGCGCTATCCGTTCTTCGGCACGGCGTTCCTGATGGCCGTCGGCTTCCTGTGCATCACGGTGTTCCTGAAGGAGCAGCCGAAGCCGGCCCGCAAGACCTCGCTGCTGGACCCCCTCAAGGCCCTCGGCCACGGCGGGCTCGCCTCCGCGGCGGTCTCGGCGTTCTTCTACAACTACACGTTCTTCACCGTGCTGGCCTTCACGCCGTTCGTACTGGACATGAGCCCGTACCGGTCGGGTGCGGTGTTCTTCGCCTGGGGTGTGCTGCTCGCCGTCTTCTCGGTGATCGTGGCACCCCGGCTCCAGAAGCGGTTCGGATCGCTGAAGGTGCTCGGCGGCTCGCTGGTGCTGCTCGCGGCCGACGTGCTGGTGCTCGGCTACGGCTCCCACACGACCGCCGTCGTCTGCACGATCCTGTCCGGTGCCTTCATCGGTGTGAACAACACCGTCTACACCGAGCTGGCCCTCGGCGTCTCGGACGCGCCCCGGCCGGTGGCGAGCGCGGGCTACAACTTCGTGCGCTGGTTCGCGGCGGCGGCCGCTCCGTACTTCGCGCCGAAGATCGAGGAGTGGACCGACCTCCACATCCCGTTCGTGGTGGCGGCGCTCACCGCGGTCGCGGGCGCGGCCGTGGTCGTCGTACGGCGCAAGGCCCTCACCGACGAGGCCGAGGAGCTGGAGCCGAAGCACGCGACCGAGGACGGCGTCACCGTGTTCGCCAACTGACGCCCCGTGGGCTGGTGTTGGTGACCTTGCTCACTCCAGCGGGACGGACCTCCGGGACGGATCCCGCAGGTCCGTCCCCTGGTTCAGCCACCGCTCCTGAAGTGCCTGCGCGCCGTGCACCCGCTTCCAGGCGGCCTCGTTCGGGGTCATCGGCAGCAGCGGCAGGAAGCGCACCGGGTCGAGGGGTTCGTCGAGCTCCAGGTCCTCCACCAGACCGCCCGGCTCGGCGACCAGGACCGAGGTGAACGGGGCGCCGGGCCACAGCGGCTCACCGACGTCGAGGGAGGCACCGGGGGCCACGACCAACCCCTCCACCTGCGGAGACGCGGCGAGCACGGCGAGCGGCCGGAGCACCTTGTCGGTGTCGGCGATCCCGGTGCGGACCGAGAGCACCAGCTCGGCGCGCGGGCCCTTGACCGGGTCGGCGACCACCGACGTGGGGTCCGTCATGGGGTGCGCGGACATGCCGAGCGAGGCGTAGCGGGCGATGCCGCCCTCCTGGAAGCGGAGCACCTCGATACGGTCCGTGCCGAGGAAGGTGACCGCCGCCCGCGCGTCCGGTTCGCCCAGTGCGGTGCGCAACCGGGCTTCGACCAGAGGAAGAACATCTGCCATGCGGCGAGCATAGAACTCGCCAGTAGCGGGCAAAGCAGCACCTTGACAGTTGTGTCGGCTGCTACTCTTGCCCGGTGGTTCGGGGCAGCACGCAGAAGCGTCGCGATCAAGCCCCGACGCCGAAGGAACTCCCTTACGAGGGACCGGCCGGAGGAGGTGGGGCTGCAATGGATCGAAGTCGACCGTGCAGTAGCACCACGCTCTTCGCGCCGCCGATGTAGCTGCTTCTGTCTCTGGCTGCCACCTCTCGCACTCGCTTCACCGCGGAAGAGCGCTTCGTTTCGCTTTGCCTGATCTGCCTCAGTAGCTGAATCAGTGACGAAACCGGCCACCGCGACGGTGCGGTGCTCCCCGCTTTGTGGACGTGCCAAACATCCGTAGTCACTACGTCCTCATTCCGGGTGGTTCCACCCGTCGCCGGCGCCGTTCGTCGCACGCCCGCGAAGGAGCCCGCCATGTCGATGATCCGCGACCTGCGCGCCGCAGTCGTCCGTCCGTCCCGCGTGTCGCTGCGCAAGGACGGCGGGACGTACGACACCACCCGCAGCCCCGCGGCCGCCTCGGCCGTCGTCGACTGCGCCGTCTACCGGGACGGCCGCCGCATCGAGACCGAGACCGCCCTGACCCCGCACGAGGCGGTGCGCCTGGTGCGCCGCGACGGGGGATTCGTGTGGATCGGCCTGCACGAGCCGACGGAGGCCGAATTCTCCGGCATCGCCAGTGAGTTCGGACTGCACCCGCTGGCCGTGGAGGACGCCGTCCAGGCCCACCAGCGGCCCAAGCTGGAGCGCTACGACGACTCCCTCTTCACGGTCTTCAAGACCATCCACTACGTCGAGCACGACCAGCTCGACGCCAACAGCGAGGTCGTCGAGTCCGGCGAGGTCATGTGCTTCACCGGACGGGACTTCTTCATCACCGTCCGGCACGGCGGACAGGGCTCCCTGCGGGCCCTCAGGCACCGCCTCCAGGACGACCCCGAGCTGCTCGCCAAGGGCCCCTCGGCCGTGCTGCACGCCATCGCGGACCACGTCGTCGACGGGTACATCGCCGTCGCCGACGCGGTGCAGGACGACATCGACGAGGTGGAGACCGAGGTGTTCTCCCCCGGCCGCAAGGGCTCCCCGCGCGGTTCGGACGCCGGCCGGATCTACCAACTCAAGCGCGAGGTGCTGGAGTTCAAGCGGGCCGTGTCGCCCCTGCTGCGGCCCATGCAGCTGCTGAGCGAGCGGCCGATGCGGCTGGTCGACCCCGACATCCAGAAGTACTTCCGGGACGTCGCCGACCACCTGGCCCGCGTCCAGGAGCAGGTCCTCGGCTTCGACGAGCTGCTCAACTCCATCCTCCAGGCCAACCTCGCGCAGGCCTCCGTCGCCCAGAACGAGGACATGCGCAAGATCACCTCCTGGGCCGCGATCATCGCCGTGCCGACCATGGTGTGCGGCGTGTACGGCATGAACTTCGACCACATGCCGGAGCTGCACTGGCGGTACGGCTACCCGGTGATCCTGGGCTTCACGGTCGTCGTCTGTCTCGGCATCCACCGCACGCTGAAGCGGAACGGCTGGCTGTGAGCGGCCTGGTTAGGCTGAGCCCCATGACAAGCGAGCTGCTCGACCAGGCCCTCGTCGAGGAGGCCACGAAGAAGTCCGGCCTCGTCTGGGTCCAGGGCCCCGACGGCCCGGCGCGTGCCCTGTGGCACGTGTGGCACGAGGGTGCCGCGTGCCTGGTCGGCGACGGGCCGGGCGAGCAGCCGCTGCCGGGTCTTGCCGACGGCGCCGAGGCGAAGGTGACGGTCCGCAGCAAGGACAAGGGCGGCCGGCTGGTCACCTGGACGGCGCGGGTCGCCGAGCTCGCGCCGGGCTCCGAGGCGTGGGACGCGGCGGTCGCCGAGCTCAAGGGCAAACGGCTGAACGCCCCCGACGGCGAGGCCATGCCCGGACGCTGGGCCCGCGAGTGCCGGGTGCTGCGCCTGGAACCGACCGGGGCGACGGCGCCGCTGCCCGACGGCTCCCTGTCCGAGCCTCCCCTGCCGTCCCCGGCGCTCACCCGCCGACCGGTCCCGGCCGGTCTGCCCCGCCTGCTGAAGAAGCGCAAACGGGCCTGACGGCCTACGACGCCGGCAGCTGCTTGCCGTAGTCCACCGTCTCGTTCTTCTCCGGCTCCCTGAGGGAGAAGTCCTCGCCCCAGCCGGAGAACGTGAGGGTGCCCGCCCCGCCGGCCCGCTCCAGGCGCAGCGGGTACGGCTTGCCCTCGAGGGAGACCTCCAGGGTGCCGCCGGAGCCCTTGTCACCGGTGACGCGGATGGTGCGCACGCCCGCCTCCTCGTCGTGGCCGTCCGTCGCGAGCGTCCCGTGCAGGGTCAGCAGACTGTCGAGGAGGAGACCCTTGTCCGTGAATCCGCTGAACTTCTTGTACGAGGGGTCGCCCTGCGGCACCTTCACGTACTTGCCGCCGAGCTTGGAGGCCGCCGCCGCGTCCCCCTTGCCGCTGTCGCCCTTGCCGTCGCCATGAGCCCAGAACTCGGCGTCCGCCTTGACGTAGAGCTGCTCGCCGATGCGCAGCAGCTTGAAGGTCGCGCCCTCGGAGGTGACCGAACCGTCGCCGCCGTCGTCCTTCAGCCGCACGTCGAGCGCGTAGGTCCGCCCGCCGCTGACGACGTTGCCGTGCAACCGGACCGCCCCGGCGGATTCGGCGGCCGAGCGGGTCTTGCCCTGGATCTTGGCGGCGGGGAGTCTGCCGACCCCGTTGGTGCCCTCGTTCGGATCCTCCGCGCAGCCGGTGAGCACCGTTCCCGTCACGAGCAGCGCGCACATCGCGCCGGCGAGAGCGGCACCGCGGCCACAGTTCTGGCGAATCGGAGTCACAGGTGGGGCTGCCTCTCTGACGGGAGACCTGAACGGCGTACCGCAGGGTACCGGGCTCGTACAGGCAGTTCGGAGCCAGTCCGTCCGGACCGCCCGCCGACGCGTCACCGATCGGGACGGGCTAGCCTGAAGCCCACCCGAGCGGGCAATTCGGAAGACACAGGCACAAAGAAAGCCATCCACACAGCCACCACGAACCACCCCGCACGAAAAGGAGCCGCGGCCATGGCAGCGGGCGCCCCCCGGATCTTCGTATCGCACCTCCAAGGTGTCGCCGTCTTCGACCCAGCCGGCGACCAGGTGGGGCGGGTGCGCGATCTGGTCGTCATGCTGCGGGTGGGGCAGCGCCCCCCGAGGCTGCTCGGCCTCGTCGTCGAACTCGCCAACCGCCGCCGGATCTTCCTGCCGATGACCCGGGTCACCGCCATCCAGTCCGGCCAGATCATCACCACCGGCGTGCTCAACGTGCGGCGCTTCGAGCAGCGGCCCACCGAGCGGCTGGTCTTCGGGGAGCTGCTGGACCGGCGTGTGACGCTCACCGAGACCGGCGAGGAGGTCACCGTCCTCGACCTGTCGGTGCATCAGCTGCCGGCCCGCCGGGAGTGGGAGATCGACCGGGTCTTCGTCCGCAAGGGCAAGAAGGGCGGTGCCTTCCGGCGCGCCAAGGGCGAGGCGCTGACCGTCGAGTGGACCGCCGTCACCGGGTTCTCCCTGGAGGAGCAGGGCCAGGGCGCCGAGAACCTGCTCGCCACGTTCGAGCAGCTGCGCCCCGCCGACCTGGCCAACGTCCTGCACCACCTCTCCCCCAAGCGCCGGGCCGAGGTCGCCGCCGCCCTCGACGACGACCGGCTCGCCGACGTGCTGGAGGAGCTGCCCGAGGACGACCAGATCGAGATCCTCGGCAAGCTGAAGGAGGAGCGCGCCGCCGACGTCCTGGAGGCCATGGACCCGGACGACGCGGCCGACCTGCTGGGCGAGCTGCCGACGGACGAGCAGGAGCGGCTGCTGAGCCTGATGCAGCCCGGCGACGCGGCCGACATGCGGCGCCTGATGTCGTACGAGGACCGCACGGCGGGCGGTCTGATGACCACCGAGCCGATCGTGCTGCGCCCGGACGCCACCGTCGCCGACGCCCTGGCCCGCGTCCGCAACGCCGACCTCTCCCCCGCCCTGGCCGCCCAGGTCTACGTCTGCCGGCCCCCGGACGAGACGCCGACCGGCAAGTACCTGGGCACGGTCCACTTCCAGCGCCTGCTGCGCGAACCACCGCCCTCCCTGGTCAGCTCCATCCTGGACAACGACCTCCAGCCGCTCGACCCGGAGGCGGACCTTCCTGCCATCGCCGGCTTCTTCGCCACGTACGACATGGTCGCTGCGCCCGTCGTCGACGAGGCCGGCTCGCTGCTGGGCGCGGTGACCGTGGACGACGTGCTCGACCACATGCTCCCGGAGGACTGGCGGGAGACGGAGTTCCACCTGGACGAGGAGGTGGCCACCGATGGCTCCTGAGCGCGAGAGCCTGCGCGACCGCACGCCGACGGGCGCCACGGCCGCCTCCCGGCCCCGCACCACCCGTCTCGACCAGCCGCTCCCGCGTCGGCGCCGGTTCCTGCCCGAGTACGACCCGGAAGCCTTCGGGCGCCTGTCGGAGCGCATCGCGCGCTTCCTGGGCACCGGGCGGTTCATCGTCTGGATGACGGTCGCCATCATCCTGTGGGTGGTGTGGAACGTCTTCGCGCCGAGCGGCCTGCGCTTCGACGAGTACCCGTTCATCTTCCTGACCCTGATGCTGTCCCTCCAGGCCTCCTATGCCGCCCCGCTGATCCTGCTCGCGCAGAACCGGCAGGACGACCGCGACCGGGTCAACCTGGAGCAGGACCGCAAGCAGAACGAGCGGTCGATCGCGGACACCGAGTACCTGACCCGCGAGATCGCCGCCCTGCGCATCGGCCTGGGCGAGGTCGCCACCCGCGACTGGATCCGCTCGGAGCTGCAGGACATGGTCAAGGAGATGGAGGAACGGCACAACGGCCACCGGCACGACCCCGTCGTATTCCCGGCGGAACGGTCACGGGGACGTGACGCAGACGACCGCTGAGACGCTTTCCTACGCACCGGTACAGCGCCGTACCATCGTCCTTATGGCTACGGAAGACGCGGTGCGCGAGGCACTGGCGACGGTGAACGACCCCGAGATCCACAAGCCCATCACCGAACTCGGGATGGTCAAGTCGGTGGAGATCGGCGCGGACGGGGCGGTCGCGGTCACCGTGTACCTCACGGTCTCGGGCTGCCCGATGCGGGACACGATCACGCAGCGCGTGACCGACGCGGTGTCCGCCGTCGAGGGCGTCACCCGCGTCGACGTCACGCTCGATGTGATGAGCGACGAGCAGCGCAAGGAGCTGGCGTCCGCCCTGCGCGGCGGCCAGACCGAGCGCGAGGTCCCCTTCGCCAAGCCGGGCAGCCTGACCCGCGTCTACGCGGTCGCCTCCGGCAAGGGCGGCGTCGGCAAGTCCTCGGTGACGGTCAACCTGGCGGCCGCGATGGCCGCCGACGGCCTCAAGGTCGGTGTCGTCGACGCCGACATCTACGGCCACTCCGTGCCGCGCATGCTGGGCGCCGACGGCCGTCCCACCCAGGTCGAGAACATGATCATGCCGCCGTCGGCGAACGGCGTGAAGGTCATCTCGATCGGCATGTTCACGCCGGGCAACGCCCCGGTCGTCTGGCGCGGCCCGATGCTCCACCGCGCCCTGCAGCAGTTCCTCGCGGACGTCTACTGGGGCGACCTGGACGTGCTGCTGCTGGACCTGCCGCCCGGCACCGGCGACATCGCGATCTCCGTGGCCCAGCTGGTCCCGAACGCCGAGATCCTGGTCGTGACGACTCCGCAGCAGGCGGCGGCCGAGGTCGCCGAGCGCGCGGGCTCCATCGCCGTCCAGACCCACCAGAAGATCGTCGGCGTGGTCGAGAACATGTCCGGCCTGCCCTGCCCGCACTGCGACGAGATGGTCGACGTCTTCGGCACGGGCGGCGGTCAGACGGTCGCCGACGGCCTCACCCGCACGACCGGCGCGAACGTCCCGGTCCTCGGCAGCATCCCCATCGACGTCCGTCTGCGCGAGGGCGGCGACGACGGCAAGCCGGTCGTCCTGTCCGACCCGGACTCCCCGGCGGGCTCGGCCCTGCGCGCGATCGCGGGCAAGCTGGGCGGACGGCAGCGGGGCCTGTCGGGCCTGTCGCTGGGGATCACTCCGAGGAACAAGTTCTGATCTGACGCGGGTGGCCGCGAGCGCCCTTCCTGGGGGCCGCGGGGAACTGCGCGACGGGCCACGACGCACCCGCGGTCGCCCACGGGGCCGTGGCACCACGGCGAAGGGGCGCCGAAACCCGGCGCCCCAGGGAGCTCACGCGTACGCGGCGATGTCCTTCACCACGGCGAAGCCGAGCCCGTACGCACTCATGCCCCTGCCGTACGCCCCGACGTGGACCCCCGACGAGGTGGACCCGGCCAGCACCCAGCCGAACTCGGACTCCCGGTAGTGGAACGCCGTCGGCACCCCGTCCACGGGCAGCGACAGCGTCGACCAGTCGTCCCCGTCGAGGTCGTCCGCCAGCACCCACGCCGTCTCGGTCTGCTGCTCCAGCCAGTCGTCCCGCAGCGTGTGGTCCATCTGCCCCGGCCAGGTGAAGGACAGCAGCCCCACCCCCGCGAGCCACGCCGCGGAGGACACCGACGTGGCTTCCAGGAGCCCCGTGCCGTCCGCCGTGCGCCGTGAGGGGTTCGCCGCCACGGTCACGACGACCGCGAACTTCTCCTTGGCGTCCTGGTCGCCCCCGGCGGCGTGCTCGTTGCGCACCGTGGGTTCGTCCCCGTGACCGATCGACCCGTGTTCCACGGCGCCGTCGGCCGTCGTACCGACCTGCATCAGCCAGCGCGGTCCCGTGAAGGCCTCGTCGAGGCCGTACCAGGGGAAGGCCGCACGCAGGTAGCCGTCGACCGTACGCCGGGCGGAGGAGAACTGTTGTCCACCCTCCGCGGCCGGCGTCTGCGCGACTGCCTGACTCGTCGTCTCCATGTGCCCGGACGCCTCCTCGCTCTAGTCGGACCGGAACGGCCCGCCCCCCTTCGGGCGTACTCGTCACGGTCCGCACAACAACTCGGCAGCATAGCCACACCGCTGCGAGCAGCAGGGAAACCGCCCGGCGCGTGGGCCGCACGGGCGCCCGGTTCAGGCCGTACACAGCCCGACCGGAGTATGAAACGCGTCACGCGCGCGGGGGCGTACGCCCCTGGGCGTGTCGCTCAGGTGGCGTCCGCGTCGAAAGGCGGCCGGTCGTCCGGGCCGGGCGCCTCCGGCTTCTTCGTCATGTCGATGCGGCCGCCTGACGACCCGGCGGCACCGGCGGGCGACGCGTCGGACTCACGGCTGTGGACGGCGTCGGTGACCTCGGCCATCTCCTTCTTCAGGTCGAAGCCGTTGCGGATCTCCTTGAGCCCCAGGTCCTCGTTGTCCAGCTGCTTGCGGATGAACGTCTTGGGGTTGAGGTCCTCGAACTCGAAGTCCTTGAACTCCGGGCCGAGTTCCTCCCGGATGTCGTGCTTGGCACTATCCGAGAACTCACGGATCTTCCGGATCGTGCGCGTCACGTCCTGGATGACCTTGGGGAGCTTGTCCGGACCGAAGACGAGCACGGCGAGGACGATGAGCGTCACCAGCTCGAGTGGTCCTATGTCATTGAACACCTGAAGCTCCTCGCGATGTCCTCGGTCCTCGGCCCTCGTGGTCGGTGCGGGTCTTGCCGTGGTCCGGGCCGGATCCACGGTACCCGGCGATCCCGTCCGACCGGTACTGCCCCGGGACGTCCGGGGGCGGGCGTCATGATTCAGCCACCCGACGATCCGAGGACCAGCGAGACCTTCCGCTCCTTGCCGCCGCGCTCGACGGTCAGCTCCAGCCGGTCGCCGGGGCGGTGCGCACGGGTCTTGACGATCAGTTCCTCACCGGAGTGCACCCGCCGGCCGTCGACCTCCGTGATGACGTCGCCCGATGTGATCCCGGCCTTGGCGCCCGGACCGCCCGCGGTGACCGGTGCTCCGCCCTCGCTGCCCTCGGTCGCGACGCGCGCGCCGTCGCCCGAGTAGTCCATGTCCAGGGTGATGCCGATGACCGGGTGGGTGGCCCTTCCGGTGTTGATCAGCTCTTCCGCGACGCGCTTGCCCTGATTGATGGGTATGGCGAAGCCGAGGCCTATCGAACCCGACCGGCTGCTGTCCTGTGTGGAGCCGCTGTCCGCCGAGCGGATGGCCGAGTTGATGCCGATGACCCGGGCCCGGGCGTCCAGCAGGGGACCGCCGGAGTTGCCGGGGTTGATGGGCGCGTCGGTCTGCAGCGCGTCGACGTACGACACGTCGCTGCCGTCGCCCTTCTCGCCGCCGGCCGTGATGGGCCGCTGCTTGGCGCTGATGATGCCGGAGGTGACCGTACCGGCCAGGTCGAAGGGGGCGCCGATGGCCACGACCGGGTCGCCGACCTGCACGTTGTCCGAGTTGCCGAGGGGCAGCGGGGTGAGTCCGCCGACGCCCTTCACCTTCACGACGGCGAGGTCGTAGCCGCTGTCCCGGCCGACGACCTCGGCCTGGGCGGTCTGCCCGCCGTTGAAGGTCACGGTGATCTCGCCGCCCGAGCCGCCGGGCTGCACGACGTGGTTGTTGGTCAGGATGTGCCCGCGGGTGTCGAGCACGAAGCCGGTGCCCGTGCCCTGCTCGCCGGAGCCGCTGACATGCAGGGTGACCACGCTGGGCAGCGCCCGCGCGGCGATCCCGGCCACACTGTCCGCGTCCCGCGCGGAGGCCTCTTTCCCGGCCTGCGGCAGCTCGACCGTCCCCACACCCCCGTTCCGCTCCAGATACGTCCCTACGGCGCCGCCGAAGCCCCCGGACACGAGCGCGAGCAGCACGGCTCCGAGCACCAGGGACTTCTTGCCGCGCTTGCGCCGCTGTTCCGTGCTGAGCACGGCGGCGCCGGTCTGCTGGAGAGGGCCGTGCCCCCCTGCGGCAGCGGGAGCCGCCCAGGGGTCGTAGCGCTGCCAGGGGTCGGGGGCGGGGGCGGGGGCGGGTGCCGGGGGCTCGGCGTGGAGCGGAGCGGCCGGGAGGGGCGCGGGGGCGCCGGGGGCAGCGGGGACAGTGGGGACAGCGGGCGGCGGCATCTCGGCGGACACGGTCGGGCTGCCCGGCATGGCTGGGCTGCCCGGCAGGGGCGGGTTGCCCAGCAGCGGCGGCTGCCCCGGTATCGCCACGCCCTGCACCGGAGCCGCCGGAGTCACCGCGGTCGCCGCGGTTGCCGCGGTCGCCGGGTGCTGGACGGGTGGCGCCGGTGCCCAGGGGCCCGGTTCGCCGTAGGGCGGGGTGCTGTACGGGTCGGGGTCGTGCAGCGGCTTGGGAGCTCCCCCGGCGGGTGCCGCGGAGACGACCGGGGCATCCTGTTCGGCCTCCCGGGCAGCGGGTACCGAGGCAGCGGCCTCCGCAGGTGCCTCGCCGGGGACGGTCGAGGCGGTCGAGGCGGTCGAGGCGGTCGAGGCGGCGGCAGGCGCCGCCTCGGGACGCCTCAGCTCGTAGTCACCGTCCCCGTCGGTCGGAGCCGTGGGACGGGCCAGCTCGAAATCGCCGTCACCGTCGGTCAGGTGCGCAGGGGCCGACGTCGGCTCCTGCGCCCCGCCCGTACCGTCCGGGCCCCCCGAAGGGTCCTGCGGCCGTGGACGGCTCCACCACTTCGCCTTCGTGGGCTTCCCCTCGTTCATGCTCTCCCCACAGCCGCGGCACGGCTCGTCGCGGTGGCCGCGGTTCGTCGAATCGGCGCCCGGCCAACACACCTCGGCGGCGGGCGACAACCCCCGGATTCAATCAGGTTCGCGGGCCGCTGCGCAGAGGCCGGTCAGTGAGCCGTGCCTGAGGAGGCGGAGGACGAGGGGGACGAGGTCGGGTCGGGCGGGGGCGCGGCGAACAGGGGAGCCGCCATCTCGGGAACCGACGACCATGAGGTCAGGGCGGCCGGTGTCGCCGCTTCGAGCGGTCGTATCAGCGGGGACATGACCGCGGCACCGGCCATCACCGGGGCGGTCAGCGCGTGCAGCGCCTGGTGCCGGGTGGCGGACGGCACCCCGGGCAGGAGCGGAGCGGACACCTCGGTCGGGGCGACCGGGGCGGGGCCGAGCATGTTCTGGCCGTGCACCTGTCCGAGCAGCGGCGCGGTCCGGCGGCGCTGGGATTCGGGCGGGGTCGCGGCACCGGTGCCCTGGGTGCGCATCGGTGTGACGTTGCTCCCCGTGCCCTGGCCGCCGCGGGCCTCCGTGTCGGCCGGGGTGATCGTGGTGACGCCGCCCAGCGCGATCGCGGCCAGGGAGACGGCACCGGCGGCCGCGAACGCGAACCGCAGCCGCGAGGAGGACCGGTCGCCGTCGGGCCGGCCGACGTCGTGGATGCGGAAACCCCTCCCCGGGGCTGGGCCGCGGTGGCCGGAGGGCAGACCGCCGGAGCCGGAGGGGAGACTCCGGTCTCCCGGGGAGGCGGACACCGGCAGGTGCGGCCGGGACGGCGCGTACCCGAAGTCGAACCGCTCAGCGCGCTTCACGCCGAAGGCGCCGGACGATCCGAACCGTCCGGACAGGCCTCCGGGCAGCCCTCCTCCGCCCGGCGGTGTGGCATCACCGTCCGGGCCGCCGCCCGCGGGTAGTCCCTGCAGGCGGGCCAGGAAGCTCTCGGACGGGGGCGGCGGGGCCGCCTCCGCGAAGACGTTCTTCAGCCGGCGCTGTGCGTCCACTTCCGCCTTGCACTTCGGGCAGGTGGCCACATGCGCCAGTACGCGCTCACGCGCGTCATGACCGAGCTCTCCGTCCACCAGGGCGGAGAGTCGGTCTCCCAGATGCTGCTCTGCGAGGTGACCCTCGGAGGCTTTCGGCCGAGATCCGCTCACGCGCTCGCGCCCCCTCCTCCCAGGGCCGGAACACGGGGCACGAAGGAGCGGCGCTCGGCACGCGCCTCCGGGGAGCGGTGCGCGAGTGCCTTGCGCAGCTGCGAGCGCCCACGGTGGATCCGCGAGCGGACCGTGCCGAGCTTGACCCCGAGGGTCGCGGCGATCTCCTCGTACGACAGTCCTTCGATGTCGCACAGGACGACCGCGGCGCGGAATTCGGGGGCGAGGGTGTCGAGGGCCTGCTGGACGTCCGCGTCGAAGTGCGCGTCGTTGAAGACCTGCTGCGGCGTGGGCTCCTTGCTGGGCAGGCGCTCGGCCGCGTCCTCGCCGAGCGCGTCGAAGCGGATGCGCTGCTTGCGGCGGACCATGTCCAGGAACAGGTTCGTGGTGATGCGGTGCAGCCAGCCCTCGAAGGTGCCGGGCGTGTAGGTCGACAGGGAGCGGAAGACGCGGACGAAGACCTCCTGCGTGAGGTCCTCCGCGTCGTGCTGGTTGCCGGTCAGACGGTAGGCGAGCCGGTAGACCCGGCCGCTGTGCGTGCTGACGATCTCCTCCCACGTGGGCGGAGTCCACGCCTGCCCGTCCGCGTCGGTGGTGAAGGTCGCGGTCTGGGCGAAGTCAGCGGCGTGACTGTGGTCAGCAGCGGTGTCGTTCACGGATGTCGGCCTGCCCGCCGGTCCGAGGAAGCGCCGGAGCACTCCTCCGCGATCCACAGGCGCAGCCGCACCTCCCCTGTCAGCTCTGGTGGTGTCCAGTGGAGCCCCTACCATAGCCACCTCGCCCGTTAGGACCGGATAAGCGGTTTTACGAGAATTTGATGTGGGTGGATACCCCTCGTACTGCTGCGTTGGCACTTGCTCGCCGATCCGATCCACCGCCCGCCCCCCGTCCCGGCCCGCGCCACTTGCTCATCCCTTTAAACGACCGGTCCCATCTGCGGGTTCCCGTGCCCAACGGATACAGTCACGCCCAGGCATTCACGGGGACAGGAGAGGGTCATTACCGGCAACCGGCAGACGAGCTGGGCGTTCGCCGACGCCTATGTCGCCGAGGACGAAGCGCTGCACTGGGCCCGGGACCGCGCCCGTGAGGCAGGGCTGCGCTCGGTGACGCCCGGCACGGGCGCCGCGCTGCGGTTGCTGGCCGCGTCGGTCGACGCGAAGGCCGTCGCGGAGATCGGGACGGGCTGCGGCGTCTCCGGGATCCACCTCCTGCACGGTATGCGGCCCGACGGCGTCCTGACGACCGTCGACCCCGAGCCCGAGCACCAGCAGTTCGCCCGGCAGGCCTTCCGCGCCTCCGGCTTCGCCAGCAACCGGGCCCGCTTCATCCCGGGCCGCGCCCTGGACGTGCTGCCGCGCCTCGCGGACGCCGGCTACGACCTGGTCTTCTGCGACGGTGACCGCCTGGAGGTCATGGACTACCTCGCTGAATCGTTGCGTCTGCTGCGCACCGGCGGGCTGGTCGTCTTCGAGGGCGCCTTCGCCAACGGCCGGACGGTCGACTCCGGGCCGCAGCCGACCGAGGTGCTGCGGCTGCGGGAGCTGCTGCGCGCGGTGCGCGAGAGCCAGGAGCTGGTGCCGTCCCTGCTGCCGGTGGGCGACGGGCTGCTGTGCGCGGTGAAACGCTAGGGCCGCACGCCGGCCGGGCGGGAGCCGGGGCAGCACGCGAGTGTCGTCGGTGAGAAAACAGCCGCCCCGGCACCACATGTGATGCCGGGGCGACTGAAAGGGTATGGTCGCTTGCGCGTCAGCCGACGACCTTCTTGAGGGCGTCGCCGAGCGCGTCGGCCTCGTCCGGGGTCAGCTCGACGACGAGCCGACCGCCGCCTTCGAGCGGAACGCGCATGACGATGCCCCGCCCCTCCTTGGTCACCTCGAGCGGGCCATCACCCGTTCGCGGCTTCATGGCCGCCATGCTCGTTCCCCTTCCTGAAACCCAGCTCATCGTCAAAGCCGACGGCCCCTGAGATGGGGACACGTGCGGTCCTTGTGGCAGGACACGCGACACCGGCATCGAACACATTGCTTCCAAGCCATTATCCCGCATCTCAGGACCCGATGACCAACATCAGTAGGCATCGCTTGGGCAACGCACGCGAGCAAAACCACTCAATTCGGCGATGAGACTGCGATACTCCGCCACCGCACACACGTCCGCCGAACCAATCCGGGCGAGAATTCTTTGACGCAGGTCACACGTCCGGTCCGGTTCCGCGTCGATGATCTCCGTCATGCTGTCCTGCAGACCCGGGGCGTACCGGCCGGTAGGCCCCCGATCCGCGACTCGGAGGGGATACGCCATGACCGACACCGTGCTCTACGAGGTGAGCGACGGACTCGCGACGATCACGCTGAACCGCCCGGAGGCGATGAACGCGCTGAACGTGGAGGCCAAGGTCGCCCTGCGGGAGGCGGTCCGGTCCGCGGCCGAGGACCCGGCCGTGCGGGCGGTGCTGCTGACCGCCGCGGGTGACCGGGCGTTCTGCGTCGGGCAGGACCTCAAGGAACACATCGGCCTGCTGGCGGCGGACCGGGAGGCCGGGTCGGGGCAGACCATGAGCACGGTGCGGGAGCACTACAACCCGATCGTGCGGGCGCTGGCCGGGGCGGCGAAGCCGGTCGTCGCGGCGGTGAACGGGGTCGCGGCCGGGGCGGGCTTCGGCTTCGCGCTCGCCGCGGACTACCGGATCGTGGCGGACACGGCGTCGTTCAACACCTCGTTCGCCGGTGTCGCCCTGACCGCGGACTCGGGGATCTCCTGGACCCTGCCGAGGGTCGTCGGCCCCGGGCGCGCCACCGACCTGCTGCTCTTCCCGCGGACCATCAGCGCGCAGGAGGCGTACGAGCTGGGCGTCGCGAACCGGCTGGTGCCCGCCGGTGAGCTGCGGGCGGAGGCCGAGAAGGTGGCGCGGGCGCTGGCCGAGGGGCCGACGGTGGCGCTGGCCGCGCTGAAGGAGTCGGTGGCGTACGGGCTGACGCACTCCCTGGAGGAGACCCTGGAGAAGGAGGACGAGCTCCAGACCCGGGCGGGCTCCTCCGAGGACCACGCGATCGCGGTCCAGGCCTTCGTCAACAAGGAGAAGCCGAAGTATCTGGGCCGCTGAGCCCGGCGCTCCGGCGCCGTCAGGGAGCCGCGGGACCCATGTCGCCGGTCGCCCTCACCCGGCGAAGCCGCTGGTCGGCATGGGCCCGCGCCTCTGACGGGGCGCGCCTGGCCACGCAGGTTTCCAAGTGATCGTCGACCAGCCCGCACGCCTGCATCAGCGCGTACGCCGTCGTCGGCCCGACGAACCGCAGGCCCCGCTTCTTCAGCGCCTTGGACAGCGCTGTCGACTCGGGGGTGACCGGCGGGACGTCGGAGAGGGTCTTCGGGACCGGGCGGCCGGCCGGGTCGGGGGCGTGGGACCAGATCAGCTCGTCCAGTTCGCCCGGGGACCATGCGGTCAGCGCACGCGCGTTGGCGAGGGTCGCGTCGATCTTGGCGCGGTTGCGGATGATGCCGGCGTCGGCGAGCAGCCGCTCGCGGTCCTCGTCGGTGAAGGCGGCCACCGAGGCGATCTTGAAATCGGCGAAGGCGGCGCGGAAGCCGGGGCGGCGGCGCAGGATCGTGATCCAGGACAGGCCGGACTGGAAAGCCTCCAGGCTGAGCCGCTCGAACAGCGCGTCGTCGCCGTGGACCGGACGGCCCCACTCCTCGTCGTGGTACGCCACGTACTCCGGGGCGGACAGGGCCCAGGGGCAGCGCAGCCCGCCGTCCGGGCCGGCCAGGGCGGTGCCGTCGCTCACGGCCGGTCCTCCTGCCGCTTGTCCATGGAGACGTGGTTGTCCCCGGAAGGGTGCACCGGCCCGTGGGCGGCGGCCGACCGGGCGCCGGCCAGGGCCGACTCCAGGTCGGCGATCCGGGCGTCACGCTCGGCGAGCTCGGCGCCCAGGCGGCCGAGGGCGTCGTCCACGTCCGCCATGCGGTAGCCGCGGGCGGCGAGCGGGAAGCGCAGGCCCTCCACATCGGCGCGGTCGACCGGGCGGTCCGGGGGCAGCGGGTCCCGCAGCCGCTCGGGGGCGGCCTCGGGCAGCGGGCCGTTCTCACCGCCGCCCACCACGGCGAGCGTCACCGCGCCGACCACGACGGCCAGCGCGACGACCAGGAACAGGAACATAACCATCGCGGGGCCCCCACGGTCGGATGGATCGGACTCCCCGGGAGTCCACCGAGTCGGATGTTGTCAGGCTCCGATCGTGCCATGCGAGTCCGACAGTTAGGGTCGCAGGCGGCGGAAGACGGCTCGTACCAGGAAAGGTCACAGGGGATGCTCAGGCTGGGCAGGCGGGAATTCGGGACGCATGAGCCGGTGATCATGGCGATCGTGAACCGCACCCCGGACTCCTTCTACGACCAGGGCGCCACCTTCCGCGACGAGCCGGCCCTCGCGCGCGTGGAGCAGGCTGTGGCCGAGGGCGCCGCGATCATCGACATCGGCGGGGTCAAGGCCGGGCCGGGCGAGGAGGTCACGGCCGAGGAGGAGGCCCGGCGGACGGTCGGGTTCGTCGCCGAGGTGCGTCGGCGCTTCCCGGACGTGATCATCAGCGTGGACACCTGGCGGGCCGAGGTCGGCGAGGCCGTGTGCGAGGCCGGGGCCGATCTGCTGAACGACGCGTGGGGCGGTGTCGATCCCGGGCTGGCAGAGGTCGCCGCACGCTACGGGGTGGGGCTGGTGTGCACCCACGCCGGCGGGGCGCAGCCGCGGACGCGGCCGCACCGGATCGAGTACGACGACGTCATGGCGGACATCCTGGACGTGACGGTCGGGCTGGCCGAGCGGGCGCTCGCGCTGGGCGTGCCACGGGAGTCGATCCTGATCGACCCGGGCCATGACTTCGGGAAGAACACGCGGCACAGCCTGGAGGCGACGCGGCGGCTGGACGAGATGGTCGCCACGGGGTGGCCGGTGCTGGTGTCGCTGTCCAACAAGGACTTCGTCGGGGAGACGCTGGACCGGCCCGTGAAGGAACGGGTCGTCGGGACGCTGGCGACGACGGCGGTGTCGGCGTGGCTCGGGGCGCAGGTGTACCGGGTGCACGAGGTCGCCGAGACGCGGCAGGTGCTGGAGATGGTCTCGGCGATCGCGGGGCATCGGGCACCTGCCGTTGCCCGGCGGGGGCTGGCGTAGCCCCGGGTACCAGGGGGCTCCGCCCCCTGGACCTCCGGAACCTACGCCCGCCCGGAGCCTGAATCGGTCGGGCAGAAGGCCGAGCTCGAAAAGCCCCTCAGCGCCCCGCCTCCTTCGACACCAGTGCCACCGCCTCGTCCACGTCGTCCGTCACGTGGAAGAGCAGCAGGTCCTTCTCCGACGCCTTGCCCTGGGCGATCACCGTGTCGCGGAGCCAGTCGACCAGGCCGCCCCAGTAGTCGCTGCCGAAGAGGACGATCGGGAAGCGCGTGACCTTCTGCGTCTGGACCAGTGTGAGGGCCTCGAAGAGCTCGTCGAGGGTGCCGAGGCCCCCGGGGAGCACCACGAAGCCCTGCGCGTACTTCACGAACATCATCTTCCGCACGAAGAAGTAGCGGAAGTTCAGACCGATGTCGACGTACGGATTCAGGCCCTGCTCGAACGGCAGCTCGATGCCGAGGCCGACCGAGATGCCCTTCGCCTCCAGGGCGCCCTTGTTGGCCGCCTCCATCGCGCCCGGGCCGCCGCCGGTGATGACGGCGAAGCCCGCGTCGACCAGGCCCTGCCCCAGCCGGACGCCCGCCTCGTACTCGGGCGAGTCCGCCGGGGTCCGGGCCGAGCCGAACACGCTGATCGCGGGCGGGAGTTCGGCGAGCGTGCCGAAACCCTCGATGAACTCCGACTGGATGCGCAGCACCCGCCAGGGGTCGGTGTGGACCCAGTCGGAGGGGGCCCGCTCGTCGAGCAGCCGTTGGTCGGTGGTGCTGGGCTGCACCTGGTCCCGCCTCTGGAGGACCGGGCCCAGGCGCTTTTCCTCCGGCGGCTGCTTCTTCCCCTCGGGGTTGCCGGTCGCCATGTGCGCTCCCTCCGTCGTGCCTGTCTTTCCACCTCAGCGTAGATCTACGCGGGTTACGAACGAGGGACGTGAGCATGTCCGCGATGAAGCGCCGTAAACCCGCCGGCGGGCCGGCGGGGTCAGGCGGTCAGCCAGTTCCGCAGGCGCTCCTCGCCCGCGAGGATCTTGGCAGTCTCCACGCGCTCGTCCCGCTTGTGCGCCAAGTGGGGGTTGCCGGGGCCGTAGTTGACCGCGGGGACGCCGAGCGCGGAGAAGCGGGAGACGTCCGTCCAGCCGTACTTCGGCATCGGGGTGCCGCCGACCGCTTCGATGAACGCCTTGGCCGCCGGATGGGACAGACCGGGCATCGCCGCGCCGCTGTGGTCGACGACCTCGAACTCCTCCACCCCGCAGTCCGCGAAGACCTCACGGACGTGGGCGATCGCCTCCTCCGGCGTGCGGTCGGGTGCGTAGCGGAAATTGACGGTGACGACGCACTCGTCGGGGATCACGTTGCCGGCCACTCCCCCGGTGATGCCGACCGCGTTCAGGCCCTCGCGGTACTCCAGGCCGTCGATGACCGGCCAGCGGGGTTCGTAGGAGGCCAGACGGGCGAGGATCGGGGCCGCGGCGTGGATCGCGTTGGAGCCCATCCAGCCGCGTGCCGAGTGGGCCCGCTCCCCCGTGGTCTTCAGCAGCACCCGCAGGGTGCCCTGGCAGCCGCCCTCGACCTGGCCGTCCGACGGCTCCAGGAGCACCGCGAAATCGCCCTCCAGCCACTCGGGGTGCGTCTCGGAGACGTGCTTGAGGCCGTTCAGCTCCGCGGCGACCTCCTCGTTGTCGTAGAAGACGAAGGTCAGGTCGCGGTTGGGGGCGGGGACCGTGGCCGCGATGCGCAGCTGGACCGCGACGCCGGACTTCATGTCGCAGGTGCCGCAGCCCCACAGGACGCCGTCCTCGTCGAGGCGGGAGGGGACGTTGTCCGCCACGGGGACGGTGTCGATGTGGCCGGCCAGGATCACCCGCTCCGCGCGGCCGAGGTTCGTGCGGGCCACGACGTTGTTGCCGTACCGGTCGACCGTCAGGTGCGGCAGCGCGCGCAGCGCGGTCTCGATCGCGTCCGCGAGCGGCTTCTCGCCACCGCTCTCGGAGCGGAAGTCGACGAGCCGGGCGGTGAGCTCCGCGGCGTCCAGCGTGAGGTCAAGCGAGGTGTCGGCCATGCCGTCGACCCTAACGCGCCAGACCACGGCCTCACTGTCCACACCCGGCTCATGCCACTCCGTACTCTCCAGTACCTTGTACGGCGTGCCAGAGCCGTCCTCTCCCAAGCGTCGTGGCCGCCTCTTCCGATGCGGAGCCGCCTTCATGGCCCTGCTCGCGGTCGCCGGTTACCTCGTCGTGCAGTACGTCACCGGGGGCTCGGGTGGACCGGGCTGCAAGGTGGTCTCCGGCAAGGGCGACGGAGCGTCGTACGAGTTCACGCCCGAGCAGGCGGTGAACGCGGCGACGATCACCGCCGTGGGGACCGCGCGCGGCCTGCCCGAGCGGGCCGTGACCATCGCGCTGGCGACAGCGCTTCAGGAATCCGCCCTGCGCAACATCAAGCACGGCGACCGGGACTCCCTCGGCCTGTTCCAGCAGCGGCCCTCGCAGGGCTGGGGAACGCCGAAGGAGATCATGGACCCGACGTACTCGGCCGGTGAGTTCTACGACCACCTGGTCAAGGTGACCGGCTACACCCGGCTGCCGCTCACCGTCGCCGCGCAGCGCGTGCAGCGCAGCGGTTTCCCGCAGGCCTACGCCAAGCACGAGCCGGACGCCGCGCTGCTCGCCGCGGCCCTCACCGGGCAGTCGGCGGCCACGCTGACCTGCGAGGGCCGCCCGGCCGCGACCCGGGCCTCGGGCCCGGACGGGGTGCGGGCCGCGCTCGTGCGGGACTTCGGGCGGGATGTGCTGGAGCCGGCCGGTGCCGAGGTCGGCGGCGGTGCGTCGACGGCCACGCCCGCGCCGTCCCCGAGCGCCGGGGACGGGGCCGGGGGGCGGACCGTGACCCTGCCGGTGACCGCGGACACCAGCACGGCGACCGGGCGGAGCCTGGACCAGCGGGGCTGGCAGCTGGCGCACTGGGCCGTGGCCAACGCCTCCGAGCTGCACATCGCACGCGTCACCTACGCGGGGCGGGAATGGGTCGCCGGGACCACCGCCGGCCAGTGGCGGGAGCCCGCTGCGAAGGGCACCGCGGGCGCGGAACGGGACGCGGACGCGGTCCGTGTCGTCACGATGGGTTAGGGCCTGTCGTTTGGATCAGGTCGCAGGGAATCGGCGGTGCGTCTCGATGCCGGTGAGCGGGGCCTGGTGCGTGTAGCTGCAAGGCGGAGGAGGGAGTCGACGCGGAGCGTCGAGGACTGACGACAACGCGGCAGATGCGCGTGCCAGGCCCCGCGTCTGCGACCTGATCCAAACGACAGGCCCCAGATCGCGCACGGGTGCGGGGCCTCACACGGGAGGGTTACCCGAGGGGTGCTTCGGCGACGGTGTGCGCAGGATGGCGCGCCCTCAGCCGGGAAGCCGCGAAATCCCTTGGGAGGACAGGGCTGGAAGGTTTCGGCAGCGTTTCCCCCGGAAGCCTCTTTGACCGTTTTTATCCGCAGCCGATAATGCGACGCATTACCAACTCTTTACGTTGCGGCGCCGCAACCTTCGCGGGCTTCGAGCGGTAGTCACTGCGTCCGAGCCGGGGTGATCCACAGCCAGTCGATCAACTGCCGGACCCGGTCGGACACTTCACGAAGCTCACAGTTCTCTCCCGTCGAAGGAGCACCATGTCCCTGCCTCTGACCCGCCGTATCGCCCGTGCCGCGCTGATCGTCGCTGCGGGAGCGGCTGCCGGGGTCGGTGCGGCCGGCTCCGCCAGCGCGGCCCCCGAGCTGCCCGCCGCCCCGAACCTCGGTGGCCTGACCGCCCTGGACGGGGCCAACGTCGGCAACACCGTCGACGGCGCGGCGCAGAAGGTCACCGAGTCCGCGGGTGACACCGGCGGCAAGACCGTCAAGAAGGCGGTGCCGGCCGCGGGCAAGACCGGTGGCAAGGCGGTCAAGAAGACCACGCCCGTGGCGCAGAAGGCGGCCGGTGACGCGGCGGGCTCCGCCGGGCAGCTCGTCGGCGACACCGCCGGTTCGGCCAAGGGCGGCCTGCCGACGGACTCCCTCACCAAGGGCGGCGTGCCGTCCGCGGACTCCCTGCCGGTGAAGAGCCTGCCGGTCGGCTGACGCCACGGCGTCGTGACGGCGAAGGGGTCCGGGGAAGCTCCCCGGACCCCTTCGGTGTGCTCGGCCGCGGTCACAGCCGCTGTACGGCCGCCGCCACCCTCTCGTCCGTGGCCGTCAGCGCCACGCGCACGAACTGCGCGCCCGCCGGGCCGTAGAAGTCGCCGGGGGCCACGAGGATGCCGCGCTTGGCGAGGTGGTCGACCGTGTCCCAGCAGGATTCGCCCCGGGTGGCCCACAGGTAGAGGCTGGCCTCGCTGTGCTCGATGCGGAAGCCGTGGGTGACCAGGGCCTCGCGCAGCAGCTCACGGCGGGACGCGTAGCGCTCGCGCTGGACGCGCACGTGGCCGTCGTCGCCGAGGGCCGCGATCACCGCCGCCTGCGTCGGAGCCGACGTCATCATGCCGCCGTGCTTGCGGATCTCCAGGAGCGGGCCGAGGACCGCCGGGTCACCGGCCAGGAAGGCCGCGCGGTAGCCGGCGAGGTTCGAGCGCTTGGAGAGGGAGTGGACGGCGACGATGCCGTCGTACGAGCCGCCGTTGACGTCCGGGTGCAGCACCGAGACCGGGTCGGCCTCCCAGCCCAGCTCCAGGTAGCACTCGTCGGAGAAGAGCAGGATGCCGTGCGCGCGGGCCCAGGCGACGATCCGGGTCAGCTCCTCCTGGGAGAGGACCTTGCCCGTGGGGTTCGACGGGGAGTTCAGCCAGAGGAGCTTCAGGCCCTCGGGGTCCAGCTCCGTCGGGTCGTCGTAGGCCTCGTGGCCGGCGCGTGCCAGGCGGGCGCCGACCTCGTACGTCGGGTAGGCCAGGCGCGGGTAGGCCACCCGGTCGCCGGGGCCGAGGCCCAGCTGGGTGGGCAGCCAGGCGACGAGCTCCTTGGAGCCGACGACCGGCAGCACGTGGCGGTGGGTGAGCTCCCGGGCGCCGAGGCGGCGCTCGGCCCAGCCGGTGATCGCGTCGCGCAGCTCGGGGGTGCCCCAGACGGTCGGATAGCCCGGCGAGTCGGCCGCGGCCACCAGCGCTTTCTGGATCAGCTCGGGCACCGGGTCGACCGGGGTGCCGACGGACAGGTCGACGATGCCGTCCGGATGGGCGGCGGCCGTGGCCTTGTACGGGGCCAGCTTGTCCCAGGGGAAGGTGGGGAGGCGGTCGGAGACTGCGGACACGGGTTCGGGCTCACTTTCTGGCACGTACGAGCCGGTCACGGCAAACGCCTCGGCCCCGTACGGCGATCAGGGGGCTGATCGGGCCGTACGGGACCGAGGCGGCACGGAGTGCGGGCCGCTCTTACTGGTTCTGCGGCGGCAGCGCGGCGATGAAGGGGTGGTCGCGCTCGATCAGCCCCAGCTTGCTGGCTCCGCCGGGCGAACCGAGCTCGTCGAAGAACTCGACGTTCGCCTTGTAGTAGTCCTTCCACTCCTCGGGAGTGTCGTCCTCGTAGAAGATGGCCTCGACCGGGCAGACCGGTTCACAGGCGCCGCAGTCGACGCATTCGTCCGGGTGGATGTACAAGGACCGCTGGCCCTCGTAGATGCAGTCGACCGGGCACTCCTCGATGCACGCCTTGTCCTTCACGTCGACACAAGGCTGCGCGATGACGTAGGTCACGCTGTCGTTCCTCCTCGATAGGGCGCTGGCGGGCCTCCTCAGGCTCCGCCGCCTGGCGCGCGGGAGCGCGGCGTCGTCGATGCCCGCCCCTAGTATCTCCGTTCCTGGGCATGATCCGAACAGGAGGGGTGAACTGACCTGTGGAAATCTCTGCCGCCGGGCGACTCGAGGTCCGCATCACCGCTGCTGACGTGGGCAAACGGGTCTCCGTGCGGAGCTTGATCGAACATGAGGCTCCGGGTGAGAAGTTCACCGACACGGTCGGTGTTCTCACATCATGGGACAACGGTGTGCTGCTGATCACACGCAAGAGTGGCGAGAGCGTCCGCATCGCGGAATCGGCGCTGGTCGCGGGCAAGACCGTGCCCGCCGCACCGGCGCGTCGCCGCGGTCCCGCCGCCTCCTACGAGGAGCTGGCGCGGGTCGCCGCGCGGGCCTGGCCGCCCGTCGAGAGCGAGCGGCTCGGCGGGTGGGAGCTGCGGGCCGCGTCCGGGTTCACGCGGCGGGCCAACTCGGTGCTGCCGCTGGGCGCGCCGGACAGGCCGCTCGACGAGGCCCTGGACGCCGTGCGGCGGTGGTACGGCGAGCGCGGACTGCCCGCCTACGTCCAGACCGCGACGGGGGCCGAGGGCACGCAGGAGCTGCTCTGCGCCGAGCTGGAGCGGCGGGGCTGGGTGCGGGAGGTGACGGCCGAGCTGTGGGCCGGGCCGCTGGCGCCGATCGCCGACCGGGGTGATCCGGCGGGGGTCGTGCTGTCCCGGCAGGCCGGTGAGGGGTGGCTGGCCCGGTACCAGCGCAAGGGCGTGAGCGAGGTGGCGCTGCGCGTGCTGGAGAGCGGGCCCTCCGTGTGGTTCGCGACCGTGCCCGGGGACAGCGCGCAGGCGCCTCCCGCCGCCATCGGGCGGTGTGTCGTCGACGGGCGGTGGGCCGGGTTCGCCGCCGTCGAGGTCGACCCTGCGCTGCGGCGGCGGGGGCTCGGCACGGCCGTGATGGCCGCACTGGCCCGTCAGGCGCTCGACGAGGGCGCGTCGGCCGCGTGGCTCCAGGTCGAGGCCGGCAACGCGGCAGCGCGGGCGCTGTACGCCGGGATGGGCTTCTCGGCGCACCACGCCTACCACCACTACCGGGCGCCGGACGGCGCCGCAGCGGCCGGTAACCGATCGTTGTGAGAGGGCACGAGCCAGTCATGCGTCCCCCGTTTCCCCCCTCCCCCGAGCGCTCCGCCGAGCTGCGGCGGCGGTTCGCCGAAGAGGCCCGGTCCGAGCGGCCCGATCTGTCGACGCTGTGCCTGCTGGTGGGCGCGGTGGCGGACGGGGAGCTGGACGAGGCCGGCCTGGACGCCGCGCAGGTCGAGCTGGACCGGCTGGCCGGGCTGCTGCCGTACCGGCCCGGCGGGCCGCGGGCGTGGGCGCTGGCCCTGCGGGAGCTGCTCGGTGAGCGGATGGGGTTCCACGGCACCCCCGCCGACTACCGGCGGCTGGAGTCCTCGCTGCTGCACGAGGTGCTGGTGCGGCGCAGGGGGCTCCCGATCCTGCTGTCGGTGGTGTGGCTGGAGGTGGCCCGGCGGGCCGGAGCGCCGGTGTACGGGGTGGCCCTGCCGGGGCACTTCGTGGTCGGGTTCGGGCCCGACGAGGGGCAGGTGCTGGCGGATCCGTTCGACGGCGGGCGGGTGCTGACGGGGGCGGACGCGGAGGTGCTGGTGGCCGGGGCGACGGGGTCGGGGATCGATCCGTCGATGCTGCGGCCGGCGGATCCGCTGGATGTGGTGCTGCGGATCCTGAACAACGTGCGGGCGTGGGCGGCGGCCCGGCCCGAGCGGTCGGACGTCTCGCTGTGGGCGGTGGAGTTGTCGCTGCTGCTGCCCTCGCATCCGGCTCGGCTGCGGTACGAGCGGGCGCAGTTGCTGGTGCGGCGGGGGGAGTTCCTGGGCGGGGCCTCGGAGTTGGAGGCCTATGCGGAGGTTGTCTCGGCGGTGGACGAGGGGGCTGCCGAGCGGGTGCGGGGGGAGGCCTTTGCGGCCAGGGCGATGCTCAACTGACGTGGGCGGGGTCCGTGTCGGGCGGGCGGAGTGCCGCAGGCCGGTTGTGATGTCCGCGGGGTGACGGGGAGAGCCCCCGTCCTCGTCGGGCGGGGGCTCTCGTACGGCGGGTGGCCGGAGGTCAGTTCGGCTTGGTGTCGATGACTCCGACGCGCTCCGCGGACGTCTTGCCGCGCAGGGCCTTGCGCAGCGCCGTGACGACGTCCTGCGGGAGGACGTCCCGCTTGCCGCCGGCACCCTCGATCTGCACGCCCTCGAAGGTCTTGCCGTAGGCCTCCTGGAGCGCCTTCAGGTTGTAGGTGTCCACGAGCTTGCCGTCGACGGCCTTGAAGCTGAGGATCTTCGGCAGGGACACCGGGCCGAAGTCGATGCTGTGCGCCGCGTCGGTCCGGATGGTGACGAGGTCGGACATCGCCGGCTGCGCGAACTCCTTGAGCATCCGGTCGACCTCGGCGTTGGAGACCGTCGGCTGCCGGGTGGTGGTCGGGAGGCTGACCGTGCCGGCCGTGCCGGTCTCCACCTGGGTGCGGTATGCCTCCTCCACCGCGGCCGTCGACTTGGCGAGGTCGACGCCCTTGCCGGCCTTGCCGTACACGGGGACGGCCTTGCCGCCCTTGAACTCGATCGTGCCGTCGGTCGTCGCGCCGGAGCCTCCGGCGGCGGTCTCCAGGGAGGCGTGCAGCTTCTCCTCGTCGATGGGCATGACGGGAGTGACCACACGGTGGTTGCCGAACAGCGAGGCGATCACGGAGACCGGGTTGTAGTCGCTCTTGGCCGCCGCGTCGGCCGTGGCGTCCATGTCGAACTGCAGGCCCGCGTTGTCCGGGTCGAGGGCGACGGTCTTGCCGCCCAGGGACAGCTTCAGCTCCTTGCCGGCGTTCTTGTCGAAGGCCTCGTCGAGCTTCCTGACCGCGCCGTCGCGCGTGGTGCCGCCGATGTCGACGCCGAGCACGGTGGTGCCCTTGGGCACGTCGGTGCGGTTCATCAGCAGCCCGGCGCCGTAGACGCCACCGGCGAGGACGACCGCGCCGACGGCCAGCAGCACGAGCTTGTTGCGGCCCTTCTTCTTCGGCGCCTTGGAGGAGCTCGCGGGGGGCGGCGACACCGGCTCGGGCAGCTTCGGTGCCGTGTGGGGCACCGGGCCGTCACCGGGCGCGCCCGGGCCGAACGGCGAGGCGGCACCGGACGGTACGACGGGGATGCCGCTGGTGACCGTGTGCCCCGAGACGTTGTCGTGCCGGGGGCCGTAGCCCTGGCCGTCCGGTGGTTCGGGGGCCGGCTTCTGCGGGGTCAGGATGGCGGTGTCGTCGCTCATGCCACCGCCGGGGCCGGTGCCCGCGGCGCCGGGAGCGGGAGTGCCGCCCGGGCCCGCCGGGCCACCAGGAGCGCCGGGTACGCCCCCACCGGCGGGGGAGCCGGGGCCACCGGGGCCGCCGCCTATGGCTCCGGGGCCTCCGGACCGGCCGGGGGCGTTGAAGGCGCCGGGGCCGCCGGGGTCGTTGAAGGCCTCGGGGGCACCGGGCCGGGCCGGGTCGCCGAAGCCGTCAGGGCCGCTGCGCCCGCCAGGGGCGTCGAAGGCGCCGGGGCCTGCCGGGCCGCCCGGCTCGATACCGAAGCCGCCGGGGCCGCCAGGGCCGCCGGGTGCGTCGAAGCTGCCGGGTGCGCCCGGGCCTCCCTGCGCGGTGAAGCCGCTCGTCCGCCCGGGACCGACCTGCTCGTCGAAGCCCGCTCCGGCCGGCGGCACCATCGGGCCGTCACCGGTGACCGGTCCGCCCGTCGGGCCGGCAGGGCGGGAGCCGGGGCCGCCGGGCGTGCCGAAGCCGTCCGCGGCGCTCGGGCCACCGGGCTGACCGCCGTAACCGGCCTGTCCGTTCTGCCCGCTCTGCCCGTCGCGGCCGTTCTCCGAGAAGTACGGCAGGTCGTCGCGGCGCGGTTCGCCGCCGCCGGGGGTGGAACGCGAGCCGTTGCCCAGCGGGCCCGCCGCCAGGGCCTCGGTGACGTCGAAGGAGCCGGTGCCACCGCCGTGCCCGGGCGCGACGGGGCCGCCGGTCGCGCCGCCCGGGAGCCCGGCACCGTTCGTACCGCCGGAGCGGGAGCCACCCGGCGCGCCCATGGAGCCGACCACGCCTCCGGGCCGCCCGGCACCCGGCCGCGCCCCTCCGGACGCACCGGCGGCGGGAGCGCCCGCTCCGGAGCCGCCCGGCGCCGGACGCGAACCGCCCGGCAGCCCGCCCCCGTTGGTGGAGCCGCCGCCCGGACCGCCCTTGCCGCCGCCCGACTTGCGGGGGGCGAACCAGTCGCTGGCCGGCTTGTCGTCGCCCTGCTGCACGGGCTCGGCGGGAGGCTCGACCGGGCCCGCGCCCGTGGAGGGGGCGGTGTCCGGCGCCGTCGACGCCTCACCGTGCGTGTCGGTGCGGGCCGGGCTCTCCGCCTCCGCGACGGGCTTGCGCACCACCACGGGCGGAATGGGCCGCGACCCGGGGATGTTGATCCGGATCCGGGTCGTCAGCGTGGTCTCGGTCTTGCGTTCCTCCGGCCGCGTGGCGGAACGGCCCGCGTCCGTACCGGCGTCGGAGACCGTCGGGGTCCCGTACGGCGGCGTACCCGACGGGTAGGCGGCTCCACCGCGCCCGTTGGGCCCGGAGGACGGAGTGTCAGTTTCACGGCTCAAGGCAGGTTCTCCCGGTTGGCTCCGCCGCCCGACACAACCTCACGCGGGCAGCTCGGCGGCGCGCACCACCATACTGGCCACTTCTCGCCCGTATCCCGTGACCGCCGTGGAAACTCACACCGGACCCCCACGGCCACGTCCTGGCGAAGTGGTACGTCACTTGGCAAGTCGGACGGGGCCGCCGTCCGGTTGCCGCCCCGGGGCGATGGTGGCGCAGATCACAGCCACGGCGATGCCCCCGAGGAGGAAGAGATAGGAGCCGCTCCCCGCGGCGAAGAGGAAGTCGCCCTCGGGGCGGCTGGCGGTCAGCAGCACGACCGAGAGCATCCAGCCGGCCGCGACCGAGACGCCCCCGGCCCGGCCGCGCAGGACACGACTGGCGCCCAGGACGGCTCCGGCCTCACCGGCCAGGGCGAGCAGCAGCCCGCCCGGGAACCATCCGGGCTGCACCAGGGCCCCGGCCACGCCCACCAGGACGCCGAGCACGAAGAACCCGAGGCAGGCACCGACGCGTCCGGCGGTGGGCGGGCGCATCGGCTGGGCGAGCATCGGCGTCCGGTCGCTCATGAGGCCTCCCCGAGACCGGCGAAGAGGTCCGTCTCCGGTTCGGCGGAGCCCCGCTCGCCCCGCACCAGCTCGTAGTACTCGGTGGTGAGGATCGGCTGGGCGAGTTCGTTGGACAGCGCGAAGTACGGCTCGGCCACGGTGATCTGGGTGGCGTGGGCGCGCATCGCGGCGGCCTTGGCGGCGGCGTGGGCGGTGCCGTCGACCACGGTGGTGATCCGCTCCTCGGGCACCACACCCGGGACGTCGTCGACGTCGGCGGCCTTGGCGAAGGGCGTGCCGGGCAGGTCCTCCCTCAGGCGCGCGAAGGACGCCTCCACAACGGGCCGGGGGACCCGGTTCCAGTAGACCTTGGGGATGGGGACGCCGGCGTCGGCGGACAGTTCCGCGGCGCGCATGGCGACCCGGTGGGCCTGGATGTGGTCGGGGTGGCCGTAGCCGCCGTGGTCGTCGTAGGTGACGAGGACCTGGGGGCGTACCTCGCGGATCACCTCGACGAGGTGTGCGGCGGCCTCGTCGACGTCGGCCTGCCAGAAGCAGCCGGGGTCGTCGTTGTCGGGCAGGCCCATCATCCCGGAGTCGCTGTAGCGGCCGGCGCCGCCGAGCAGGCGGAAGTCCGTCACGCCGAGCTCGGCCATGGCGGCGGTGAGCTCACGGCGGCGGTACTGGCCCAGGGCGGCGCCCGTCAGGTGCGCGAGCTCGGGCGGGATGACCTCGCCGCGCTCGCCGAGGGTGCAGGTGACCAGGGTGACGTGGGCACCCTCGGCCGCGTACCTGGCCATGGTCGCGCCGTTGTTGATCGACTCGTCGTCCGGGTGCGCGTGCACCAGCAGCAGACGCCTCGCGGAGCGAGGTGGGGGTCCCCCCTGCTCGGAGAGCTTGGGGGAGGGCAGTTCCGTCATGGGACCAGCCTACGAGGTCCCACGCCGGTCAGAACTTGATGCTGCCGATCATGCCCGCGATGTTCGTCGTCAGCTCGTTGATCGTGGGAGCGACGGTCGAGGAGGCGAGGTAGAAGCCGAGCAGCATGCAGACGATCGCATGCCCCGCCTTCAGCCCCGACTTCTTGATGAGCAGGAAGACGATGATCGCCAGCAGCACCACCGCCGAAATCGAGAGTGCCACGGCGGCTCACCTCCAAAGATCCACGAGGGCGCGGGGGGTCGGACTATGGGGGCATCAAATCCGTACAGCAGCCAGCAGGTTCATACCCACTATGCGACATTGATCATAACTATCCCTCTGCGCGCATCGATCGGCGCACGGCCGCACAAGGGGGCGCATGGCCAATATGGTCAGGGCATGACGACCGAGCCTCACTCCTTCCCCCGACGGCACGCCCGTACCCAGCGCTTCACCCTCGGCGCGCCCCGTTCGTTCACCGTGGCGCCCGACGGTTCGCGTGTCGTGTTCCTGCGCTCCGCTTCCGGTACGGACCGGGCGAATTCGCTCTGGGTCCTCGACACGGAGGAGGGCGGGGAGCGCCTGGCCGCCGACCCGCGCACCCTGCTGGGCGGTACCTCGGAGGACCTCTCGCCCGAGGAGCGGGCCCGGCGCGAGCGCAGCCGTGAGGGCGGGGCCGGCATCGTCGGGTACGCCACCGACACAGCGGTCGAACTGGCCTCTTTCGCCTTGTCAGGGCGGCTTTTCGCGGCCGAACTGCGGGCCGGGACGGCGCGTGAACTGCCCACGCCGGGGCCGGTGATCGACCCCCGTCCCTCACCCGACGGACGGCACGTCGCGTACGTCGCGCAGGGGGCCCTGCGGGTGGTGGGCGCCGAGGGGGAGGGTGACCGGGCGCTCGCCGAGCCCGAGTCGGAGAATGTCTCATACGGGCTGGCCGAGTTCATCGCGGCCGAGGAGATGGGGCGGTCCCGGGGGTTCTGGTGGGCTCCGGAGTCGGACCGGCTGCTCATGGCGCGGGTGGACGACACGCCGGTGCAGCGGTGGTGGATCGCCGACCCCGCGCATCCGGAGCGGAAGCCGCAGCGGGTGCCGTATCCGGCGGCGGGCACGGACAACGCGGAGGTGCGGCTGTTCGTGATCGGGCTGGACGGGCCGCGCACGGAGGTCGCCTGGGACCGGGCGCGCTACCCGTATCTGGCGCATGTCCACTGGTCAGCGGCGGGCGCGCCGCTGCTGCTCGTACAGGCGCGCGACCAGCGCAGTCAGCTGATCCTGGCCGTGGATCCGGACACCGGCGCGACGCGGATGGTGCACGCCGACGAAGATCCAACATGGCTGGATCTTTTCCCCGGGGTGCCGTGCTGGAGCCCCTCGGGGCAGCTGGTGCGGATCGCGGACGAGGGCGGTGCACGGGTGCTGGCGGTCGGGGACCGGCCGCTCACCGGAGCGCAGTTGCACGTCCGGGCCGTGCTGGACGTCTCCGCGCACGACGTGCTGGTCTCGGCGTCGGCGGGCGCGGAGGCCACCGGGGAGGCGGAGACGGGCCAGGTGCACGTGTACCGGGTGAACGAACTGGGCGTGGAGCGGGTGTCGCAGGAGCCGGGCGTGCACGCCGCGGTGCGGGCCGGGGAGGTGACGGTTCTGGTCTCGGCGACACTGAACCGGCCAGGTTCACTGGTGCGGATCCTGCGCGACGGAAAACCGACCACGACTGTCCCTTCGTACGCCGAAGATCCTGGTATGTCCCCCCGCGTGACGCTCACGGAGGGGGGCGCACGCCGTGTCCCGTGCGCCGTGCTTATGCCTCGGGACTACGACGGTGACACCCCCCTGCCGGTGCTCATGGACCCCTATGGGGGTCCCCACGGCCAGCGGGTGGTCGCCGCGCACAACGCACACCTCACGTCGCAGTGGTTCGCGGACCAGGGCTTCGCGGTCGTGGTCGCGGACGGCCGCGGCACCCCGGGCCGCTCCCCCGCCTGGGAGAAGGCGATCCACCACGACTTCACGCTGTCGCTGGACGACCAGGTGGACGCGCTCGAGGACCTCGCGCAGCGCCACCCCCTGGACCTGTCCCGGGTGGCGATCCGCGGCTGGTCCTACGGCGGCTGGCTGGCGGGCCTGGCGGTGCTGCGCCGCCCCGACGTCTTCCACGCGGGCATCGCGGGCGCGCCGGTGACCGACTGGAGCCTGTACGACACCCACTACACGGAGCGCTACCTGGGCACGCCGGCCGAGCACCCGGAGTCGTACGCGAAGAGCTCCCTGGTCACCGCCGAGGGGCTGTCGTCCCCCGCCGAGCCGCACCGCCCCCTGATGATCGTGCACGGCCTCGCCGACGACAACGTGGTGGTCGCCCACGCCCTGCGCCTGTCCTCAGCACTGCTGGCCGCCGGCCGCCCGCACGAGGTGCTGCCGCTGTCCGGTGTCACACACATGACCCCGCAGGAACAGGTCGCCGAGAACCTGCTCCTCCTCCAGGTCGACTTCCTGAAGCGCTCCCTGGGCATCACCACCGCCTGAACACGGCGACGGGCCGGAACGCCTCACAGCGCTCCGGCCCGCTACGGCACCCGCACGGCCGTACGCCCACCAGCGTGACGCGTCCGTATATCGGAACCGGGTCGGCGAAGTTGCCTGCGTGTTAACGCAGTTGGCGGGGGTTCGACCGGTACCTGCTGCCGGTCCGACGGCGGCTCACACCGCGTGGACGACGTCCTTCTCCTCGGCGAAGTGGCACGCCGACTCGTGCGCCGCCGGCGTGTCCACGCCCTCGAAACGCGCAGGTACCGCCAGCAGGGGCACCTCCTCCGCGCACCTGTCCTCCGCCTTCCAGCAGCGGGTACGGAAGCGGCAGCCGGAGGGCGGGTTGGCCGGGGACGGGACGTCGCCGGTCAGGATGATCCGCTCGCGGCCTTCACGGGCCTCCGGATCCGGCACCGGGACCGCGGAGAGCAGCGCCTGGGTGTACGGATGCGTCGGGTGGTCGTAGATCTGCTCGTCCGTCCCGATCTCGGCCATCTTGCCGAGGTACATCACACCCACGCGGTCCGAGATGTGCCGGACGATCGACAGGTCGTGCGCGATGAAGAGATACGAGAGGTTGAACTCGTTCTGCAGCTTCTCCATCAGGTTGATGACCTGCGCCTGGACGGACACGTCCAGCGCGGAGACCGGCTCGTCGCAGATGATGATCTCGGGGTTCAGGGCCAGGCCGCGGGCGATGCCGATGCGCTGGCGCTGACCGCCCGAGAACTGGTGCGGATAGCGGTTGATGTACTCGGGGTTGAGGCCGACGACGTCCAGGAGCTCCTGGACCTTGCGGCGGCGGTCGCCCTTCGGTGCCACCTCGGGGTGGATCTCGAAGGTCTCCCCGATGATGTCGCCCACCGTCATACGGGGGTTGAGCGAGGTGTACGGGTCCTGGAACACCATCTGGATGTTCCGGCGGACCGCCTTCAGCGCACGCCCGGACAGCTTGGTGATGTCCTGGCCCTTGTAGAAGATCTCGCCCGCGGTCGGCTTCTCCAGCAGCATCAGCAGCTTGGCGACCGTGGACTTGCCACAGCCGGACTCGCCCACGATGCCGAGCGTCTCGCCCTGGTAGAGGTCGAAGGAGATGCCGTCGACCGCCTTGACCGCGCCGACCTGCTTCTTGAACAGGATGCCCTGGGTGAGCGGGAAGTGCTTCACCAGGTTGCGCACCTGCAGGATCGGCTCGCCCCGCTGCACCGGCGCCTCGATAGCGGCGACCGCCTCCGTCTCGGAGGAGGCGTCGACGACCTCGACCTCGGAGACGTTCGGCGTGGCGTCCTGGGGCTCGTCGGTCTTGCCGAGCTCAGCCATGGATCGTCTCCTTCCAGAAGTGGCACGCGCTGCCGCGGCCGACGAGCTCGCCGCCGTCCCGCTCGGTGACGGGGAACAGCGCCGGGACGTCCGTACGGCAGACGTCCTGGGCCTTGGGGCAGCGCGGGTTGAAGGCGCAGCCGGACGGGATACGCGTCAGGTTGGGCGGCAGGCCCTTGATCGCGTACAGCTCCTGGCCCTTCTGGTCCAGACGCGGGATCGAGTCCAGCAGACCCTTGGTGTACGGGTGCGCGGGGCGCTTGTACAGCTCGCGGACCGGAGCGCGCTCCACGATGCGGCCCGCGTACATCACGGCGATCTTGTCCGCGACGTCGGCGACCACGCCGAGGTCGTGGGTGATCAGGATCAGACCCATGTTGTACTCGCGCTGCAAGTCCGCGAGCAGGTCCATGACCTGAGCCTGGACCGTCACGTCGAGGGCCGTCGTCGGCTCGTCGGCGATGATCAGGTCCGGCTCCAGGGCGAGCGCCATCGCGATCATGATGCGCTGGCGCATACCGCCCGAGAACTGGTGCGGGTAGTCGTTCACCCGGGCCGCGGCGGCCGGGATCTTCACCCGGTCCATCAGCTCGATCGCCTTGACCTTGGCGTCCTTCTTGGACATGCCCTGGTGGACGCGGAACATCTCGGCGAGCTGGTAGCCGACGGTCAGTACCGGGTTCAGTGAGGACAGCGCGTCCTGGAAGATCATGGCGATGCGCCGGCCGCGGATCTTGCGGCGCTCCTCGGCGGACATCTTCAGCATGTCCTGGCCGCGGAAGAGGATCTCACCCTGGGGGATACGGCCGGGCGGCATGTCGAGGATGCCCATGATGGCCTGCGCGGTGACGGACTTGCCGGAGCCGGATTCGCCGAGCACGGCGAGCGTCTCACCCGCGGACACGGAGTAGTTGACGCCGTTGACGGCCTTGGCCACGCCGTCGCGGGTGTGGAACTCCACGTGCAGGTCGCGGACTTCGAGCAGCGGGCGGTCCGTGCCCTCCGAGCCGTCCGGTGCGGGACTCTCGGCCACTTCATCGATGATGGTCACGTACGCCTCCCTCAGCGCAGCTTGGGATCGAGGGCGTTGCGTACCGCATCGCCGAACATCAGGAACGACAGCACCGTGATCGAGACCATCACCGAGGGGATGATCAGGGTGTGCGGGGCGATACGGAGCTGCTCACGTCCTCGCGCCACGTCGCCGCCCCAGCTTACCGCCGTGTCTCCGAGACCCACGCCCAGGAAGGACAGGGTGGCCTCGGCCGCGATGTAGCCGCCGAGGGCGATGGTCGCCACGACGATGATGGGCGCGAGCGCGTTGGGCAGGATGTGCCGGAACAGGATCCGCGAGGTCGAGGCGCCGAGCGCCTTGGCGGCCACGACGTAGTCGGCCTGCTTGATGGTGATCACGGCACCGCGGGCGACTCGGGCGATCTGGGTCCAGCCGAGGAAGGCGAGGGCCATGATGACGACCCAGACGGTGCGGTCGTCGAAGGAGTTGAGCACCACCAGGGCACCGAGCAGGAACGGGATGCCGAGGAAGATGTCGGTCACCCGCGAGAGCAGGGTGTCGGTCCAGCCGCCGAAGTAGCCGGCGATCATGCCGATGATCGTGCCGATGACGGTGACGGCGAGGGTGACACCCACGCCGACGGTGATCGAGGCACGGGCACCGTAGACGACACGGGCGTAGACGGAACGGCCCTGGACGTCGTAGCCGAGCCAGTCCGGGGCGAAGACATGGCCCCAGTTCGGCTTCCCCAGATAGTGCTTGGCCAGATCGGCGTCGCGGGGCGAGGCACTGGTGAACAGTCCCGGCCAGACCGACATCACCAGCAGGAACACGATCAGCACGGCCGAGATCAGGAAGAGCGGGTTGCGCCGCAGGTCGTGCCAGGCGTCGGACCACAGGCTGCGCGCCTTCTCGGGAGCCGGTCCCGCGTCGGTCACGACCACGCCCGCGGTGCTCACCGTGTCACCGGGAAGGGCTTCGACCTTCTTCACGACGGTCTTGTCAGGCATACCGGATCCTCGGGTCCAGGACCGCGTAAAGCAGGTCGACGATCAAGCTGGCAACGAGGTAGATGACCACCATGAGGGAGGCGATCCCCACGACGGTGGCGCCCTCACGCCGGCTGAGGGCCTCGTAGATCTCGATACCGATGCCGCGAACGTTGAAGATGCCCTCGGTCACGATGGCGCCGGTCATCAGGCTGCCGATCTCGATGCCGAGGAAGGTGACGACGGGAATCAGCGAGTTGCGCATCAGGTGGACGCCGACGATACGGCGGCGCGGCAGCCCCTTCGCCACGGCGGTGCGGATGTAGTCGGACCGCAGGTTCTCCGCGATCGACGTGCGGGTCAACCGGGCGACGTAGGCGAGCGAGAGCGACGCCAGCACGGTGGCCGGCAGGAAGAGCTGGGAGAAGTCCGTCGAGTCGGTCACCGTGGGAGTCGTGACCGACCACTTGAAGGCGAGCAGGTACTGCAGCAGGAAGCCCAGCACGAAGGACGGCATCGAGACGAGGAACAGCGTCAGGGTCAGCAGTCCGCGGTCCCGCAGCGTGTCGGGGCGCAGGCCCGCGACGATGCCGAGGCCGATGCCCACGACCGTGACGAAGGTGAACGAGAAGATCGTCAGTCTGATCGTCACCGGGAACGCATCGCTGATGATGTCCGCGATGGGCCGCTGGCTGGCGATCTGGGTACCGAAGTCGCCCTGGAACAGGCCCGTCATGTAGTTCACGTACTGCTGAAGGAGCGGCTGGTCGAGCCCGAGCTCCTTCTTGATGCTCGCGACCACCGCCGGGTCGTACGCCTGATCCCCCATCATCGCCCGGACGGGATCGCCGGGCAGGGCGTACATCATGCAGAAGATGAGCAGGGTTGATCCGATGAACACCGGGATCATCTGGAGCAGTCGTCGTGCGACATAGCGCCCCATAGGTGCCTCCGTGAGGGGTTAACGCAGGTACGGGGGCCGTCTCCGATCGGCGAGACGGCCCCCCGTACCTCCCACCGCCGCCGGAGCGGCGGCGGGTCTACGGCCGAGTGGGAAGAGCCCGACGGGCTCCTCTTACTTGGTGGTGACGGCCCACACTTCGAGGTCACCGTGGAAGTCGACGTTGACGTTGTCGACGTTCTTACCGTGGCCGCCGTTGATGCGGTAGTACCAGAGCGGGATGGCCGGCATGTGCTCGACCAGCTTCTTCTCGACCTCCTGGAAGGCCTTCACCGACGCGTCGAGGGACTTGGCGTTGTCCGCCTTGTTCATCAGCCCGTCGATCTCCTTGTTGGAGAAGCGACCGTTGTTGGCCTCGGCGGTGGTGTGGTACAGCTCCTTCATGAAGTTGGCGTTGACCGGGTAGTCGGCGACCCAGCCACCGCGGTACATGCCCTTCACCTGGTCGTTGTCACGGGCCTCGAGGTCCGTGGCGAAGTCGGGCTTCGGGTCACCCGTGCAGTCGACACCGGTGGCCTTGCGGATGGACTCGCAGACCGCGGTCACCCACTCCTTGTGCCCACCGTCGGTGTTGTACTGGACGGTGAACTTGTTGCCCGGAACGCCACCGCCCTCCTTGATGAGCTGCTTGGCCTTCGTCGGGTTGTACGTGAACACGTCCGTGTCCAGGTTCTGGTTGCCCTTGACACCGGGCGGCGTGAAGCCCTTGGCCGGCGTGCGGGTGTTGTTCAGAACCGTCTTGGTGATCGTGTCGCGGTCGATCGCCATCGACAGACCCTGCAGGACCTTCGGGTCGATGTCCTTGAAGGTCTTGGAGTAGAACGCCGGGGTCAGCGTCTGGATGGCCGCGTACGGCTGCTCGATGGCGCCGTCGCCCAGGTCCTGCTTGTACTTCGGCAGGTCCGTCGGGCCGACCTGGCGGATCATGTCCAGGTTGCCGGAGACGACGTCCTTGTACGCGGCCTCGAGGGTCGTGTACGCCTTGAACTGGACGCCCTTGTTCTTCGCCTTGTTCGGGCCCTGGTACTCGTCCCAGGCCTTGACCTGGATGAGCTTCTTGTGGTCCCACTTCTCGAACTTGTAGGGACCGTTGCCGACCGGCTTCTGGCCGAAGGCCTTCGGGTCGTCGTAGAAGACCTTGGGCAGCGGGGCCCAGGTGGTGTAGCCGAGCTTGTAGTTGAAGTACGGCATCGTGTACTTCAGCTCGATGGTGAAGGTGTGGTCGTCCACGGCCTTCAGACCGGACATGGTCTCGGCCTTCGGGTCACCCTTCTCCGGGTGGACATCGTCGTAGCCCTTGATGTCCTGGAACCAGAAGGAGTTCTGCTGGTTGTTCTTGATGTTGGCGTACCAGTTCCAGGCGTCGATGTACGACTTGGAGGTGACTTCTTCGCCGTTGTGGAACTTCCAGCCCTTCTTGAGCTTGACCGTCCACGTCTTCGAGTCGTCGGTGGTGACCGACTCGGCGTTCGTGTAGACGATGTCACCCTTGGAGTCGAAGTCCAGCAGCTGGGTGAAGAGGGACTGGATGACGTACGAGCCGTTGCTCTCGTTCGTGTCAGCCGGGATGAGCGGCTTCTGCGGCTCGCCGACGTCGATCGAGACGTATCCCGCAGGGCCGGAACCCTTGCTCTTCCCCTCGTCGTCACCGCCGCCGCCGCAGGCAGTGGCAGCCAGGGCGACGACTATCGCACCCGCGACCCACTTGGCGCTCTTGGCACCGCGCATGGGTTCCTCCTATGAAGTCATTGGTTCACCGCGAAGGGAGCACACGACACATCACGGCCCCCGCCCGTCGCCGGTGCCGGAATTCGTCGAGTGCCCCCGCGCTCGTGAGTCGCGCCGCTGCCGGCTACTGACCCGTACATCCGAGCTCTACGCGCCTAACTATCTGCCAAACGCCAGGACCGAACCACACTCTCGAGGTCTCGGTTCGATCACAGCTCTCGCCTACATCTTCCAAAATCCGGACAAAGGGTTTGGTGAAAGATCCCTGCGAAACGGACTTGTTACACATCTATCGGTGTCGGCTGTCCGCATTCCGGACGCGAGAGTGAGAAAAACCGGTTGCGACGTACCGTGGGTCCCGTGCAGGGTGCCACCGGAGCCTGTCGCGTGCTCAAGGAGCTTGTGCGGCAAGGCCGTTGAGCGTTCCCCGGGAACGGGGAGGCCTGGCGCTTCCGGAGCAGGGTAGTGGGAGAAAACCGCCCCTGACGGCTGCCACCGGCAAATCGAGGGTTTTCCCTACCGTTCCTAAAGACTGAGCGGGAGTGAGTCCTGTTGCCAGGGCTCATGCTCAGCCGCGTGCTCCGAACGGTGTTGGGCACGCTGGTCACCCGTTTTCGCTCCGCGTCCGGGCGGCACGACTCGTGATCGTGGTCCGGGAATGCGGGGGCGGGTTTCCTCGCGCCGTCGGGTCTCCGGTCGGGCCTGGACGGTCCGATGCCCCGCACGATCACTCTGGTCGTGCGGGGGCGGTGCCGTCCGTCGCCGGATCGGATGCCCAAGGGCGCGCCGTCCGATCGCCACGGCTGCCGCGTCGTGGCGAGTGGTGTCACGGTGGGGTGTGGTCAGGGGCTGCTGCCAGTGCTGGGCACCCCATCGGGAGGTGTAGGCCGGGTCCACCGCGACGATCGCGATGTTCTGCTCGGCGGCCATCGACACCAGCCGCGCCTTCAGCCTCGCGGTGGGGAAGCGGGAGATCAGACGCCGGAACCGCTTGTTACGGCCGTGCTTCTCCCGGCTGGTGCCGTCGGTGAAGTCGAGGTCCTCGATCGCGATGGCGGCAGCCCCGCGGCGGCGGGTGTGGTGCAGCAGCCGGGTCAGCACATGGCGGATCTGGGCGTCCCGGTGCGAGGTATTACCGGACAGGTCGTAGAAGAAGCGCTGGGGTTCGCCGACGGGGTTGCCGTGGATGTCGAGGTGCCAGGCGGCGAGGTGGTCGTCGTTCATGTCCACTGCCACCACCCCCTTGGCCAGGGCCGCGTCGATCGGCAGGACCGGGACAGCTGCGCGCTGCCAGGAGGCGGTGACATACCAGCGGCGGCGGACCGAGTCCTGGTGGATGCGGTAGGCCACCGCCCGGTTCACGCTGATCCGGTCCGCCCATTCCTCGCCCCGGTGCCTGAACACCACGGCGGCGTCCAGGACGTAGCGGCCGTGCGGGGCGTTGGCCAGATGGGCCAGGGCGGCCGGCAGCCTGATCGAGACTTGCCCGGTGCCGGTGATGCGGATGGTCTCGTTGCCGAAGCGTTTGCCGGACTCCCCGTCGGCGGCCAGGAACATCCGCGCCGCCTCCCACCGATCCCGCCAGGCCGCCTGATCCAGCCCGGCCTGGCCCAGGTGGTGACGCAGGCGCGCGAGCTGCTTGCCGCCACGCACCACATGCACCCGGCCCGCCGCCCAGTCCGCCTCCACAGCCGTCAGCCGGGCTTTCAGCGTGTGCAGGCGGCGGGCCTTGGCGTGCCACTCCGCCCGCGAGCCGTACCCGCGCACCAGCCCTTCGTGTTTGTTCGCCTTGGCGCCCAGCGGGCGGGCCAGCCGGGCCTCGATCGCGGTGATCTGCCCACGCAGCCACGCCAACTCCGCCATCTGGCCGCGCCGGGCCAACGCCCACTGGTCATGGGTGGCTTTGGTGACGCTGCCCGCCCACCGCGCCGACGAGTCCCCGGTCAGCTCCCGCTTACGAGCAGCCCACGTGGCGGCATCATGGGCCAGCCCTTGGCGGGAGCGCACCGCGAGATCCCGGGATGCCAGCGCGCCCAGGAACGTACCGACCTCGGCCAATACGGCCGCGTCCGTCTCCGAGACCCGCAACCGGGCCCGGACCGCCACCCCCGAGGGGCCGGGCACCACAAACGGCGCTGCCACCTTCCGCAGCCCGCCCACCCCGTCACCCCCGGCCCGACATCGAAGATCCGTCACCGCATCCAACGAGCCCCAGCCGTAAAGGTCACCCATTCGACACGCAAACTTCCGTTCCCCTGACTCCGAAGCCGACTGCATCCCGTCGTCGGCAGTACCGGCACTCACTCACACTCGCTCATACACGCCTACGCTCGACCAAGCGGCAGCAGTAACAACCCCTTTTCTTTGCGCTTTTCCCTTCACACCACGGCACCGGGCACCCCGCCCATGCGGGGTGCCCGGTGCCGTTGTGAGGAGCGTCAGCCGTGCTTGGCGCGGCTCGCGGCGCGAGCGCGCTCGCGGGCGTCCAGGTTCACCTTGCGGATGCGCACGGCCTCCGGGGTGACCTCGACGCACTCGTCGTCCCGGCAGAACTCCAGGGACTGCTCCAGGGACAGCTTGCGCGGCGGGACGATCGCCTCGAACGAGTCGGCCGAGGAGGACCGCATGTTCGTGAGCTTCTTCTCCTTGGTGATGTTCACGTCCATGTCGTCGGAGCGCGAGTTCTCGCCGACGATCATGCCCTCGTACACCTCGGTGCCGGGGTCCACGAAGAGCACGCCGCGCTCCTGGAGGTTCGTCATCGCGAAGGCGGTGACGGCACCGGAGCGGTCGGCGACCAGGGAGCCGTTGTTGCGGGTCTGCAGGGTGCCGAACCAGGGCTCGAAGCCCTCGTGGATGGAGTGCCCGATGCCGGTGCCGCGGGTCTGCGTCAGGAACTCGGTCCGGAAGCCGATGAGACCGCGGGACGGCACCACGAACTCCATGCGGACCCAGCCGGAGCCGTGGTTCGACATGTTGTCCATGCGGCCCTTGCGGACGCCCATGAGCTGCGTGACGGCGCCCATGTGCTCCTCGGGCACGTCGATCGTCATGCGCTCGACGGGCTCGTACGTCTTGCCGTCGACCTCCTTGGTGACGACCTGCGGCTTGCCGATGGTCAGCTCGAAGCCCTCACGGCGCATCTGCTCGACCAGGATGGCCAGCGCCAGCTCACCGCGGCCCTGCACCTCCCAGGCGTCGGGACGCTCGGTGTCGAGCACGCGGAGGCTGACGTTACCGATCAGCTCGCGGTCGAGGCGGTCCTTGACCTGGCGGGCGGTGACCTTGCGGTCCTTGACGGCCGCCTTGTTGTCGGCGCCCTTGCCGGTGGCGCCACGGCCGACCAGCGGGGAGGTGTTGGTGCCGATGACCATGGAGATCGCGGGCTCGTCGACCGTGATCAGCGGCAGCGCGACCGGGTTCTCCGGGTCGGCCAGGGTCTCGCCGATCATGATGTCCGGGATACCGGCGACCGCGCAGATGTCACCGGGGCCGGCCATCTCGGCCGGCTTGCGGGTGAGCGCCTCGGTCATCATCAGCTCGGAGATGCGGACGTTGCTGACGGACCCGTCGCGCTTCATCCACGCGACCGTCTGGCCCTTGCGCAGCTCGCCCTGCTCGACGCGGAGCAGCGCGATACGGCCGAGGAAGTTGTCGGCGTCCAGGTTGGTGACGTGGGCCTGGAGCGGGGCCTCCTCGTCGTAGGTCGGGGCCGGGATGTGCTCCAGGATCGTGGAGAAGAACGGCTCCAGGCTGGTGGAGTCGGCGGGGACCGTGCCGTTCTCCGGCTTGGTCAGCGAGGCGATGCCGTCGCGGCCGCAGGCGTAGACGATCGGGAACTCGATCTGCTCCTCGTCGGCGTCCAGGTCGAGGAACAGGTCGTACGTCTCGTTGACGACCTCGTCGATCCGGGAGTCCGGGCGGTCCGTCTTGTTGATGCAGAGGATGACGGGCAGCCGCTGCTGGAGCGCCTTGCGCAGCACGAAGCGGGTCTGCGGAAGCGGGCCCTCGGAGGCGTCCACGAGCAGGACGACACCGTCGACCATCGACAGACCGCGCTCGACCTCGCCGCCGAAGTCGGCGTGACCGGGGGTGTCGATGATGTTGATGGTGATGACGTCCCCCCCGTCCTTCGGGTGGTACTTCACCGCCGTGTTCTTGGCCAGGATCGTGATGCCCTTCTCACGCTCCAGGTCGTTCGAGTCCATCATGCGGTCGTCGACGCCTTCGAGCTGGTGCGCGGCGAAGGCGCCGGCCTGCTTCAGCATGCCGTCGACGATGGTGGTCTTGCCGTGGTCGACGTGGGCGACGATAGCGACGTTGCGGATGTCGTGGCGCGTGGCCATATTGCGGCGTTCTCCCGGAGTGTGAGGAATGCCCTGCGCGGACGTCTGCGGTGCGCGGGCCCTGCCGGGCTCAACATGCCACGGCCACGTCCCATGGTACGGGGCTGCGGCCGCAGGGGTTAGCCGGGATACGTCGCTGCAGGTCAGGCCTGCTTCGGGGGGCCTCGGCACCGGTGCCGGGGCCCGGGCGGGCCGGGCGCCCGGGTATGCGAACGCCCGGCGTCCGGACCATGATCGTTGCCGAGGTCATGGTGCGGACGCCGGGCGGGGCGCTTGAGCGTTGCCGGAGCTCTTGAGCGATGCCGGAGCTACGGAGCGGTGGAGCCCTTCGCCGACGGGCCGGACGCGGGCTTCGCGCCCTTCTTCAGGAAGCCCATGTCCTCGTAGACCGGTGTGCCGAAGCCGAAGGCGCCGGCGTTGACCAGGTTCTTGCGGGCCGCGAGGAGCTGGGGGCGCTGGAAGAGGGGGATCGAGCCGGCCGCGGCCCAGATGCGCGAGTCGGCCTTGCGGATCAGAGAGCGGGACTCGCCCTCGTCGAGCGTCGCCACGGCCTCGTCGAAGAGCTGGTCGACCTGGTCGGTGCCGACGCGGGTGTAGTTCTGCTCGACGTTCAGCGAGCCGTCGGCGGCCGGGACGGGCTTGGCGTAGACGGGGCGGGCGTCGGTGGCGGGGTAGGCCGTGGCGGGCCAGGAGTACAGGGCGAGGTCGTACTGGCCGGAGGCGATGTGGTCCTTGAAGTAGGACTCGTCGGAGACCTTGGAGATCGCGGTGCCGATGCCGACGCGCTCCAGCATCCGGGAGATGCGGTCCGCGACCGTGCGCAGCGTCTGAGAGCCGGGCCCGGAGGGGAGCACGAAGCGCAGTGTGAGGGGCTTGCCGTTCTTGGCGAGCGGGGCGGCCTCCTGGTTCGCCGGCGCCGCGGTGCCCCCGGGGGCGTACGCGCCGGGGGCACCACCCTGGTGCGGGGCCTTGTACTGCTTGCCGTCCTGGGCGAGGTGCCCCGCGGGGTCGTGGGCCTTGCCGTCCTCGCCGGGGTCGTGTGCCTTGCCGTCCTCGCCGGGGTCGTGTGCCTTGCCGTCCTCGCCGGTGTCGTCGGCCTTCCCGCCCTCGGGGCCGGCGGCCTTCTCCTTCTTCTTCTCCTCCTTGACCGGGCCGCCGCGCACCCACCCGGCGTCCGCGAGCAGCGCCTGGGCCTCCTTGGTGTCCTGGTCGCCGAGGGCGCCGCTGTTGTCGGCGTAGGCGGCCTGGCCGGACAGGGCGAGATGGCTGCCGACCGGGACGGCGGGCAGGCCGAGCGGCTTGAGGACGACCCGGGCCAGTTCCTTGCGGTCCAAGGCGCGGGCGACGGCCCTGCGGACGCGCTCGTCGGTGAGCGGGCCCTCGGCGCCGTTCAGGGCGAGCTGGGTGTAGGCCGGCTCCAGGGACTTGCGGACCTCGAAGCCGCCGAGGGCCTGCTGCTGCCGGGCGTACCGGACGGCGGCCTTGCGCAGCTTCTTGCGGGCGACGGTCTCCTCGTCGGCGGCGTCCTCGTCGGAGCCGTTGGCGACGGCCCAGGACTCCAGGGCGTCCGCGGCGGAGCGGTCGGCGCCGGGGCCCATCAGCGGGCTGCCGGAGGCCTGGGGGCGGGCGGCGACGGTGATGCGGCGGGCCGCGGCGGGGCCGATCTCGGCCAGGTCGAGGGTGCCGGCGGCCAGCTCGGAAGCCCGCTTGTCACGCGGGACGGTGCGCAGCACGATCTCGGAGAGCTTGGCCGGCTCACCCCACCAGCGCGGGTTCCGGGCGAGGGTGATCTCCCCGTCCTCGCGGTCGGTCTTCTTCACCGTGAAGGGTCCGGCGCTGACCTTGAGCTTCTTGCGCGCCCCGTCGTTGAAGGAGTCCGGGGTGCCCATGACGTCCTTCGGGTACAGCGGCGAGAACAGCGAGCGCCAGTCCGCGTAGGGGCGGCTGAAGGTGACCCGGACCTCCAGGGCGCTGTCGCCGCGCTCGATCTTCTGGATGCGGTCGTAGCCGGCGTTGCGGGCGGTCCAGTACGCGGTGTCCTTGCCGGACAGGGCGCGCCACTGGGCGGCGAAGTCGGCGGCGCCGATCTCCCGGCCGTCGCTCCAGACGGCCTGCTGGTTCAGCTTGTACAGCACGACCTGCTTGGGCTCGGTGTCGACGACCTTGGCGGACTCCAGGTAGTCGGCGTTGCGCTCCGGGCGGCCGGAGGCGTCCATGCGGAACATCGACGGCAGGACGGCCTGGGCGACGCGGGTGGTGGTGGCGTCGGCGTCCGACTGGAACGTGTTCAGCGTGTCGGGTACGGAGTCGACGGCCCAGCGCAGGGTGCCTCCGTCGGTGATCCGGTCGCGGGGCGCGGGCTGGATGTCCTGCCCGGCGAGCGGCTTGCCGGACGGGTCCTCGGAACCGCATCCGGCGAGCGCGGGCACCGCGAGCACGCCCGCGGTGAGGAAGGCGACCGAGCGCGTGACCGCACGCGGGCCGACGCCGTGCTGGGACATCTGTGCTACCTCCGGGAAGCCGCGGGCGTTATGATCACTTTTGGCGGTATTTGGAGTTCATCTGATGTATGCGGCCACTGAAGAGGAAAGGGTTCGGCAACACAGGGCGACACGGCGGTCACGGGCGGGAAGCCACCCATGCGGCTCAATGCACCGCACGGTGCACCCACACGCCTCGGCCAATCGATGCACATCCCTTCACAGCACAAGGTGTGACGCGCAACACTCGCAGGCGCATGAACGTTGCCGCCTTGGGCCATGAAGGACCCGCGGAAGTGAGGGCAAGTCATGTCCGTTCACGACGAACTGACGTCAGTCCAGCGCAGTCTCGACGAAGTGTTCCGATCGCTGGGACGCCTGGAGAAGCAGCTCGGCACCGGTGGCCTGGAGATGCGCCGCGTCCGTGCCGACGCCAATCACCTGCGCGAGAGCGTCGCCCTGCTGCGCGACGCCGCCGCGTCACCGGCCGCGCCGACCCGTCCCGAGCTGGTCACGATCTCGGACGCGCCGTACGACTCCGCCCTGTGGAGCGACTCGGACGACGAGGGGCTCGGCGCCCGGGACCGGCGCGCTCCCTGACCCGGGGAGGAGTCGAGCGCGACCGGCACCTCCCCCGAACCCGACCGGAGTCGTCACGTGGCCACTGGTACGGAACCCCCTGCCACCGAACCCAGACCTGAGAGCGGCGGTGTGCGGGGCGCCGCGCGGGCCGCGATCGCCGCCCCGCACCTGCGCACCGACCGCTGGTGGCTGGCCCCGGCCGGCACCGCCGCGGGTCTGTTGGCCTTCATCGTCTACTCGACCTGGCGGGCCTTCGCCAACACCGACTACTACGCGGCGCCCTACGTCTCGCCCTTCTACTCCCCCTGTCTGGCGGAGAACTGCGAGCCGATGCGGTCCGGCCCGAACTGGGAGATCTTCGGGAGCTGGTGGGGCATCTCGCCCGCGATCATCATCCTGATCTTCCCGCTCGGCTTCCGCCTGACCTGCTACTACTACCGCAAGGCCTACTACCGGGGCTTCTGGGCGTCCCCGCCGGCCTGCGCGGTGGCCGAGCCGCACAAGAAGTACAGCGGTGAGACCCGCTTCCCGCTGATCCTGCAGAACATCCACCGGTACTTCTTCTACGCCGCGCTGGCCGTCGCCGGGATCCTCACGTACGACACCGTGCTCGCCTTCCGCGACGAGAACTACGACTGGGGCCACATGGGGCTCGGCACCCTGGTGTTCCTGGTCAACATCGTGCTGATCTGGGCGTACACGATCTCCTGCCACTCCTGCCGGCACATCGTCGGCGGCAAGCTCAAGCACTTCTCCCGGCATCCCGTGCGCTACCGGATGTGGCAGTGGGCGGGGAAGCTCAACGCCCGGCACATGCAGCTCGCCTGGGCGTCCCTGGTGAGCGTGGCGCTCGCCGACTTCTACGTCTACCTGGTCGCGTCCGGCGCCTTCGACGATCCGCGCTTCTTCTAGAGGGATGGGGCCTTTTGATGTCCGTGGTCGACCGGCAGGAGTGGGACGTCGTCGTGGTGGGCGCGGGCGGCGCGGGCCTGCGCGCCGCCATCGAGGCCCGTGAGCGGGGCGCCCGTACGGCCGTGATCTGCAAGTCGCTGTTCGGCAAGGCGCACACCGTGATGGCCGAGGGCGGCATCGCCGCGGCGATGGCCAACGCCAACGAGAACGACTCCTGGCAGGTGCACTTCCGCGACACCATGCGCGGCGGCAAGTTCCTCAACCAGTGGCGGATGGCCGAACTGCACGCCCAGGAGGCACCGCAGCGGGTGTGGGAGCTGGAGACCTGGGGGGCGCTGTTCGACCGTACCGAGGACGGCCGGATCTCCCAGCGCAACTTCGGCGGCCACGAGTACCCGCGCCTCGCCCACGTCGGCGACCGCACGGGCCTCGAGCTGATCCGCACGCTCCAGCAGAAGATCGTCGCACTGCAGCAGGAGGACTTCAAGGAGACCGGCGACTACGAGTCCCGGCTGAAGGTCTTCCAGGAGTGCACGGTCACGCGCGTGCTGAAGACGGTGTCCGGCGGCGGCTCCGCCGCGGGCGGCCGGGTCTCCGGGGTGTTCGGCTACGAGCGCGAGTCGGGCCGCTTCTTCGTGCTGGAGGCACCCGCCGTGGTGATCGCCACCGGCGGCATCGGCAAGTCCTTCAAGGTGACGTCGAACTCGTGGGAGTACACGGGCGACGGCCACGCGCTGGCCCTGCTCGCCGGTGCTCCCCTGCTGAACATGGAGTTCGTGCAGTTCCACCCGACCGGCATGGTCTGGCCGCCGTCGGTGAAGGGCATCCTCGTCACCGAGTCGGTGCGCGGCGACGGCGGTGTGCTGCGCAACTCCGACGGCAAGCGGTTCATGTTCGACTACATCCCCGACGTCTTCAAGGACAAGTACGCCGAGACGGAGGAGGAGGGCGACCGCTGGTACGACGACCCGGACCACAACCGCCGCCCGCCCGAGCTGCTCCCCCGCGACGAGGTCGCGCGGGCGATCAACGCCGAGGTGAAGGAGGGGCGCGGCTCCCCGCACGGGGGCGTGTTCCTCGACGTGTCGACCCGGATGCCCGCCGAGGTCATCAAGCGCCGGCTGCCGTCGATGTACCACCAGTTCAAGGAGCTGGCGGACGTCGACATCACGGCCGAGGCGATGGAGGTCGGGCCCACCTGCCACTACGTGATGGGCGGGATCGCGGTCGAGTCCGACACGGCGGCGGCGCGCGGGGTGCCCGGTCTCTACGCGGCCGGTGAGGTGGCCGGCGGCATGCACGGCTCCAACCGGCTCGGCGGCAACTCCCTGTCCGACCTGCTGGTGTTCGGGCGCCGGGCCGGCTGGCACGCGGCCGAGTACGCGGCGGGGGCGGCCGGGGCGCGGCCCGTGGTGGACGACGTCCAGGTCGACGCCGCGGCAGCGGAGGCACTGCGGCCCTTCTCGGCCGAGGCGGAGATCGAGGAGCCGAGGGGCGGCCCGCCGGAGAACCCGTACACCCTGCACCAGGAACTCCAGCAGACGATGAACGACCTGGTCGGCATCATCCGCCGGGAGCCGGAGATGGAGCAGGCCCTGGAGAAGCTGGCCGAGCTGCGGCTCCGGGCGCGCCGGGCCGGGGTCGAGGGGCACCGTCAGTTCAACCCGGGCTGGCACCTCGCTCTGGACCTCAGGAACATGCTGCTGGTCAGCGAGTGTGTGGCGCGCGCGGCGCTGGAGCGCACCGAGTCGCGCGGCGGGCACACGCGTGAGGACCATCCGGCGATGGACCGCGGGTGGCGCCGGATCAATCTGCTGTGCGCGCTCACCGATCCCACGGGCGGCCTGGCGGCGACGGACCCGGTCCGCGGCCAGATCACCCTCACCCGTGAGACCACCGAACCCGTCCGTGACGACCTGCTCGCCCTGTTCGACAAGGAGGAGCTGGTCAAGTACCTCGCCGAAGAGGAGCTCCACGAATGAGCGGCTATACGGCCCACTTCAAGGTGTGGCGCGGGGACGTGGGCGGCGGCGGCCTGGAGGACTTCGAGGTCGAGGTCAACGACGGTGAGGTGGTGCTCGACATCATCCACCGCATCCAGGCCGGCCAGGCGCCCGACCTCGCCGTGCGCTGGAACTGCAAGGCGGGCAAGTGCGGTTCCTGCTCGGCGGAGATCAACGGCCGTCCGCGGCTGATGTGCATGACGCGCATGTCGGTGTTCGGCCGGGAGGAGACCGTCACGGTGACGCCGCTGCGGGCGTTCCCGGTCGTCCGCGACCTGGTCACCGACGTCGGCTTCAACTACGCCAAGGCCAGGGAGGTCCCGTCCTTCGTGCCGCCGGCCGGGGTCGGCCCCGGCGAGTACCGGATGATGCAGGAGGACGTGGACCGCTCGCAGGAGTTCCGCAAGTGCATCGAGTGCTTCCTGTGCCAGGACACCTGCCATGTGGTGCGTGACCACGAGGAGAACAAGCAGGCCTTCGCCGGGCCCCGTTTCCTGATGCGGGTGGCGGAGCTGGACATGCACCCGCTGGACGCCGCGTCGGAGGCGGGCCTGGACCGCAGGGCCACCGCCCAGGACGAACACGGCCTCGGCTACTGCAACATCACCAAGTGCTGTACGGAGGTCTGCCCCGAGGGCATCAAGATCACGGACAATGCGCTGATCCCGCTGAAGGAGCGGGTGGTCGACCGCAAGTACGACCCGCTGGTGTGGCTGGGCTCGAAGATCAGGAGGCGCTCTTCAGCAGGCTGAGCGCCTGGTGGAGGTTGTGCTCGGCGATCTCCCGCATCCGGTCCGGGTGCGGGAAGTCGCCCTCGATCAGGGTCAGCGGGCCCGAGACCAGTCCGATGTGCATCGCCAGGCGGTACAGGCGCAGGCGTGCCTCGTCCAGGCCGGGGGCGCGCAGGGCGTCGTAGTGGGGGCCGAAGCGGAGCCGCAGGAAGACGTGTTCGTGCTCCACGTCGGAGTACATCAGGCCCTCGATGTCGATGAGCGCCGGATGCCCGTCGGGCGTGAGCAGGACGTGGTCGGCCCCGAGCTCTCCGTGGACGAGGGTGTGGCGGTCACGGGGCCGGACCTCGGCGGCCAGGGCGTGGATCTCCTCCTCCAGCTCCCGGCGTGCGGCGGCGGCGCGGGGCTCGCGGGCGGCGGCTTCGGCCACGGCGCGCAGGGCCCCTTCGGTGACGCGCTGCTCGCAGGAGGCTCCGTACGAGGAACCGCCGTTGTCGACGACGGCGACCTTCCCGAACCGGGGTCCGGTATGGCCGTGCAGGGTGGCGAGCAGCCCGGCCATCCGCTCCATGGCCTCCGGAGCCGCCTCAGGGTCGCGGGCCAGGGCGTCCCCCAGGCTGCCTCCGGTGAGGTCCTCGACGACGGCCGCGTCCGCGGGCAGGTGCGTGTGCGTGGAGTCGGCGTACCGGAGGCGGGGGGTGCGGACGCCGGCGGCGGCGAGCCGGTCGTGGGCCGCCGTGAACAGGCCGAGGCCCGTGCCGTGCGAGAGGACGTCCCGGGGGTCGGGGTCCGGCCGGCCCCAGTAGTCCTCGTCGGCGGACCAGACGTAGGCGACGGCGGTGGAGTCGTCGTCGAGGGTGAGGCGGTAGACGCCCTTCTTGGTGCCGCCGCGCAGGCGTTCCACGCCGGTGAGGGTGCGGGACCGGCCGAGGGCGGCGCGGGCGAGGGGGGCGAGGTCGGCGGTGGTGAGGGGGCGGCGGGTCGTCGTCACCGCACCCAGTCTTCCCTGTAGGAACGCCAGTCCGCCTCGGTGGCGGCGAAATCGATGTAGAGCGCGACGCCGAAGCGGGCCCGGTCCGCGTCCGTGCGGGACAGGCCCAGGCGGACACCGCGGACCGCCGCGGGGACGGTCTCGGCGTGGTTCCAGTGCCCGAAGCGGTTCTCGTGGAAGAAGGGCAGGCCCATCAGCAGGTCGGTGGACGGCGGGGTGACCTCCAGCGCCAGGGAGGTCTGCTGGGCGACGTAGCCGCCGTAGGTGCTCTGCAGCGGCTGCATCGTGTCGTACGACATCACGGCGATCTGGTCGACGCGGCGGGCGACCTGGCCGAAGAACTCCTGGGACCACCACTTGGGGTGGCCGGTGACGCTTCCCCACAGGGTGTGGAAGGCCGGGAGCGGATCGATCTGGTGGGCGGCGATGGAGAGCCGGGCGTCCCGGGAGCGGGTCTCGCGGCGCAGGGCGTCGAGGAGGGTCAGGAAGTTCCGGTCGCCGGAGTGCATCGGCTCGAGGTCGAGGTGAACGCCCTCGTAGCCGGTGTCCAGGATCCGGCCGGCGGAACGCAGGACGGCGGCGCGGGTCTTCGGGTTCTCCAGGCGCATGCCCTCGTCGCCCTCGGTCGCCAGGACGTCGCCCAGGAACGCCTGGACCCGGACGCCGGGGAGCTTGTCGTGCACGGCGTCGATGAACCAACGGGCCCTCGGATACACCGACTCGGGGAGCGTGCCGTCGTGCTCCAGCGGGCCCGAGTGGACGTACAGGTCGCGGATGCCGGTGCCGCGCAGGCGCCGGGCCAGGGCGGTGACGTCGGCGTCCTTCTTGCGCCCGTCGACCCAGGCGTGGCCGAGCCAGAGGGCGTCGCGGTTCCTGGTGTACGTGCCGTCCGCCGGGTCGCCCGTGTAGTTGACGCGCAGGGCTGTCAGCACGGACAGCAGCGGGACCAGCATGGCCAGGACCACGGCGAGCGCCGCGCGTACGAGCCGGCGCCGGCGCCGCCTGCCCTGCCCGCTGCCGGGTGCGGGAGCGTCCTGCGCGGCGCCCTCGGCCACCGCCTCGGTCGGGGTGGTGCCGTCCGCGTGGTCCATGCCGTCTCCCCCGGTGATGCGGATGGTGTTGCCGGGGAGGACGATCAGCACGCGCGTTCGGTTGCCGTCAGAACAGACTCAGCAGCGCCTCCGCCGGGTCCGTCAGGCTCGTGTCGCCTCCGGGCAGGGGCAGTTCGAACCACACCGTCTTGCCCCGGGGGGTGCGGCGGGAGCCCCACGCGGCGCTGAGGAGGCCGACGAGCTGGAGGCCGCGGCCGCCCTCGTCGGTGTCGCGGGCCCGGCGGCGGCGGGGCTGGACCAGGCCGGAGTCCCAGACCTCGCAGACCAGGGTGCGGTCGAGCAGGAGGCGCAGCCGGATCTCGCCCTCGCCGTAGCGCAGGGCGTTGGTGACCAGTTCGCTGACCAGGAGCTCCGTGGTGTCGACCAGGGGTTCCATGTCCCAGGCGAGCAGCTGGGCGCGGGCGTACTCGCGGGCCCGGCCCACGCTGCGCGGCTCACGCGGCAGGGTCCAGTCGCCGACGGACTCCGTGGGCAGCCCCTGTACACGTGCCATCAGCAACGCGATGTCGTCCTCGCCGTGATGGGTGTCGAGGGTGTTGAGGACGTGGTCGCAGACGTCCTCCAGCGGCTGGGCCGGGTCGGCGAGCGCGCTGACGAAGGCCTGGAGACCTTCGTCCAGGGGGTGGTCGCGGCTTTCGACCAGGCCGTCGGTGTAGAGCGCGAGCAGGGCGCCTTCGGGCAGTTCGACCTCGACCTCCTCGAAGGGCTCGCCGCCGACGCCGAGCGGCATGCCCGGCGGCACGTCGAGCATCAGCGCCTGCTCGCCCGGCTCGACCAGGACGGGCGGCAGATGGCCCGCGTTGGCGAACGTGCAGCGCCGGGTGACGGAGTCGTAGACGGCGTAGACGCAGGTGGCGAGGTACACCTCCGAGAGGTCGGCCTCGCGGGGGCGGCGGGCCGCCCTGGTCGCCTGCTGGACGCCGCCGGGGGCGCCGAGGCCGCGGGCGATCTCGTCCAGCTGGGAGAGCACCTCGGCCGGTTCCAGGTCGAGCTGGGCCAGGGTGCGGACCGCCGTGCGGAGTTCGCCCATGGCGACGGCGGCGCGCAGGCCGCGGCCCATGACGTCGCCGACGACCAGCGCGGTGCGGTGCCCGGGCAGTTCGATGACGTCGAACCAGTCGCCGCCGACCTCGCTGGGCCGGCCGGTGTTGACGTTGCCGGGCAGATAGCGGCAGGCGATGTCGAGGCCGGAGGCCTCCGGGTCGCCGGGCGGGAGCAGGGACCGTTGCAGTATCAACGCGCGTTCGTGCTCGCGGCGGTAGAGGCGTGCGTTGTCGATGCAGACCGCGGCCCGCGCCGCCAGTTCCACGGCGAGGTCGCGGTCCCGGTCGCCGAACGGCTCGCTGCCCTTCGTACGGGCGAACTGCGCGAGCCCGACGACGGTGTCGTGGGCGACCATCGGCACGGCCAGCGTGGACTGCACGAGCCCGCCGTCCTCGCCCGGGACGGTCTGCGGGCGGGCCGTGCGCAGGGCGTCCGCGCAGGGCGAGTTGAACGGGTAGTGGTGGACGGCGCCGACCGCGACGGGCACGCCGGTACCGGTGAAGGGCGCGTCGGAGACCGCGCTGGCGAAGGCCACACGGCGCAGCTCGGCGCTGCCGTCGGCGAGCCCGGGCGGGGTCTCGTCGCCGGCCAGCAGGCCCTGGTAGAGGTCGACCGTGGCCAGGTCGCAGAAGCCGGGGACGACGACGTCGAGGAGCTGGCGGGCCGTGGTCTCCAGGTCGAGGGAGTTGCCGATGCGGGCCCCCGCCTCGTTCAGCAGGGCGAGATTGCGCCGGGCGGCGGCGGCCTCGCGGGCGGCGGCGCGGCGGGCGGTGATGTCGATGCCGAGCCAGGCGATCCCGATGGGGCGGCCCGAACCGCTGTGCACGCGGTAGAGGTTGACGGACCAGTGGCGGCGCTCGTCGGAGCCCGGCACGAAGCCCGTGACGTGCATGTCGGTGATGGAGCTGCCGGTTTCCAGCACCCGGCGCAGGGTGGCGGCGACCCGCTCGGCCTCGCCGCGCTGGAGGTAGTCGTGGACGCCCTTGCCGTGGTGGTCGTCGGGCGTGCCGCCGAAGATGGAGGCGAACCGCTGGTTGACGCGACGGACCCGCAGATCGGGATCGATCAGCAGGAATCCGAACGGGGATTGACTGAAAATGGCCTGCGAGGCGGCGAGGTCGGTCTCGATGCTGCGCAGGGTGCGGACGTCGACGACGATGCAGACGGCGGCCTTCTCACCTTCCTCGGTGCGCGTCGGCATGACGTACACCTCGGCGAGCCCCTCGTGGCCGCACTCCCCCTTGACGCCCCTCGGCATCCGGAAGGGCACCACTCCGGTCCACTCGCGGCCGTCGAGGATCTCGGCCATCTTGCGCATGCCGCGCTCGCGATGGCGCGGGTCGATGAACGCCTCGATGGGGTCCATGCCGACGGCGCGGTCGGCGGGGATGCCGAAGAGGTGCTCGGCACGCAGGCTCCACTGCTCGACCAGTCCGTCGGGCCCGATGGAGAAGGACGCGACCTTGATGTAGTCGTAGATGGATCCCGGGGGACTGCTCTGCCACATGGCGTCCCCGGTGCGCACGCCGTCGGCCGCGAGCGCACCGCCCACCGCGGAGGCCAAGCCGTCGGCAGCCCCCGCCCTCGCGCCCTCCGACGGGTCCTCGGACTCCGTGGCCTTCGCTGGTATCTCGCTCACGCGAACCGTCCCCTCCAGCTCACCGCGTCCGGCACCGGTCACCGGGGGCGGCTGCCCGCAGTATCCAGCACTACGGTGCCGCACAACACGGTGTTCACGATCACAGCACGGTCCCGATGGTTTTCGGTCCGGACCGTGACAACACTTCCAGTCTTCTAACCAGGCAACACGTCATCGAATCCCGTCGGCCGGCAACCGCCACTGGCCTGAACCATCCGCTCTACAGCGGTAAGACGTACGTACACCGGATTTTCACTCCGGCACCGCGAGTTCGAACCACACGGTCTTGCCCCCGGCGCCGGGCCGGGTGCCCCAGCGGCGGGAGGAGGAGGCCACCAGGTACAGTCCGCGGCCGCTCTCGTCCTCCGGGCGGGCGGCGCGCTCGCGGGGCGGGTCCGGCAGCGGGTCGGAGACCTCGACCCGGAGGACGCCGCCCAGGCCGGAGGGGCGTACCAGGCGGACCCCGATGGGGCCCGTGGCATGCCGCAGGGCGTTGGTGACCAGCTCGCTCACCAGCAGGGCGGCGAGGTCGGCGAGGCTCTCGAGGCCCCAGCGCCGGAGTTGGCCGCGCACGGCCTGGCGGGCGGTGCGCACGGCACCCGGGTCGGCGGGAAAGCTCCACTCGGCGCAGTCACCTTCGGTGTCGATCACGCCGATCACTTCCCAGGCAGGAGCCCCGCCCATGTCCGGTTTCATGGGGTTAATGGGCACATACCCGATATCCGGGGCGGAGTATCGCGCGAGGCGGCGCACTGTGGCACGAAAGGCGTAGGGGGCGCGCTTTCGCCCGTGCGACGAGAGCCGCACGCCTCCGGCGGGCTTCAGGCGCCGGGCGCCTGCGGCCCGCCGGAGCCGGGGTCGCGCGAGGGGAGGCCCTCCGCGGCTCCCAGATGCGCGAGGGACTGCCGTACGGCCGGGACGTCCTGGTCGAGCCAGGGCACGTCCCAGATCTCGCCGGGGCCGAGCCAGCGCAGTGCGTCGTGGTCCTGGAGGGGTTCGGGGGCGGCGGAGCCGGGTCGCAGCCGGGCGGTCCACACATGCAGGACGTACGGCGCTCTGAGGGGCCACTCCCCCGGGACGCGCTCGCCCACCTCGGCGTCGACGCCGAGCTCCTCGCGCAGCTCCCGCGCGAGCGCCGCGTCGGCCGTCTCCCCGGGCTCGACCTTGCCGCCGGGCAGCTCCCAGCGCCCGGCCAGCTCGACGGGCGCGCTGCGCCGGGCGGCCAGCAGCCGCCCGTCGTCGACCAGCGCGGCCCCCACGACGATCCGCTCACTCATGCGGGGAGCCTACGGGAGCCCCGCCGGGACTCCGGGGCCTCGCCGGGTCCTGCGCGATGGTCGGTCGCGCACCCCGTCACGACGGCAGGTCGTGTACCCCATTACGACGGCCGGTCGTGCACCCCGTCACGACGGTCAGTCGTGGGCCACGGCCGACCCGCTCTGACCGAGCCGCTCGACCCAGTACAGCTGCTTGTGGCCGCGACCGTCGAGGCTGTCCGCGATCTTCTGGGCCTCGGCCCTGGTCGCGTACCGGCCCACGCGGTAGCGGTTGCCGTTGTCGTCTTCTCGGATCACGAGCCAGGGAAGAGTGACCGTGCTGTCGTTCATCGCGCCCCTCCACTTCCCACCCGCGGCCTGTGCCGTGCCCCACCCGCTAAGGAAACCGCAATGCGCATATGCCCGACCCTACGCCTAACCTTCACGCAGCGAATACGGCTTTTCACAAAGAGGTACGCAACCAGCCAGAACTCAGGGGGCGCACGCCCACGAACGCGCCGTCGGCGCACCTCGGCGCAACCGGTCCGGGGCATACCGCAGATGTGACCGTCGACCTGGGCAAACGACGGCCGGTCGCGAGGCACGCGCCGCACCCGCCCACGGCCATCCGCACGGCGAGCGTGTGAGCGGGGCGCGCGGGGTGCGCGCCGCGGGACGGATGTGAGCGGTCGCTACTTGACCGGAAGGTGGTAGGCGACCCGGTACCGATCGGCCGGGACGACCACGTCGGCCGTCTCCACGGGGCGCCCGGAGGCGTAGAACGTGCGCTGGATGACCAGGACGACATGGCCCGGCACACCGCCCAGGACGAGCAGCTCCTCGGCGAGGCCGGGGCGGGCGCCGACCTCCTCGGTGACGTTGTCCACGATCACGTCGATGGCGCGCATGCGCTCGACGACGCCCATGCCGCCGACCGGGCCCTCCTCCGGCAGCATCACGGGCGTACGCCCCGTGACGGTGAGGGGTTCCCAGGACGTGGAGAGCATCATCGCCTCGCCGGCCTCGCGGTAGAGGTACCGCGTGCACATGACCCGCTCGCCCGGCTCGATGCCCAGCCGCTCGGCGACCGCGACGCTCGCCTCGGACTGCTCGCTGCTCGACTCCCAGGTGCCGCGACCCTCGCCGTCGGCCTGCTCCTGGCGGAACGGCGTGGCGCCTCCGGTCGGACGGTAGCCGGAGCGGGCGATGCGCCGGGGCACGGGCCGCTCGCGCACATACGTCCCCGAGCCGGAGCGGCCCTCGACCAGGCCTTCCGCCATGAGGACCTTGCGGGCCTCCAGCGCGACCGTGTCCGAGACCCCGTACTCCTGGCGGATTCTGGCCTGGGAGGGGAGGCGGGTGTGCGGTGGCAGCTGACCGTCGACGATCTTCTTGCGTAGATCACCCGCGACGCGCAGGTACGCCGGCTGCTCACCGAATGTCACTGGCCGCTCCCATCAGGTTGTACAGACAGCAACAGCCTGGCAACCGTAGGTTGTGCGGTGCAAGCAAAGGCCAGAGAATCACTCGATGTGATGACACAGCGGCCCTGAGGGCTTTACGCAGGCAGTTTCTCCCCGCTATGGCCGCCGTCACACCTGCGCTTCGGAGGTGCCCGGCTCGTCCTCCCCGGAGGCGGGCGGCGTCGCCGCCAGACCGAGGGCCTTGCGCGCCGTGACGGTCGCCGGGCCGTCCACGGATCCGTACGCCTTGTCGTAGTGCGCGAAGTAGGTGTCCACGTCGCGTGCGGTGCTCGCCCTGCGCCACTCCTCGCGGGCGTCCTCCATCTCCCCGGCCAGGCCGGCGAGGGGCCCACGGGCGCCGGCCGGCCAGGAGTGCCCGCGCAGGGCCTCGATCTGCTCGCCGAGCACGTCGTGGACCTGGCCGGCCCAGGCCCGGTGGGCGGCGAGGTCGTCCTCGGGGCTCTTCTCGGGCTCCTCGTAGAGCGCCGTGTCGAGAGCGTTGGCGGTCGACAGGAAGACGACCTGGTCGGTGTCGAGGGTGGTGGGGTCGGTGCGCAGCGAACCGGTCAGCTTGACCTGCGCCTCCGTGTCGCCGAAGAGGCAGGTGATCGCGCGGTCCCCGTAACGCCAGCTCATCCTGGACGGCAGCAGGTAGTACACGTCGACATCGGCCGGCATCGCCCAGGTGTCCATCGCGTACTGGTCCTGGAGGGCGTAGCACTTCTCGTCGGCGATGTCGGTGATCTTCCCCTCGCCCGGGAAGGCACCGCCGGGCAGCCTGACGACCGCGAACACCTCGGCGTCGTGCCGGCCCTCGCACGGCACCCGGTCGACGTCGTAGGTGTCCCCCTCCAGCCCGCCGGGCGCGTCGAAGCAGTCGCCCTTGTCCAGCGACAGGACCTCGTTGCCCCGCCGCGCCCCGTCCTTGACCCCCTCCCAGACCTCGGACGCGGCGCCCGTGGACAGCACGGCCACCCACAGCACGATCCCGACGACCGACAGCACGGCCCCCGCGATCGCCAGGCCCCGCCCGCTCTGCCCGGACCGCCGGATCTGCCACAGCGCGATCAGCCCCAGCACGAGGCCCGCGGCGGGCAGGAAGCAGAGGACGCCGAGCACGAGGGCGGCGACGGCCAGGGCGTTGACGGAGACGGGGGTGCCGTACGGACGCCCCGCGGGGCCGTAGGGACGGTAGGTCTGCGGCCCGTCGGCCGGAGGCGGGCCGTACGGGTCCGGGGGCCGCTGGTTCCCGGGGGGCGGGGGTATCGACACGGGTGCGGTGCTCCTGGCTGAGGCGGTGGGCGGGTCCGTCGTACGGCTGGGCGCATCGTAGGGGGCGGGGCATCGGGGGCGGAATGTGGTCGATGTACGCGGCGGTACGGGCGGCGAACCCGTTGACGGCCCTGGGCATCGAAGGTCCGCGCGGGCACGGTGTTCTCGGCGGCGGCTCCGGCCGTTCGGCGCTCCTCGCGGACGGGGCGGTGGGCTCGTCCGCGAGGAGCTGGAGGAGACGCTGGGCCTGTCGGCCTGTCGGCCTGTCAGGCGGGGGCGGTGGCACGCAAGTTCCGGGCGACGCCGACTGACGGTCCGCCGAGCGAGGACGCCTACATCGCGGACGTCCCCGTGCCATGACGCGTGCCCGTCCACCCCACCGGGAAGACCGCCTTCACCGTGAAGCCGCCGTCGGGCGTGGGGGCCGCGTGGAAGGCGCCGCCCAGCAGGTGTGCCCGTTCGCGCAGGCCCACCAGGCCGTGGCCGCCGCCGAGGAGGGCCGGCCCGGCGGGGCGGTGGCCGGGGGCGGTGTTGTGCACCTCGACGTGCAGGCCGGCCGCGCAGCGCACCCGTACCCGCGCCCGCGCGCCCGGGGCGTGCTTGCGGATGTTGGTCAGCGCCTCCTGCACCGTGCGGTACGCGGCGCGTTCGACCGGCTCCGGCACCGGGAGCGGAGGGACCGACACGTCGAGGTCCACCGTCAGGCCGCTGTCGCGGACCAGGTCCGTGAGACCGGCCAGTCCGGCCCCCGGGGCGCCCTGTGCGCCCGGGTCTCCCGCCGTGCGCAACACCCCCACGAGATGGCGCAGTTCGGTGAGAGTCTGGACCGACAGTTCGTGGATCGTGCGGGCCGTCGTCCGCACGTCCGTGTCTCCGGGCCGGCCCACCTGCAGCGCACCGGCCTGGAGGCTGATCAGGCTCACCTTGTGGGCGACGATGTCGTGCATCTCCCGGGCCAGCCGGTTGCGTTCGGTGGCCAGCACCCGTTCGGTCAGGACCTGGTTCTCCCAGGCCCGCCGCTCCATCGCCGCCCGCAGGCGCTCCTGCCGCGAACGGACCGACCGGCCGAGGACGACGACGCCCGCCGCCACCCCGCAGCAGTCCAGGGCCAGCAGCGCGGTCTCCCGGTCGAGGGCGAGGGAGGAGACGCCGGCCGCCGGGTGGGGCAGGAACCACGCCACCGCGACCGCCGCCGCGCCTGCCACGCCGACGAGGGCGTGCCCGCGCCGGACGGCGACGCAGTAGAGCGCGATCAGCGGGGCGAAGGCGATGTGTCCGAGGTACAGCCCGGGCAGGCCGGCGAGCACGGCGACCTCGGGAGCCGGGCGCCGCAGCAGCAGCGCACCGGCGGCGACCAGCGCCAGCCACGTCCCGTGTCCCGGGGTGAGGCCGTTGACCACCAGTCCGTCCACCAGGGCGACCAGCACCGGCAGCGCCCCGGAGGCGAACCGCCGTAGGGCAGCGGGGGCCTGCGGCCCGTCGCCCCCTGGCGCGACCGAGGGCAGAGCGGACGCCGGTACTCCGCTCATCGCGGCCCCGGTCCCGTGCCGACCAGGTCCGCCCGGTCCGCTACCACCGCCGCCTGCACCCGGTTGAGCCGTCGCCGGGCGGTTGCTGCTCTCCCAGGGCGTCAAGAGCATCTCCAAGCACGCGGCCCAGCGCATGGCCCAGCGCGGCATCAGCCAGGAGATGGTCGCGCGTACGGTGAAGACCGGCAAGAAGACCAAGGGCAAGTCGCCGGGCACGTAGAAGTACACCACCGGAAAGATCTGGGTCGTGATCAACAAGGCCGGCAACGTCGTGTCCGTCGGCCGCAACTGAGCCCGTTCCCGAGAGGCGAAGCATGCACATCGACTACGACCGCGAGAACGACACCGCGTATGTCTCTCTCGTCGCGCACGTCGCGGACGGCGCCGCCGTCCGGCAGATCCCCGTCGACGGGGTCGGGGCGGACGCCGAGGTGTTCCTCGACGTGGACGCGTCGGGGCGGCTGCTCGGCATCGAGGTGATCGGTGCGGGTGGGGCCCTGCCGGTGGAGGTACTGGAACAGGCCTCCACCGGCTGAGCGCGGGGCGCCGGGCCGGTGACGCCCGGCCTGCTCCCCGGTGACCGCAGCGACTGAACGCAGGGGCCGGGCTCGTACGAGTCCGGCCCCTGCCCGTACGGGCACCCAGCCGCCCGGGACCGGACGGTCATCGTGCCGGTGCTGCCGGGTGTCGTGCATCCGCCGAGGGGCCCGGGCGGGAAGTGTTCGCGTCAGGGCCGGCCGTGATCCGACAGCACGGCGACGGTGTCGGAGGACGGAGGCACGACCATGACGACGGACGGGCGGCGGCTGCACTGCCTGGTCACCGGGGCGTCCGGCTACATCGGCGGGCGCCTGGTGCCGGAACTGCTTCAGGAGGGCCACCGCGTCCGGTGCCTCGCCCGCTCCCCCGGCAAGCTCCGCGACCACCCCTGGGCCGCGCACGCCGAGGCGGTCCGGGGGGACGTCACGGACCCGGAGTCGGTCGCCTCGGCGATGCGCGGGGTGGATGTCGCCTACTACCTGGTGCACGCCCTGGGCTCCGGCTCCCGGTTCGAGGACACCGACCGCGCCGCCGCCCGGATCTTCGCCGAGCAGGCCCGGGCGGCCGGCGTACGGCGGATCGTGTACCTCGGCGGACTGACGCCGCGTGACGTCCCCGAGGGGGAGCTCTCCCCGCACCTGCGGTCCCGGGCCGAGGTGGGGGAGATCTTCCTCGACTCGCCCGTGCCCGCGACCGTGCTGCGCGCGGCCGTCGTCATCGGCTCGGGCTCGGCGTCGTTCGAGATGCTGCGCTACCTCACCGAACGCCTGCCCGTCATGGTCACCCCCAGCTGGGTGCACACCCGCACCCAGCCCATCGGCGTACGGGACGTGCTGCGCTATCTCGTCGGGTCGGCCACCATGCCGGACGACGTCGACCGGGCCTTCGACATCGGCGGCCCGGACGTCCTCACCTACCGGGACATGATGCTGCGCTACGCCGCCGTCGCCGGGCTGCCGCGGCGGTTCATCGTGCCGGTGCCGGTCCTCACGCCACGGCTGTCCAGCCACTGGGTCGGCCTGGTCACGCCGGTGCCCGCCTCGCTCGCCCGTCCGCTGACGGAGTCGCTGCGGCACGAGGTCGTCTGCCACGAGCACGACATCGCCCGGTACGTGCCCGACCTCCCGGGCCGGCCGCTGCCGTTCGACGAGGCGCTGGCCCTGGCGCTGCGCCGGGTGCGCCAGGCGCAGGTCTCCACGCGCTGGTCCTCCGCCTCGGTGCCCGGGGCGCCCAGCGACCCGCTGCCCACCGACCCCGACTGGGCGGGCGGCAGTCTCTACCAGGACGAACGGCAGCGGTCGGTCGACGCGTCCCGGGCCGAGCTGTGGAAGGTGGTCGAGGGCATCGGCGGCGACAACGGCTGGTACTCCTCCCCGCCGGCCTGGGCGGTCCGGGGCTGGCTCGACCGGTTCGCGGGTGGGGTCGGGCTGCGCCGCGGACGGCGGGACACCGAGCGGCTGAGGGTCGGCGACTCGCTGGACTTCTGGCGGGTCGAGGAGATCGAACCGGGTCACCTGCTGCGGCTGCGCGCCGAGATGCGGCTGCCCGGCCTCGCCTGGCTGGAGATGTACGCCGAGACCGACGAGGCGGGCCGCACCCGCTACCGGCAGCGCGCCCTGTTCCACCCGCGCGGCCTGCTGGGCCACGCCTACTGGTGGAGCGTCGCCCCGTTCCACTCCGCCGTGTTCGGCGGCATGGCGCGCAACATCGCGCGGGCGGCGTCCGAGGGCACGAGCGGACGCCGGAGCGCCTCGCGCATCCGACGGGCCCGTGAGCGGCGAAGTGTCCGGGAGCAACGAACGCAATCCGCACCACCGCACCAGGAGTGACGCCATGACCGTCGCGGTCGTCCTGTTCACCTCGGACCTGCGTCTGCACGACCATCCGCCCCTGCACGCGGCGCCGAAGGCGGCGGACGAGGTGGTGCCCCTGTTCGTCCGCGACCCGGCCGTCCACGCCGTCGGATTCGACGTGCCGAACCGGGCCGCGTTCCTCGCCGACTGCCTGGCCGACCTCGACTCCTCGCTGCGCCGGCGCGGCGGGCGGCTGGTCGTGCGCACCGGGCCGGTCGCCCGGGAGGTCCGCGCGGTCGCCGCCGCGTGCGGTGCCGCCGAGGTGCACATGGCCGCGGGGGTCACCGGCTTCGCCCACCGCCGTGAGGAGCGGCTGCGCAAGGAACTGGACGCGGACGGTGTCGCGCTGCGCGTGCACGACCGGGTGGTCACCGCCGTCGCGCCGGGGGCCGTGACCCCGCAGGGCTCGGACCACTTCGCCGTGTTCACGCCGTACATGCGCCGCTGGTCGAAGGAGCCGCTGCGCGACCCCCTGCCCGCCCCGCGTGCCGTGCGGGTCCCCGAGGCGGTACGCGGGGAGGAGCTGCCGTCCCGCGCCGGGGTGGCGGACGTGTCGGCGGATCTCCCGGCCGGCGGCGAGTCGGCGGGGCGCGACAGGTTCGCCCGGTGGGCGGACACCGGCCTGGCCCGGTACGAGGACGGGCACGACGACCTGGCCGGTGACGCGACCTCACGCCTGTCGCCCTACCTCCACTTCGGGGCGCTGTCGCCGGTGGAGGTGGTCCGGCGGGCCCGGGCGAAGGGCGGCGCCGGGGCGGAGGCGTTCGTCCGTCAGCTGTGCTGGCGCGACTTCCACCACCAGGTCCTCGCGGCCCGGCCCGAGGCGTCGGTGCGGGACTACCGCTCCCGGGACGACCGGTGGCGGGGCGAGGAGGACGCCGCCGAGGAGATCGCCGCGTGGCGGGAGGGCCGCACCGGCTACCCGGTCGTCGACGCGGGCATGCGCCAGCTGCGCCACGAGGGCTGGATGCACAACCGGGCCCGGCTGCTGGTGGCGAGCTTCCTGACCAAGACGCTGTACGTGGACTGGCGGATCGGCGCCCGGCACTTCCTGCGGTTCCTGGTCGACGGCGACCTCGTCAACAACCAGCTCAACTGGCAGTGGGTCGCCGGCACCGGCACCGACACCCGCCCCCACCGCGTCCTCAACCCCGTCCTCCAGGGCAAGCGCTACGACCCGGACGGCGCCTACGTACGCCGCTGGGTGCCCGAACTGGCCGACGTGAGCGGCGCCGCGGTGCACGAGCCCTGGCGGCTGCCGGAGGACGAGCGGGCCCGGCTGCGCTATCCGGCGCCGCTGCTCGACCTCGGCGAGGGCCTGGCCCGCTTCCGGCAGGCCAGGGGCCGCGACTGAGAGCCAGCCATCCGGCGCATCCGAAACGGCCCCGTGCGCGGAAGCACTGATGTGCGGATGACCGGAAGCGAGAAGGGGTTGCGCATGCTTGGACGGCGGCCGACGGTGGCCGGACCGGCGGAGACGAACCACGCCCCGCTCACCGCTGCCGGGGCCACCCGCGCCATGGAGGCGGTCCTGGAGCGGGTGCTGGAGGCGCGGTTGCGGCAGGCCCGCGACACCGACGCGGTGTTCGCCCTGGACATGGCCGACCGTCTCGCCGCGTACGTCCGGCGGGGCGGCAAGCGGCTGCGGACGGCGTTCGTGTGGTGCGGCTGGCGGGCCGCGGGCGGCTCGGGTGACGCGAGCGCGGTCCTGCGCACGGGGGCCGCCCTCGAACTGCTCCAGGCCTGCGCCCTCATCCACGACGACGTGATGGACGGGTCACCGCTGCGCCGGGGCGCTCCCGCGATGCACGTGGACTTCGCCCGCGGAGACCGGGCCGGCCGCACCGGTGGGTCCGCCGAGTCGTTCGGGACGTCGGCGGCCGTCCTCGCGGGCGATCTGGCGCTGGCGTGGGCGGACGACCTGCTCACCGAGACGGCGCTCGCCTCGCCGCACGGCCCGCGGCTGTTCGAGGAGTGGCGGGCCATGCGCACCGAGATGGTCGCCGGGCAGTACCGCGACCTGCGCGCGCAGGCGAGCGGCTCGTCCGGCGCCGAGGAGGCGCTGACCATCGCCGTCCTGAAGAGCGCCCGGTACACGGTCGCGCGGCCCCTGGCGCTGGGCGCGTCGCTGGCCGGTGCCGACGCCCGCACCCTGGGCGCGCTGCGGGCCGCGGGCCGGTGCGCGGGGCTGGCCTTCCAGCTGCGCGACGACCTCCTCGGCGCGTTCGGGGACCCGGCGCTGACCGGCAAACCGGCCGACGAGGACCTGAGCGCCCGCAAGCTCACCCCTCTGCTCGCCGTCGCCGTCCGGCTCGCGCGGACCACCGGCGACCGGGACGCCGCCGCCGTGCTCGCCCCCGGCGCGGACGCCCGGCCCGGGCACACCGTCGAGCGGATGCGGGCGGCGATGGAGCGGACGGGCGCCCGGGCCGAGGTGGAGGCGAGGATCGCCGGCCTGGCGGCCTCCGGTCTGCGGCATTTCGAGGCGACCGGCGCCGCGCCCGGCGTACGGCGGGAGTTCGCCGCGCTGGTCGAGCGGGCCTCGGGCGTCGCCCCGCAGCAGGCGGAGGAGCTGGTATGAGGACGGTGACGGGGCCCACGGACCATGTCGTCGTGGTGGGCGCCGGCCTGTCCGGGCTCGCCTGCGCCCTGCATCTGCTGGGCGCGGGCCGCCGGGTCACCCTCGTCGAGCGGGACACCGGACCGGGCGGCAGGGCCGGGCGGCTGGAGCTCGGCGACTACCTGGTGGACACCGGTCCCACCGTGCTGACCATGCCCCATCTGGCCGACGAGGCGTTCGCGGCCGTCGGGGAGAGCCTCGACCGGCACGTCGGGCTGCTGCCCCTGCATCCCGCCTACCGGGCGGGCTTCGCGGACGGGACCTCGCTCGACGTGCACACCGACGGCGACGCCATGGAGGCGGAGGTGCGGCGCTTCGCCGGACCGGCGGAGGCCGCGGGCTACCGCAGGCTGCGGAAGTGGCTGGAGCGGCTGTACCGGGCGCAGATGCGCCGCTTCATCGACACCAACTTCGACTCGCCGCTGCGGCTGGCGCACCCCGATCTGGCCCGGCTGGCGGCCCTCGGCGGTTTCGGGCGCCTCGACGGCGCGATCGGCCGTTTCCTCTCCGACGCCCGCCTGCGCCGCGTCTTCTCCTTCCAGGCCCTGTACGCCGGGGTGGCACCGGCCCGGGCGCTGGCGGCCTACGCGGTGATCGCCTACATGGACACCGTCGCCGGCGTCTGGTTCCCCAAGGGCGGCATGCACGCGCTGCCGCGTGCGATGGCGGACGTGGCCGCCGGGGCCGGTGCCGAGCTGCGCTGGTCGGCCGAGGTGAGCGCGCTGGAACGCCCGGCGGGCCGGGTGCGGGCCGTCCGCCTCGCCTCGGGCGAGCGGATCCCGTGCGACGCGGTGGTACTGACCTGCGAACTGCCCGCCGCGCACCGGCTGCTGGGCCGGGCACCCCGCCGCCCGGTGCGGCTGCGGCACTCGCCCTCCGCGGTGGTCCTGCACGCGGGGACCGACCGCACCTGGCCCCACCTCGCCCACCACACCCTGTCGTTCGGCGCCGCGTGGGAGCGCACCTTCGACGAACTGACCCGCTCGGGCACGCTGATGAGCGACCCGTCCCTGCTGATCACCCGCCCGACCACGCACGACGCCTCCCTGGCGCCGCCGGGCCGCCACCTCCACTACGTCCTGGCGCCCTGCCCCAACACCGCCGTCGGCCCCTCCGCCACCGCCTGGCGCGACCTCGGCCCGCGCTACCGCGACACCCTGGTCGCCGAGCTGGAACGCCGCGGCCTCGACGGGTTCGGCGACAGTGTCCAGGAGGAGCTGCTGGTGACCCCGCTCGACTGGACGGCCCAGGGCCACGCGGCGGGCAGCCCCTTCTCCGTCTCCCACACCTTCGCCCAGACCGGTCCCTTCCGGCCGCGCAACCTCGTCCGCGGTGTGGACAACGTGGTGCTCGCCGGCTGCGGAACCACCCCCGGAGTCGGCGTACCGACCGTGCTCATCAGCGGGAAACTCGCCGCCGCCCGCGTCACCGGCGACCGCACCCGGGCGGCCCGGGCGAGCCGCCCCCCGGACCGCCGCCCGACCACGCCGACCGGAGCAGGTGCCCATGACCCGTCGTGAACTGGACGCCGCCGGGATCACCGACCCCGGCCTGCGCGGCGACTACGGCGTGTGCCGGCGGCTCAACGCCCGGCACGGCCGGACCTACTTCCTGGCCACGCGCCTGCTGCCGCTGGAACGCCGCTGCGCGGTGCACGCGCTGTACGGCTTCGCCCGCTGGGCCGACGACATCGTCGACGACCTGGACCGGCGCCTGACCCCCGACGAGCGGGACCTGCTGCTGAAGCGGCTGGAGGGCGATCTCACGCACGCGCTGCGCACCGGCGGCGGGGCCGAGCCGGTGGTCCGGGCCGTGGCCGACACCGCCGACCGGCACGGCATCGAGGTGGACCTGTTCGCCGACTTCCTCGCCTCGATGCGCGCCGACCTGACCGTCACGGACTACCCGGCCTACGCCGATCTGCGGGCCTACATGCACGGCTCGGCCGCGGTGATCGGTCTGCAGATGCTGCCCGTGCTCGGCACGGTCGTCCCGCGCGAGGAGGCGGCCCCGCACGCGGCGGCCCTCGGCGTGGCGTTCCAGCTGACCAACTTCCTGCGGGACGTGGGCGAGGACCTCGACCGCGGACGCGTCTACCTGCCCGCCGACCTGCTCGCCGCCCACGGCGTGGACCGGCCGCTCCTGGAGTGGAGCAGGCGCAGCGGCCGCGGCGACCCGCGCATCCGGGCGGCGCTCGTCGCCGCCGAGGCCCTGACCAGGGACGTGTACCGGGATGCGGAACCGGGCATCGCGATGCTCGACCCGCGGGTACGCCCCTGTGTCAGGACCGCGTTCACGCTGTACGGCGGCATCCTCGACGCGATCGCCCGGCAGGACTACACCGTGCTGCACCGCCGGGCTGTGGTGCCCCGCCGGCGCCGGGCGGCCATCGCCGCGGCCGGTGTCCTCAAGGTGGCCCGCGCCCGGTGGCAGGCGCCGCCCGCGGCGGCCCACCCCGCACTTGGACGGAAAGGACCGGGCCGTGGCTGACCGGGCGGACAAGGCACGCTGGACCTCACCCCTGCGGCGGCGCCGCGGCCCCGGCTGGGCGGAGCAGACACCGACCTGGCGTGCGGCCCGGCCGCCGCTGATCGCCGACGCCCTCAAACGCGCGTCCGCCCGGCCCTCCGGCAACTGGTTCGTGGCCGGTGCCTCCCGGGAGGTGCGCCCGGGCAGCCCCTGCGGCAGGACCGTCGGCGGTGCCGAAGTGGTGCTGTGGCGCTCGCGGTCGGGCGACCTCCGGGCCGGTCCCGGGGCATGCCCGCACCTCGGCGCACCGCTGCGGGACAGCCGGGTGGTGTGCGGCACGCTGGTGTGCCACTGGCACGGACTGGCCCTGGACGGCTCCGCGTTCGCCGGCTGGCAGCCGTACCCCGCGCACGACGACGGGGTGCTGGTGTGGGTACGGCTGGACGCGGTCGGCGGTGAGGAGCCGGCGGAGCGGCCCGTGATCCCGGACCGTCCCGCACCGGGCAGCGGGGTGGACGCCGTGTACACGGCCGTCGGGCGGTGCGAGCCGCAGGACGTGGTGGCCAACCGGCTCGATCCGTGGCACGGGTCCTGGTTCCACCCGTACTCCTTCGTCGATCTGACGGTCGTGAGGGAGCCGCGGGGCGACGAGGACGGCCAGGGCGACGCTTTCGAGGTGGACGTCTCCTTCCGGGTGGCGGGCCGTCTGGTGGTGCCCGTGCGGGCCGAGTTCACCGCGCCGGAGCCGCGCACCGTCGTCATGCGCATCACCGACGGCGAGGGCGCCACGTCCGTGGTGGAGACCCATGCCACGCCCCTGACCGCCGCGGACGCCGAGCGGCCGCGGACCGCCGTGATCGAGGCGGTCGTCGCCGCTTCGGACCGGCGCGGCTTCGCCCTGGCCCGGGCCGCCGCCCCCGTGCTGCGCCCCCTGATGCGGCGCACCGCCGGGCGCCTGTGGCGCGACGACCTCGCCTACGCCGAGAGGCGCTGGGAGTTGCGCAGCAGCGGGCGGTTCCCCGGCTGACCCGACCCCGCCGGACGGGCCTGCGCGGAGCGGCCCGGGCCCGTCCGGCGGCCCCGCGTCACCGGCGTACCCGACGCCCGGCGAGCCCGGCGAGTGCCCGCAGCACCCGGGAGCGGCCCGCCCGTGGCACGGTCCACAGCACCTGGCCACGCACACCCCACCGGGCGAGCAACGCGTTGGACGCCAGGAAGCCGGTGGTGGCGGCGCGTTCCATCAGGGCCACGGGCAGGTCGCAGCGCAGCCCGTCGCCGGCCAGCGTCAGCCACGGGTGCGGGGTCTTCACGGTCGGGCGCCGGTGGTGGGTGCCGGCCGGGAAGAGCGGGCAGTCCGCGCGCCACTCGTGCCGGGCGTCGACCACGCGCGCCTCCCGGGTCTCCGGGTAGATCCGCCGCAACTGCCCGAGCAGCGCGTCCTGCACGCCCTCCCGGTCCGCGCCGGGGCCGACGGCGTAGGCGTGCAGTTCCACGACCGAGCCGGTGTTCTTGGCGGCCCAGCGGGCTGCCTCCCCCTCGTAGCGTTCCAGGACGCTGATGTTGTCGAGGCCGTCGTAGCCGCTGGTGCCGAGGAAGCCGGGGCGGTCGGCGTTCACCGGCCGGTCGAGCCAGAGCCGCGAGACGAGGAACGGCGGGGCGGTGCGCAGGGCGGCGATGCCGTCGCGCCAGGGGGCGGTGCCCAGGCCGGGCGAGGCGGCGACGACCCCGCGCAGTCCGCCGGTGTCGAGGGCGAGCACCACCGCGTCGTGCCGGTCGGTGCCGCCGGCGGTGCGTACCTCGGCTCCGGCGCCGCCGTCGGGCTCCACGCTCCCTACGGCCGTGCCGGTGCGGACGGTGGCGCCGAGGCGCTGGAGGTAGTCGCCGAGCGGCTCCCACAGGGCCTGGGGGAAGGGCTCGTCGGGCACGTCGAAGAGCAGCCCCTCCGAGGAGCCGAGGAAGTAGATGTGGAACATCAGCATCAGTTCCGCGGCGGACAGTTCGCGCGGGTCGGCGAAGAAGCTGCGCGAGAACACCTCGAAGGCCAGGTGGTGGGCGGCCTCGGGGAAGCGGACGCGCTCCAGGAACGCGGTCGCGCCGACCCGGTCGAAGCGCGCGTACACGTCGGGCACGCGCACGTCCATCAGGGGCAGCGCCGCCCGCGCGTTCAGGGCGGCGAGGTCGCGGCGGCCGAAGGTGGGGCTGAGGACGGCGAAGCCGAGGGCGCTGAGGGGCGGGGTGCGCGGGACGCGGGCGAAGCTGTCGGTCAGTCCGCCGCTGTGCCGCAGGGGGTAGTCGGGCAGCGGGACGAGGCGGCTGAGGGCCGGGTCGGTGCGCCGCAGCAGGCCGCGCAGGTTGTAGTACTGGCGGAAGAAGGCGTGGAAGCCACGGCTCATGGTCACCTCGGAGCCGTCGGCCAGCCGGGTGGGGTGCCCGGCGAGGCGACCGCCCAGGGACTCCTCGCGTTCGTAGAGGGTCACCCGGGCGCCGCGCTCGGCGAGTCCGGTGGCCGCGGCGAGTCCGGCGATGCCGCCGCCCACCACGGCGACGGAGGGTGCGTCCCCGGGCGCGAACCGGTCCCGGCCGGGCGCGGGCATCAGGACCTCGGCCTTGCGGTCCCGGCCGCGGCGGGCGGCGGTTCGCGCGGGTGTCGGACGGCTCATCGGCCGGCCTCCCCCGCCGTGGCCACGAACGTGTGGGTGATGCCGGTCTGCCACCCGGCGAGGGGAAGGGCGCGGGCACCCGTGAATCCGGCGCGCGTCAGCCGCCCGGTGAAGTCGGCGGCGGTGTCGAAGTCGAGGACGCTGTGCCACAGGTGCCGGTACAGGGCCCGGTCCCCGGTGAGCGTGCCCGCCGGGATGATCACTCCCTGGCAGACGGCCGTCCACAGCGCCCGGTGCGCGGGCGAGCCGCCGAGGCTGTACTCGTGGACGGCGAGGCGCCCGCCCGGCCGCAGCAGGGTCCGCACGGTGGCGAGGACCGCGTCCGGGTCGGAGACGTTGCGGAACAGGTAGGCGGCGAAGACCGCGTCGAAGGGGCCTTCGCCGGCCGCGTCGAGCTCCTCGGCGCTCAGGTGCAGGAACCGCACGCTGTCGGGCCACGGCTTGGCCAGCGCCCGCTGCAGCATGCCCGCGGAGGCGTCCACCGCCGTGATCCGCGCCCGGGGTGCGGCCCGCAGCAGGGCCCGGGTGGAGGCACCGGTGCCGCAGCCGAGGTCGAGCAGGTGCAGTCCGGCCCCCTCCCCGGAGAGCCTCAGCCGGCGGGCCGAGCGCAGCAGGTCGGCGCGGTAGCCCGGGTTCAGGCCGGTCAGGCGGTCGTAGGTGCGGGACGCGTGGTCGAAGGCGTGGGCCAGGTCGCGGTCGCGCAGCAGGGTCATCGGGGGCTCTCTCCGGTTCCTGGGGCGGGGTGGGGGCGGCGGGGCAGGAAGGGCAGTTCGAGTGCGGTGCGGAGCATCGGGCCCACGGGGGTGCGCAGTCCGATGCCCCACTCCTCCCGGACCGAGGTGGCGCCGTCGAGGAAGCGCAGCAGGCGTTGTGGGGGCGTACGGCGGAAAAGCCCGGTGAAGAACGCGGGGCCGTCGATCCGCCCGGTGTCCAGGGCCCGCAGCAGCACGGCGTCCATGGCGAGCGCCCGGCGCCCGTGCGGTGCGGGCACACTCCCGCGGCCGTCCCGCAGGGCGGTGGCGATGGCCCGGCTGTGCCGCTGGACGGCCGCGAAGGTGTAGCCGGTGGCGGGGCGGGTCGCACCGCCCGCGGTCCCGATACGGAAGACGGCCGCTCCGGCCCTGCGCGGGAAGCGGGCGTCGGTCATGGGGATGACGCCCTGCTCGGCCGCGTCCACGGTGAACTCGCCCAGGCGCAGCACCTGGTGGGCGTAGTGGCGGAGCGCCGCCTCGTAGGCGGCGGTGGTCAGCGGGGTGCGGGAGAACTCGGTGTACTCGACCAGCGCCCGGTCCGGGGCCAGCGGCAGGACGTAGCCGAAGGCGAGCCCGTGCCCCGGCTGGGGGACCCGGAAGTCCATGAGGTCGGCCACCGCCGGGGCGAACCGGTCGGTGCGGGTGCGCACGAACCAGCCACGGAAGTGCTGCGACAACCGCGTCCGGGCCGGGGGCAGGGCGCGCAGGGGCCGCGAGTCGAACACGTACCGGGAGCGCAGCGTCAGTGTGCGGCCGTCCGGTGCGGTGCAGCGGACCTCCGCGCCTCCGGGTACGTCGCGCACCGAGTCCGCCGTGGCCCGAAGGACCCGCCCGCCGGGCGAACGCTCCAGCCGGGCGTGCACCAGCCGCTCGAACGCCGTGGAACGCACCATGCGGTAGCGCGAGGGGGCCGGGTCGACGGTGAGCGGGCTGCCGTCGGGGCCGTGCACCCGCAGCAGGGGCCAGGTGGCGGTGACGGCCTCCTCGAAATCGTCGTCCGCTCCGCTGTGGCCGTCGCCTTCGCGCTGATCCCAGTAGCACCAGGTCCGCTCGGCGGGGCGCGCGGGACCGTCCGGCGGCTCCACCACGGTCACGGTCGCGACGCCCGTCTCGACCAGCCGGTACGCGAGGCTGAGGCCGGCGGCACCGCCTCCGACGACCACCACGTCCGACGTGCCGCCGGGTTCCCCGCTCACCGGGCCCACCACGCGCCGCTCATCTCCGTACTCCGCTCCCGGCCACCCGGTCGGCTGTTCCCCGCCCGTCGTGTTCTGTCCGTTCAACGCTTCCGGCGGATGAGCGTGTTCGGATGCAGCAGCGCCCGGGCGCGATGCGGCGTCCCCCTAACGCGACACCACCGACTCCAGAACCGCGACGGCCTCGGCCAGCCCCGTCGGACGCGGCAGACCGGTCACGGTCCGGCCGCTCCAGCCGGGCCCGATCGTCAGGACCACCGGCTTGCGGCGGGCGCCCCGCACCCCCCACTCCATCGCCGCCACGTGCTGGGCCAGCGGCCGGCTGGCGGTCGTCCGGGACTGGGCCCACAGCGCCACGGCCGCAGGCCCGGTCCGGCGTACGGCCGTGACCAGGGACTCCACGGGCAGGGCGCCGCCGAACATGCGCACGGGCAGACCGCGTTCGGCCAGCGCGGCGGCCAGCACCTCCAGGGGCAGCGTGTGGTTCTCCCCAGGCACACAGGCGAGCACGACGGTCGCGCCCGGTCGGTCGGCGGCCGAGGGCGGGGCACCGCGCCGCAGCGCGCCGGAGACGTGCCAGGACAGGAAGTGCTCGACCTCGACGTACTTCTCGCCCGAGCTCTCCCACTTGCGGCCGACCGCCTGGAGGGTCGGCATGATCACCTCGGTCCAGGCGGCCACCAGCCCGTGCTCGACGATCGCGGCCTCGAGCAGCTCGTCGAGCGCGACGGCGTCGAGGCGCAGAGCGGCACGAGCGATGCCCTTGCACTCCTGACGGACGTCACCGAGACGCAGCCCGCTGCCCGCGCGGCTGCGGGGGCGGGCGGGCGGTAGCGGTGGCGTCTCGGAGGGTCGACGGGCTGGGACGTGCGCCCGCGGGGGCGTGTCCGGTGATGCCGGGGCGGTCCGTCCGACCAGGCCCGCATCAGGGCCCGCGTCAGGCCCCGCGTCAGGCCCCGCCTCCTGCGTCGCTTCGCCGAGCACCGTGCGGGCCGCCTCGGCGGGCGGTATCCCGGTCGCCGTCAGGGCGCACATCCGCTCCAGCCGTGCCACGTCCATCGCCGTCCACCGCCGGTGCCGGCCACCGGTGTGGGCGTCGGGACCGAGGCCGTAGCGGCGGTCCCAGGTGCGGACCGTGGTGGGCGCGACCCCCAGCCGCCTGGCCACCTCGCCGGTGGTCAGCCCGCCACCGAGCGGCACGCCCCCGCGTCCGCGGTCCTCATCGTCCCGTTCGTGTGTACCCATACCTCCGACTGTACGACGCACAAACGACGCATGTTGAGTCGCGTCGTTTGTGCGCCGAACACTGGCTCCGAGCGCATGGTCGCGGCTCCGCACAGCGCGACCGGTGCGGTTCGGCAGACGGCCTTCCGTCCCCGCACGACGCACTGCAGGAGGAACCAGGCCATGATCACGAACACGCGACTCACCACCCCCGCCGCGCCCGCCGCCCCCACCGTTCCGGCGGAGGAAACGCGGTACGAGGAGGAGCTGGCCCGTGGCCTCGTCGCCGCCGACGAGGAGGCGTTCGCCGCGATCTACCGGCGCTGGGGCTCGCTCGTCCACACCATGGCCACCCGACTGCTCGGTGACACCCACGAGGCGGAGGACGTGACCCAGCAGGTCTTCCTCGGCGCCTGGCACGGCCGTGCCGGGTTCCGTCCCGAACGGGGCCCGCTCGGCGCCTGGCTGGTCGGCATCACGCGCCGCAAGATCGTCGACGCGCTGGCGGCGCGGACGCGGCGGCTGACGCTGATCGACTCGGCCGGCCGCGACGCGGACACCACCGGGCCCGACGAGGCGGCCCCGGACCGGGTCCTGGACCGGGTGCTGCTGATCGACGCCCTGGCACGGCTGCCGCGGCACCAGCGCGAGGTGCTGTGCATGGCCTTCTACGAGGACCTGACCCAGGCGCAGATCGCGGAGCGGACCGGCATGCCCCTGGGGACGGTCAAGAGCCACGCCCGCCGCGGCCTGCACCGGCTGCGCCTGGTGATCGAGCAGCCCCCGGTCCCCGACGCGGGCCTTTAGCGGTGACGCCGTACGCGCATCCGCGACGGCCCCCACACCCGAAAACAGGACCGAGGCTCCGCACCGTACGGAGACTCCGTTCGAAGGGATGATTCCCATGACCTCTCACACCCGCCTCGCCCTCGCCGCCTCGGCCGGTGCCTGCGGCCTGGCCCTCGGCGTCTGCGCGCCCGCCCTGGCCGACCAGCAGGACAAGGCCATGGTGTCCGTCTTCCACGGCATCCCCGGCATGACCGTGGACGTGTACGCCAACGGCGACGAACTGATCGGCGACTTCAAGCCCGGCACCGTGACGGACCCCCAGTCCCTCGACGCCGGGACCTACGAGATCCAGATCTTCGAAGCGGGCCGGAGTCCTGACGGAACTCCGGCCCTGGAGAAGAAGATCGAGGTGCCCGAGGGCGGGAACGCCACGGTCGCCGCCCATCTCTCGGCCGACGGCAAACCGGAGTTGACGGCCTTCACCAACGACGTCTCCCAGGTCGACGCGGGCAAGGCCCGTCTGACGGTCCGCCATGTCGCCGCCGCGCCCGCCGTCGACGTCCGGGCCGGCGGACAGCCGGTCTTCAACGACCTGACCAACCCCAAGGAGGACACCGCCGAGGTCGACGCGGGCACCCTCAACACCGATGTGGTGCTGGCCGGTACGGACACCGTGGCGATCGGTCCGGCCGACCTGAAGCTCAGTGAGGGCACCAGCAACGTCGTCTACGCCTGGGGCAGCGCCGACGACAAGAACCTGGCCCTGGCGACCCAGTCGTTCAGCGGCATGGAGTCGTCGCCCCGTGGCGTCCCCGCGGGCGGCAGCGGTGCCGCCGCCGCGACGAACTCCTCCGACCTGGGGCCGGCTTTCGCCGCCGGGGCCGGAGCGGTCGCGGTGACCGGCGTGCTGGTGGCCCGCCGCTTCGCCCGCCGGCGTGGCTGACGGCACACGACGGCTGACGGGCCCGATGGTGGCGGCTGCCGCTCTGGCAGCCGTCCTCGGCTTTCCGCCCACGCCGTCGGACCGGGCCGTACCTCCACCCGGCTTCACGTCGGAGCCGCCGGAACACGGGCCGGCGGCGGCCCCGACGACACCCCCCGGCGCTGCGGCCCCGCGCGCGGGGCAGGATCCTCCACCACCCCGCCGCGTGCTCGCCCCCCGCACCGGCCTCGACGCCCGGATCAGCCCGGTGGGCGTGACGGCCCGAGGGACCATGACCGTCCCCGACGACCCGTCCGTGGCCGGCTGGTACCGCCACGGCCCCGCACCCGGCAGCGCCCGTGGTTCGGCCGTCGTCGTCGGTCACGTCGACACCGAGACCGGCGCCCTCGGCGAGTTCCTGGCGCTGTACGGCATGCGGCGCGGAGACCGGATCGAGGTGCGCCGCGCCGGGGCCGAGCCGGTGACCTACCAGGTCGCCACCCGCTTCACGGTGCCGAAAGAAGCCCTACCCCCCTCGACGTTCCGCCGCGCCGGCCCCCCGACCCTCACCCTCATCACCTGCGCGCCCCCGTACGACCCCGAGCGGGGCGGCTACGTATCCAACCTCGTCGTCACGGCGGAACCCGTCGGGAGGACGCAGTGGCCCACGTAGAGTCCGCACACCTGGTGGAACTGGCACTGCACAACGCCTCCCCGACCGACGCCGACGCGGAGGCCCTGCGCCACATCGAACACTGCGCACGCTGCCGCGACGAGCTCGGCATGCTGACCCGCCTGGTGACGGCGGCCCGCACCGCACAGCTCGCGGACCTGCCGACGACGCCCCCGGCACGGGTCTGGAAGCGGATCGACCGCGGCCTCTCCACGGAAACGGCACCACCCGGGCCGCACACCGGCACCCCGGACCACCGCAAGCGGGCCCTTCTCGCCCTGCTCGCACTCGCTGCCGCCGCCGGCATCGCCCACCGGTACCTGCCCGAGCGCTCGAAGCTCGTGCACCCCAGGGCTCGCCGCCAGGACCGCCCCGGTAGCCGCGAATGACGCGCTCGGGGCCGAAGGGACACCGACGCCCCGAGCACCCTCGCCGTTGTGTACACATGCGCCACTCGGTACTCTTGGGCGCATGACACAGCCGCTGCCCACAGAGTCAATCCGCGATGTCCGGGCACACCTGGCCGAGGTCGTGGAGCGGGCTGACCGCGACGACGTACCCACGGTGATCACGCGCAGAGGCAAGGAGGTGGCTGCCGTGGTGTCCATCGACGTGCTCCGGAAGTACCAGGAGTGGGAAGAGCGCGAGATCAACCGGATCATCGACGAGCGCATGGCCAACCCGGCACCCGGCATCCCGATCGAAGAGATCATGAGGGAGACGCGGGCACGCAGTGAGTGAGTACCGCACCGTCTTCCGTCCCGAGGCTCAGGCCGAGCTCCGCAAGGTGCCGCGGGACACGGCCCTCCGCATTCTGGCCAAGCTGGCCGAGCTGGAGAGCGACCCATTGGGGTTCAACACCACGGCCCTCGTCTCCCAGCCCGACCGACGCCGCCTGCGGGTAGGCGACTACCGCGTGATCTACACGATCGACAACGGGGAGCTGGTGGTCTGGGCCGTGCACGTCGGGCACCGCTCCCGCGTCTACGACACCTGAGCACCAGGGCAACACGACGCGGCCCGGGCGCGCCGCACACCAACCCGGCACTGGAAGACGAAGAGCCCGCCTCCGAAGAGACGGGCACTCCCTGACCTGCATGTTTGCCGGATCAGCGACGTGGCGACAGGTCAGCGGTCACACATTGAACCGGAACTCCACCACATCCCCGTCCTGCATCACATACTCCTTGCCCTCCATCCGCGCCTTCCCCTTCGCGCGGGCCTCCGCCACCGAACCCGTCTCCACCAGGTCGTCGAAGGAGATGACCTCCGCCTTGATGAAGCCCTTCTGGAAGTCGGTGTGGATGACGCCGGCGGCCTCGGGGGCCGTGGCGCCCTTCTTGATGGTCCAGGCGCGGGATTCCTTGGGACCGGCGGTGAGGTACGTCTGGAGACCCAGCGTGCGGAAGCCGACGTGGGCCAGGGTCGCGAGGCCCGGCTCCTCCTGGCCGACGGACTGAAGGAGTTCCAGCGCCTCGTCCTCGTCGAGCTCGGCGAGGTCCGCCTCCAGCTTGGCGTTGAGGAAGATCGCCTCGGCCGGGGCGACCAGGGCCCGCTGCTCGTTCTTGAAGTCCTCGTCGGTCAGCTCGTCCTCGTCGACGTTGAAGACGTAGAGGAACGGCTTGGTGGTGAGCAGGTGCAGGTCGTGCAGGAGCTCCTCGTTGCCGGAGCCCTGGACGATGCCCGCGGAGAACAGCGTGTCGCCCTTCTCCAGGATCTCCTTGGCCTCCTCGACGGCCTTGACCTTCGGTGCGATGTCCTTCTTGATGCGCGACTCCTTCTGGAGGCGCGGCAGGACCTTCTCGATGGTCTGCAGGTCCGCGAGGATCAGCTCGGTGTTGATCGTCTCGATGTCGTCCTTCGGCGAGACCTTGCCGTCCACGTGCACGACGTTCTCGTCCTTGAAGGCGCGGATGACCTGGCAGATGGCGTCGGACTCGCGGATGTTCGCGAGGAACTTGTTGCCCAGGCCCTCGCCCTCGGAGGCGCCGCGCACGATGCCGGCGATGTCGACGAAGTCGACCGTGGCCGGAAGGACCCGCTGCGAGGAGAAGATCTCCGCCAGTTTCGTCAGGCGGGGGTCCGGGACGCCGACCACGCCCACGTTGGGCTCGATCGTGGCGAACGGGTAGTTGGCCGCCAGCACGTCGTTCTTGGTCAGGGCGTTGAACAGGGTCGACTTGCCGACATTCGGCAGACCGACGATTCCGATCGTGAGCGACACGTTGCGACTTCCCGTGAGTGGAGGGCCAGGGGGCCAGGGGACCGGCCGATCCACCAGTCTACGGCGTGTCCGGAACCACCCGGGCGACGTATCGAACGCTTGGCCAAGCCGTGGCCGACGGCGTGTCTGAAGGCCTATTCGGCATATAGAACGACCTAAGTTGGTCCGGTGGAGCAATACAGGACGCGATCTCCCCAGTACGGACCGCGACGGGACCGGCCCAGGCCGCCCCGCCAACCCGTGCCGTCGCAGGCGGGACGGGGAGCGGGGGGCGAGCCCGTGCGCGCGGCCCGCCCGCCTGGGCCGCGACGCCGCCCCGCGCCGGTACGACGGCCCGCGCCCGCTCCGGCGCCCGCCGCGAGAGGGCTGCCGAACCCACGGCTGACCGGCCTGGGCAGCGGACTGTTCTGCGCGGTGGCGATGTTCCTGCTCGGCGCGCTCTGCTCCGCGCTGTTCGGGGCGTCCCTGACGGCGTACGGCGTGCTGTTCCTGCCGGTGAGTGCGCTGACCGCCCTCTGGGTGCGCCGGGGGGACCTGATGACCGCGCCCGTCGTGGTGCCGATCGCGTTCGCCGTGGGGCTGCTGCCGGTGGCCGACAGCGAGGACGGGACCGGCGGCACGCTGATGGGCCTGGTGACGGCGCTCGCCACGCAGGCCGGCTGGCTGTACGGCGGCACTCTCATCGCCGGGCTGATCGTGATCGTGCGGCGGATCCGGCTGGTGCACCGGCGGCGGACGGCAGGGGCCCGGCCGCCGGTCTGAGCTCTCGCCCCTGTCCCGGTCCGAGGCGGCTAGTGTCCGGCCGCCCGCATCGCCGCGCCGACGATCCCCGCGTTGTTCTGCAGCTGCGCCGGGACGATCTCGGCCTTGATGCCCTGGATGTGGGGCAGGAACTTGTGGGCCTTGCGGCTGACGCCGCCGCCGATGATGAACAGCTCCGGCGAGAACAGCATCTCGACGTGGGCGAGGTACTTGCTCACGCGGTGCACCGCCCAGTGCTCCCACGTCATGTCGTGGTCCTCGCGGGCCTTGCTGGAGGCCCGCTTCTCCGCGTCGTGCCCGTCGAGCTCCAGGTGGCCCAGCTCGGTGTTGGGGACGAGCACGCCATCGACGAAGACCGCGCTGCCGATGCCGGTGCCGAGGGTCAGCAGGATCACCGTGCCCCGGCGGTCGCGGCCGGCGCCGAAGTGCATCTCGGCGACGCCCGCCGCGTCGGCGTCGTTGATCACCGTCACCGGCACGCCGCCCAGCCGCTCGCCGAGCAGCGCGCGGGCGTCGGTGTCGATCCAGCTGTCGTCGACGTTCGCCGCCGTGCGGATCGTGGCTCCGTCGGTGACCACGCCCGGGAACGTGACCCCGATCGGGCCCGTCCAGCCGAAGTGGTCGACGACCTGCTTGACGCCGTCGGCCACCGCGTCGGGCGTGGCCGGGTGCGGGGTGAGGACCTTGTGGCGCTCCTGGGCGAGGTCGCCCTTGTCCAGGTCCACCGGGGCACCCTTGATCCCGGATCCGCCGATGTCCACTCCGAAGATCTGCATGGCCCTACGCTACGACGAACGACTGACGGTCACAGGCCGGACAGCGGTGCTGCCCGGCCTGTCCCCGATCACTCCCCGGAATTTTCACCGGTCCCGGCGCCGCCCCGCTCGGAAGTCAGGGCCGCGGCCTCCTCGCGCAGGTCGCGGCGGAGCTCCTTGGGGAGGGAGAACGTGATGGACTCCTCGGCCGCCTTGACGATCTCGACGTCCTCGAAGCCGCGCGTGGAGAGGTACTCCAGGACCTGCTCGACCAGGATCTCCGGGACGGAGGCGCCCGAGGTGACGCCGACCGTGGTCACGCCCTCCAGCCAGGCCTCGTCGATCTCGTCGGCGAAGTCCACGAGGTAGGCCTCGCGGGCACCGGCGAGCTTGGCGACCTCGACGAGCCGCTTGGAGTTGGAGGAGTTGCGCGAGCCGACGACGATGACCAGCTCCGACTCGGCGCCCATCTGCTTCACGGCCAGCTGGCGGTTCTGCGTGGCGTAGCAGATGTCGTCGCTGGGCGGGGAGATGAGCTGCGGGAACTTGTCCTTCAGCGCGTCGACGGTCTCCATGGTCTCGTCGACGGACAGCGTGGTCTGGGAGAGCCAGACGACCTTGGACGGGTCGCGGACCTGGACCTTCGCCACGTCGCCCGGGCCGTCGACGAGCTGGATGTGGTCGGGGGCCTCGCCGGAGGTGCCGATGACCTCCTCGTGGCCCTCGTGGCCGATCAGGAGGATGTCGTAGTCCTCGTTCGCGAAGCGGACGGCTTCCTTGTGGACCTTGGTGACGAGCGGGCAGGTGGCGTCGATGGTGGCGAGCTTGCCGCGCTCGGCCTCCTCGTGGACGACGGGGGCCACGCCGTGCGCGGAGAACATGACGATGTTGCCCGGGGGCACTTCCTCCGTCTGCTCGACGAAGATCGCGCCCTTCTTCTCCAGGGTCTGCACGACGTACTTGTTGTGGACGATCTCGTGCCGGACGTACACCGGAGCGCCGTACTGCTCCAGGGCTTTCTCGACGGCGATCACGGCGCGGTCCACACCCGCGCAGTAGCCACGGGGGGCGGCGAGCAGGACACGGCGGCCAGGCGAAGCAGACATGCGTCCCATCGTAAGGCCGCGTTCGGCGGGTCAAAGATCGCGTCCGTGTGGAGTCCCCGGGAAGACTGACATCGGGCGGCGCGAGTGACCTACAGCGGGAGCGGAGCCGACCCGGCGAGCGGCGCGCCGCTCTCGTGAGGGGCCGGCGCACAGAAGCCGGCCCCCGGAAGCCCGCGAGCCGCGCCGCCACCCCCATGACGTGCCGGTGCCGGCCAGGGCGGCTGAACCGGGTTGTCGGTGGTGCCCACTACCCTCGCGGCATGGCTGTGAACACGACTCCGGAAGCACCGCTGCCCGTCGGCGAGGTGTCGCGGCTCATCGGGGGCTGGATCGACCGGCTCGGGGCGGTGTGGGTCGAGGGGCAGATCACCCAGTTGTCGCGGCGGCCGGGCGCGGGTGTGGTGTTCCTGACGCTGCGGGACCCGTCGTACGACATCTCCGTCGGCGTCACCTGCTACCGGCAGGTGTTCGACGCCGTCGCGGACGTGGTGAGCGAGGGCGCCCGGGTCGTCGTCCTGGCGAAGCCCGAGTGGTACGCCCCGCGCGGCCAGCTGTCGCTGCGGGCCGCCGAGATCCGGCCCGTCGGGGTCGGTGAGCTGCTCGCACGCCTGGAGCAGCTGAAGAAGGCCCTCGCGCGCGAGGGGCTGTTCGCGCCGGAGCGCAAGAAGCCGCTGCCGTTCCTGCCGCAGCTGATCGGGCTGGTCTGCGGACGGGCCTCGGCCGCCGAGCGGGACGTCCTGGAGAACGCCCGGCACCGCTGGCCCGCCGTCCGCTTCGAGGTGCGCAACGTCGCCGTGCAGGGCGTGCACGCCGTGCCTCAGGTGGTGCAGGCCGTGAAGGAGCTCGACGCGATCGACGACGTGGACGTGATCATCGTCGCCCGGGGCGGTGGCAGTGTGGAGGACCTGCTGCCGTTCTCCGACGAGCAGTTGATCCGGACGGTCGCGCAGTGCCGTACGCCCGTGGTGTCCGCCATCGGGCACGAGCCGGACAACCCGCTGCTGGACCAGGTCGCCGACGTGCGCGCCTCGACCCCCACCGACGCCGCGAAGAAGGTCGTGCCGGACGTCGGCGAGGAGTACGAGCGGGTGCGGCTGCTGCGGGACCGGGCGCGGCGCTGTGTGGCGGCGCTGGTGGAGCGGGAGGAGCGCGGGCTGGCGCACGCGCTCGCGCGGCCGTCGATAGAGGATCCGCACCGGATGATCGACGTGCGGGCCGACCAGGTGACGGACCTGCTCGACCGGGGCCGGCGCTGTCTGCGGCACCAGCTGGACCGCGCCGACTCCGAGCTGACGCACACGCACGCGCGCGTGGTGGCCCTCTCTCCCGCCGCGACCCTGAAGCGCGGGTACGCCGTGCTGCAGAGGGCGGACGGGCACGCGGTCCGCGACCCGGGCGAGGTGGAGGCCGGCGAGGCGCTGCGCGCGCGGGTCTCCGAGGGTGAGTTCTCCGTACGAGTGGACACATAGGGTGGGTGGATGACCAGCGAGGTTGAGGAGACGCCGGGCACCGGCGAGGCGCTCGGGTACGAGCAGGCGCGGGACGAGCTGATCGAGGTCGTCCGGCGTCTGGAGGCGGGCGGTACGACGCTGGAGGAGTCCCTGGCGCTCTGGGAGCGCGGCGAGGAGCTGGCCAAGGTGTGCCGGCGCTGGCTGGACGGGGCCCGGGCGCGGCTGGACGCGGCGCTGGCGCAGGAGGCCGCGGAGGACGCGGAGGAGGAGTGACCGACCGGGACCGTTCGGTTCGGGTGATCCAGCCCGTTTGCACTAGTTGAACGTTGAACTTCACTCGCGTACGGTCGGAGACGTCAGCCGATCTTCCGGACCGACCGTCGCGAGAAAGTGCATTCATGTCCCTCGTTCTTGACCCCGCCGCCCAGGACCTGCTGTTCCGCGAGGCCCGCAGCGCCAACACCTTCACCGACGAACCGGTGACCGACGAGCAGGTGCGGGCGATCTACGACCTGGTCAAGTACGGCCCGACCGCCTTCAACCAGACCCCGCTGCGCATCACGCTGGTCCGCTCCCCCGAGGCCCGCGAGCGCCTGGTGGCGCACATGGCCGAGGGCAACCGGCCCAAGACGGCGAGCGCCCCGCTGGTGGCGATCCTCTCCGCGGACAACGAGTTCCACGAGGAGCTGCCGCAGCTGTTCCCGGCGGCCCCGCAGATCAAGGACATCTTCTTCGCCGAGCGCCCGGTCCGCGAGAACGCCGCCGCGCTGAACGCCGCCCTCCAGGCCGCGTACTTCATCGTCGGTGTCCGTGCCGCCGGTCTCGCCGCCGGGCCGATGACCGGCTTCGACTTCGAGGGCGTCCGCAAGGAGTTCCTGGACGACGACCACACCCCGCTGATGGTCGTCAACATCGGCCGCCCCGGCCCGGACGCCTGGTACCCGCGCTCCCCGCGCCTGGACTTCGACCAGGTCGTCACCACCGTCTGACCCACACGCATGACGAAGGCCCCCGGCAGTTGCCGGGGGCCTTCCTCGTACGCGCCTACTTCGTCCGGAGCGCCTCGGCCATCTTCGTCAGCTGCGCGAACGACGCGGTGCCCGTCACGACCGTCGTGGAGCCCTTGGTGCCCTCCAGGACCAGCGCGTCGTACCGGCCGCCCTCGTAGCGGGTCCAGGTGCCGTCGCCGATCTTCTCGGTCTTCCCGGTCTCCCGAGCGCCCTGCGTCGCCTCGTCGAGGAAGACGGGCCGCCGCTGAGTGGACTGCTCGACCGCCACGTACTCCCCCTCGGGATCGTGGAAGCCGAGGTGCCAGGCGTCGGACTTGTCGCCCTGGAAGCGGACGGAGGTGGCCTTCCACGCGTCGGACAGGCCCTCGGGCGCGGCCACGGGGTAGGAGGCCGCACGGCGCGCCGTGAGCAGCTCGACCCGGTAGTCGACCGCCTTCACGTCGGGCGCGCTGTCGTCGTGCGGGATGAAGAGGTACACGAAGCCCGCGACGAGGACAATGACTCCCATGGAGAGGACCATGTCCCGCGCTGTCTTCTGCTTGCCGTTCTTGCCTGCCACGCCCCCTATCGTCGCAGGTCCCTGCCGCGCTCATCCGTGGGGGCCCCTGCTCATTTTGCCGACTCGGAGATATATTCGGGCGACACACCCTCATCCGGCCGTCGTCGTACAGAAAGGTGCGCTCCGATGACCGAGCACCATCACTTGCCGTCCGAGCTCGATGTGCCCTCCGAGGCTCCCGACCGCAACCTCGCCCTGGAGCTCGTCCGGGTCACCGAGGCCGCGGCGATGGCCGCGGGCCGTTGGGTCGGCCGGGGTGACAAGAACGGCGCCGACGGCGCCGCGGTGCGCGCCATGCGCACCCTCGTCTCCACCGTGTCGATGAACGGCGTCGTCGTCATCGGCGAGGGCGAGAAGGACGAAGCCCCGATGCTGTTCAACGGGGAACGCGTGGGCGACGGCACCGGGCCCGAGTGCGACATCGCCGTCGACCCGATCGACGGCACCACGCTGACCGCGAAGGGCATGACCAACGCGATCGCGGTGCTGGCCGCCGCCGAGCGCGGGTCCATGTTCGACCCGTCCGCCGTGTTCTACATGGACAAGCTCGTCACCGGACCGGAGGCGGCCGACTTCGTCGACATCAACGCCCCGGTGTCGGTGAACATCCGCCGGGTCGCCAAGGCCAAGCGGTCCGCGCCCGAGGACGTGACGGTGGTGATCCTCGACCGGCCGCGGCACGAGGGCATCATCAAGGAGATCCGGGAGACGGGGGCGCGCATCAAACTGATCTCCGACGGCGACGTGGCCGGCTCGATCCTGGCGCTGCGCGAGGGCACGGGCGTCGACCTGCTGCTCGGCATCGGCGGTACGCCGGAGGGCATCATCTCGGCCTGTGCCGTGAAGTGCCTGGGCGGCACCATCCAGGGCAAGCTGTGGCCCAAGGACGACGAGGAGCGGCAGCGGGCGATCGACGCGGGGCACGACCTCGACCGCGTGCTCACCACCGAGGACCTCGTCACCGGGGAGAACGTGTTCTTCGTGGCCACGGGCATCACCGACGGTGAGCTGCTGCGCGGGGTCCGCTACCGTGCGGAGACCGCCACCACCGACTCGATCGTGATGCGGTCGCGGTCGGGCACGGTCCGCCGGATCTCCTCCGAGCACCGGCTGAGCAAGCTGCGGGCCTACAGCGCGATCGACTTCGACAAGGGCAAGTAGCCCCGGGGCGGAGCGGGCCGACACAACGAAAGGGCGCCCCCGGTGCGGTGGGGGCGCCCTTTTCGTCATGCTCGGCCGTCAGCCTGCCGCCGCTATCCGGTTCGCCGGGCGGGCGGTCTTCTTCAGCTCCATGTCGCGGCGGCGGCGCCGGGCCAGGACCACGCGGCGCTCGGCGGCGGTGAGGCCGCCCCAGACGCCGTACGGCTCGGGCTGGAGCAGGGCGTGTTCGCGGCACTCGACCATCACCGGGCAGCGGGCACAGACCCGTTTCGCCGCTTCCTCCCGGGACAGCCGCGCGGCGGTCGGCTCCTTGGAGGGGGCGAAGAACAGTCCGGCCTCGTCACGCCGGCACACCGCCTCGGTGTGCCACGGGGCGTCTTGGTCCCTGTCTCGCGCTGGCACCCGCGGGGCCGGAACGGCAGCTACCTGCACGGACGTATGCGGCGGTTGCAGCACGGTCTACTCCTGACGACGGCTTCGCGAGCGAGAGACGATGCAGCAAGGCCTACCCGCTGTACGCGCGCCTATGCACTGAGTTCCGAACCGCCGGATTCGGGGGATTCGCGACTGTCAATGCCCCAGGTGCTTGCGCAAAGTCCTGTCGACCGTGCGGTGCACCCGGTCCAGGATGTCCGCCACGACCTTGCCCCGCTTCGGCCGCGCCTCGACGCTGCCGAGGACGGCCCAGCCGTCGACGTAGACGATGGGGGCCTGCGGGTCGCCCGAGTCGAGGGTGGCCACCTCGAAGCTGCCGAGGACGCCGCCGCCCGTGCCGCGCAGCGACACGTTCTCCGGGACGCGGATGTCGACGCTGCCGAAGACCGCGAAGGACTTGACGACGACCTGCTGGTGGTCGAACAGGGCCTCGCTGAGGTCTATCTCGACACTGCCGAAGATCGCGTACGCGTGGATCCGGCGGCCCGCGCGCCAGCGGCCCTTGCGGACGGCACTGCTGAAGACCGCGACCACGTTGTCGTCAGGGTCGATGGGGAGGGCGCCGGCCGTGGGGCGCAGGGGGGCCGGGGCGTGGGCGGGGCCGGGGCCCTGGCGGTGGGCCGCGGGCAGATCCCGGATGAAGACCTCCAGCTCGCCGACGGTCTTGGCGCGCAGCACGCCCTCGACGCGCTCGGCGTGCTCCTCCGCGGTGAGGCGGCCCTCGGCCAGGGCGTCGTGCAGGATGTCGGCGATGCGGTCGCGCTCGGCGTCGGAGGCGCGCAGCGCCGCGTCGGAGGCGCGGAGCGCGGCGCCGGCGGGCTCCTGCTTGTGAAGGTCCTGCTTCGAGAGGTCCACGGCAGCAGCGTACCGAAACACGATAGATCGCGACACCCCTCGGCCGCGCCCCCTTGAACCGCACCGGGTGCGGCGAACTGAGCCTTACCTCACAAGCTCGCCCTCAGTGGCAGGTTCTACGCTGGTTGGCGCCCGCCAAAGGAGGCGGGCCGCGTCTGTCGAGTGAGGAATGGGCGAGATGCCTGAGTTCGCGTACACCGATCTGCTCCCCCAGGGAGAGGACACCACCCCGTACCGGCTGGTGACCTCCGAGGGTGTCTCCACGGTCGAGGGGCCGGACGGGCGGACCTTCCTCCAGGTGGAGCCGGAGGCGCTGCGCAAGCTCGCCGAGGAGGCCATCCACGACATCCAGCACTACCTGCGCCCGGCCCACCTCGCGCAGCTGCGCCGCATCATCGACGACCCCGAGGCGTCGGGCAACGACAAGTTCGTGGCGCTGGACCTGCTGAAGAACGCGAACATCGCGGCGGCGGGCGTGCTGCCGATGTGCCAGGACACGGGCACGGCGATCGTGATGGGCAAGCGCGGGCAGAACGTGCTGACGGCCGGCCGCGACGAGGAGGCGCTCAGCCGCGGCATCTACGACGCGTACAAGAACCTGAACCTGCGCTACTCGCAGATGGCCCCGCTCACCATGTGGGACGAGAAGAACACCGGCTCCAACCTCCCCGCCCAGATCGAGCTGTACGCGGCCGACGGCGGCGCCTACAAGTTCCTCTTCATGGCGAAGGGCGGCGGCTCGGCCAACAAGTCGTTCCTGTACCAGGAGACGAAGGCCGTGCTGAACGAGTCCTCCATGATGAAGTTCCTGGAGGAGAAGATCCGTTCGCTGGGCACGGCGGCCTGCCCGCCCTACCACCTGGCGATCGTGGTGGGCGGCACGTCCGCCGAGTACGCGCTGAAGACCGCCAAGTACGCCTCCGCGCACTACCTGGACGAGATCCCGGCCGAGGGTTCCGAGCTCGGGCACGGGTTCCGGGACAAGGAGCTGGAGGAGAAGGTCTTCGAGCTGACGCAGAAGATCGGCATCGGCGCGCAGTTCGGCGGCAAGTACTTCTGCCACGACGTGCGCGTGGTGCGCCTGCCGCGGCACGGCGCGTCCTGCCCGGTCGCGATCGCCGTGTCCTGCTCCGCCGACCGCCAGGCCGTCGCGAAGATCACCGCCGAGGGCGTCTTCCTGGAGCAGCTGGAGACCGACCCGGCGCGCTTCCTGCCCGACACCACGGACGAGCACCTCTCCGCGGGCGAGGACAACGTGGTGAAGATCGACCTCAACCAGCCGATGGACACGATCCTCGCCGAGCTGACCAAGTACCCGGTGAAGACCCGTCTGTCGCTGACCGGCCCGCTGGTCGTGGCCCGCGACATCGCGCACGCCAAGATCAAGGAGCGGCTGGACGCGGGTGAGGAGATGCCGCAGTACCTGAAGGACCACCCGGTGTACTACGCGGGTCCGGCCAAGACGCCCGAGGGCTACGCGTCGGGCTCCTTCGGCCCGACCACGGCCGGCCGGATGGACTCCTACGTGGAGCAGTTCCAGGCGGCGGGCGGCTCCAAGGTGATGCTGGCCAAGGGCAACCGCAGCAAGCAGGTCACGGCCGCGTGCGACGCCCACGGCGGCTTCTACCTCGGCTCGATCGGCGGCCCGGCCGCCCGCCTCGCCCAGGACTGCATCAAGAAGGTCGAGGTCGTCGAGTACGAGGAGCTCGGCATGGAGGCCGTGTGGAAGATCGAGGTGGAGGACTTCCCGGCCTTCATCGTGGTCGACGACAAGGGCAACGACTTCTTCCAAAACCCGGCGCCGGCGCCGACGTTCACCTCGATCCCGGTGAGGGGGCCCGGGCTGGCGTGACGCGGCGGGCGCGGCGGAGCGGCGGGAGGATTTCGCCCCCGCCGCCCCTGCTCGTTCCCCCCTCCCCCCTTCACGTCCATTCCGGTACGCGGGCCCGACTCGCCCGGCGGCGGGGGTGATGATTCGTCTCCACGGGGAACAGTGGTCGCGGCGCGGACGCTGTGACACGTGGAGGTGATCGTCGATGACCGACGAGCAGGACAGGACCGAGTACCGCACCGAGCACGACTCCATGGGCGAGGTGCGGGTGCCCGCGCACGCCAAGTGGCGGGCGCAGACCCAGCGGGCCGTGGAGAACTTCCCCGTCTCCGGGCAGCGCCTCGAGCGCGCGCACATCGAGGCGCTGGCCCGCATCAAGGGGGCCGCGGCCAAGGTCAACGCCGAGCTGGGGGTCCTGGACAAGGACATCGCCGGGGCGATCCAGGAGGCGGCCGGGGAGGTCGCCGAGGGGAAGTGGGACGCGCACTTCCCGGTCGACGTGTTCCAGACCGGGTCCGGCACCTCGTCCAACATGAACACCAACGAGGTCATCGCCACCCTCGCGAGCGAGCGCCTGGGCAGCGGCGTGCACCCGAACGACCACGTCAACGCCTCCCAGTCGTCCAACGACGTCTTCCCCTCCTCGATCCACATCGCCGCCACGGCCGCCGTGACGCGCGACCTCGTCCCGGCGCTGGAGCACCTCGCCGCCTCCCTGGAGCGCAAGGCCGAGGAGTTCGCCGACGTCGTGAAGTCCGGGCGGACGCACCTCATGGACGCCACGCCTGTGACGCTGGGCCAGGAGTTCGGCGGGTACGCGGCCCAGGTGCGGTACGGCATCGAGCGTCTCGAGGCCTCGCTCCCCCGGCTCGCCGAACTGCCCCTCGGCGGCACGGCCGTCGGCACCGGCATCAACACCCCGCCCGGCTTCTCGGCCGCCGTCATCGAGGAGGTCGCCCGCACGACCGGGCTGCCCCTCACCGAGGCACGGAACCACTTCGAGGCGCAGGGCGCCCGGGACGGCATCGTCGAGACCAGCGGGCAGCTGCGGACCATCGCGGTCGGACTGACGAAGATCGCCAACGATCTGCGCTGGATGTCCTCCGGGCCGCGCACGGGCCTGGCCGAGATCGCCCTGCCCGACCTCCAGCCCGGCTCGTCGATCATGCCGGGCAAGGTGAACCCGGTCATCCCGGAGGCCGTGCTGATGGTCGCCGCCCAGGTCGTCGGCAACGACGCCACCGTCGCCACGGCCGGCGCCGCCGGAAACTTCGAGCTCAACGTGATGCTGCCCGTCATCGCGAAGAATGTGCTGGAGTCGGTCCGGCTGCTCGCCAACGTGACACGGCTGCTCGCCGACCGGACCGTCGACGGCGTCACCGCGAACCGCGAGCGGGCGCGGGAGTACGCCGAGTCCTCCCCCTCCGTCGTCACCCCGCTCAACAAGTACATCGGCTACGAGGAGGCCGCGAAGGTCGCCAAGAAGGCCCTGGCCGAGCGGAAGACCATCCGTCAGGTCGTGCTGGAGGGCGGGTACGTGGAGCGCGGGGACCTGACCGCGGAGCAGCTCGACGAGGCGCTGGATGTCCTGCGGATGACACACCCGTGACGGAGGGTCGCGTTCGTGTGCCCGGCGCGTGAACCGTGACACGCGCCGCAGCGTCGTATGCCTACGGCACCTAATATCTGTTCATGGCAGACGGTGGAGCGATGAGACGCGTGGAAACGGGTGGTGCGGCGGGCTTCTGGGCGCCCGGGAGCCGGATCCTGTGGCGGTACCGGGAGAACGGCGGCACACATGTGCACATCGCGCGCCCCGTCACCGTCGTCCGGGACGACGCCGATCTGCTCGCCGTGTGGCTGGCGCCCGGCACCGAGTGTGTGAAGCCCGTGCTCGCCGACGGCACGCCCGTGCATCTGGAGCCGCTGGAGTCGCGCTACACCAGGCCGCGGACCGTGCAGCGCGACCGGTGGTTCGGCACGGGTGTGCTGAAGCTGGCCCGGCCCGGCGAGCCCTGGTCGGTGTGGCTGTTCTGGGAGCCGGGCTGGCAGTTCAAGAACTGGTACGTGAACCTGGAGGAGCCGCTGGCCCGTTGGGAGGGCGGCGTCGACTCCGTCGACCACTTCCTGGACATCTCCGTCCATCCCGACCGCAGTTGGCACTGGCGGGACGAGGACGAGTTCGCCCAGGCCCGGCGGGACGGGCTGATGGACGACCGGCTGGCCGAAAGGGTACGGGCCGCGGGGCGGGACGCGGTGCAGGTGATCCGTGCCTGGGGGCCGCCGTTCTCGGAAGGCTGGCAGCACTGGCGCCCGGATCCGTCCTGGGCGGTACCGTCACTCCCGGAGGACTGGGATCGCACGCCCGCGCATGTGTCCTCATGAGACCCTTGATGCGCCCCCGGGCAAGAAACGTAGGATCGTCCTCCGCAAGTGCGCGCGGCGGCAACTGCCCGACCACGCGCTGGGCTTGACCGATCGTCACCGAGGGGCGGCAGGACGTGAGCGAGGGGTACGAGGGCAACACCGGCAGGGCCTGCGCCACGGGCCCCAGGGGCCGTCAGACGGCCCCTGGGGGCCACAGACGGTCCGCCGGTGGCACAGGAACAACCTCTGACCACGCGGGAATTCCGTTCCTGGGGCACGTAATCCGGGTATCGGAGTTTCGGCGGGACCAACTGCGTGCGCGGCGCGCAGCCCCGGACGGATGGATTCGACACGCGTGACGGAGCAGCCGACCTTCGAACGCCCCCAGGCGGGCGTCGACCCCGTGGATCCCCGCGGGGCGTTCGTGCATACCCCGGTACCGGCGCGTGCGCCCGGCGCCTTACCGGTACAGGGCCGCCCCGGCGGCGATGTCACCGTCCCGGTCACGACGGCACACAGCACGCCGGGCACGTCGGAGCCGGGCACCTCCACGCCGTTCGGCAAGGGCAAGGACACCGTGAGCGACCCCGCCTTCGAGCACTCCCAGCCGGGTGCCGAGCAGACTGCCGAGCGCGACACGCCTCGGCCGCGCCCCGCCCCCGAGGGCATTCCGGTCCAGCCGGCCGACGAACAGGACCGGCCCGGGATGAACACCGACGGGCAGGAGCGTCGCAGCGGCCAGAGCCTGCCGCCCGGCCGGCCCACACCCATGCGGCGGGACGGCGACCGGCTCAGGTTCGTGGGGGCCGCCACCCGGCGGATCGCCCGCGGCATCGACCTCGACGAGATCGTGATGGGGCTGTGCCGGGCCACCGTGCCCACCTTCTCCGACGCGATTCTGGTCTATCTGCGCGACCCGCTGCCCGTCGGCGACGAGCGGCCGACCGGCCCGCTGCTGCTGCGGCTGCGCCGCACCGACCGGATACCGGCGGAGCGTGACACCGAGAACGGCTTCCAGCCGGCCGCCCAGCCCGAACCGAGCGAGCTGGACACGGTCGGCGCGGAGCTGTGCGAAGTGCGGCCCGGCAGCGCGCTCGCCGAGGTGCTGCGCGGGGTGCGCCCGGTGTTCACCGACGCCCCCGCGGCCCGCGCGGCACTGCCGGAACTGCTGGGTGACGGCGGCGAGTTCGCCGTGCCGGACGGGCAGCGCGCGATCCTCGCCCCGCTGCGCGGCCGGCGCCGGGTCATCGGTGCCGCCCTGTTCCTGCGCCGCCCCGAGCGCATCGCGTTCGAGCCGGACGATCTCCTGGTGGCCGCCCAGCTCGCCACGCACAGCGCCCTCGGCATCGACAAGGCCGTGCTGTACGGCCGCGAGGCCTACATCGCGGACGAGCTGCAGCGCACCATGCTGCCCGAGACGCTGCCCCGCCCGACGGGAGTGCGGCTGGCCTCCCGCTATCTGCCGGCCGCGGAGACGGCCCGGGTCGGCGGCGACTGGTACGACGCGATCCCGCTGCCCGGCAGCCGGGTCGCCCTGGTCGTCGGTGACGTGATGGGCCACTCCATGACGTCGGCCGCCATCATGGGCCAGCTGCGCACCACGGCCCAGACCCTCGCCGGCCTCGACCTGCCGCCGCAGGAGGTCCTGCACCACCTCGACGAACAGGCCCAGCGCCTCGGCGTGGACCGCATGGCGACCTGCCTCTACGCCGTGTACGACCCGGTATCGCACCGCATCACCATCGCCAACGCCGGTCATCCGCCGCCCGTCCTGCTCCATCTGGGCGGCCGTGCCGAGGTGCTGCGCGTGCCCGCCGGTGCCCCGATCGGGGTCGGCGGCGTGGACTTCGAGGCCGTGGAGCTGGACGCGCCCGCCGGTGCGACCCTGCTGCTCTACACCGACGGCCTCGTCGAGTCGCGGCTGCGCGATGTGTGGACCGGCATCGAGCAGCTGCGGGAGAAGCTGGCCGCGGTGGCGCAGCTCACCGGGCCGGACCATCCGCCGCCCCTGGAAGCCCTGTGCGACGAGGTGCTCGACATGCTCGGCCCGGGCGACCGGGACGACGACATCGCGCTGCTCGCCGCCCGGTTCGACGGGATCGCGCCCAGCGACGTGGCCTACTGGTTCCTGGAGCCGGAGGACGCCGCCCCGGGCCGTGCCCGCCGGCTGGCCCGGCGTGCCTTGCAGCGCTGGGGTCTGGAGGAGCTCAGCGACTCCGTCGAGCTGCTCGTCAGCGAGGTCGTCACCAACGCGGTGCGGTACGCCTCGCGGCCGGTGACGCTGCGTCTGCTGCGCACGGACGTGCTGCGCTGCGAGGTCGGCGACGACGTGCCGCAGCTGCCGCGGCTGCGCCAGGCCCGCGCCACCGACGAGGGCGGTCGCGGACTGTACCTGGTGAACCGGATGGCCCGGCGCTGGGGCGCGACGCGGCTCAGTACGGGCAAGGTGGTCTGGTTCGAGCTGAACCGCGGCTGACGAAACCCGTGACGACGACGCCGAGGGGCGCCCGGTGTGCACCGGGCGCCCCTCGGCGTCTCATGCCCGTCTACTCGTCGTCGCCCGGCTTGACCGGGTCGAACGGGTCGCCTCTGTCACCCGGCGGCGTCGTCTGCGGGGACGTCGGCGGGGTGATGGTGGGCGGTGCCGTCGACGGGGACGGCGGCGGGGACGAGGAGGGCTTCTCCGTCGTGGGCGGCGGGGACGACGACGGCTCCTCGGTCGTCGGCTCCTGCGACGGCTCCTCGGTCGGCGACTGCGAGGGCGTCGGCGTCCAGGTCGGCTCGACGGCCGCGCCCTGCTGGGTGTCCAGGTCGAACGCGTCGACGTCGCCCATCACACCGAAGGTGTACGCCGCCCAGATCTGCGCCGGGAACCCGCCGCCGTTGACGCGGGGCTCGCCGCCCGCCTTGTACATCGGGACCTGGGCGTGGGTCTTGGCGTCCTCGCCGAACAGGCCGACCGAGGTGACCAGGCCGGGTGTGTAGCCGGTGAACCAGGCCGACTTGTTGTTGTCGGACGTACCCGTCTTGCCCGCGACCTGCTGGCCCTTGCGGCCGGGGTTATTGGCCACCGAGGTCTGGGCGGTGCCGTCGTCGACCACGCCGGTCAGCACGGAGGTGACCGAGTCGGCGGCCTCGCGGCTGATGACCTGGTCGCCGACCGGGTCGGGCATGGTGACGTTCTGGTTCAGGTGCTCCGCCGACTTCACGAGGGCCGGGGTGACCTTCTTGCCGTGGTTGTCGAGGGTCGCGTAGACGCCGGCCATCTGCAGGGGGCTCGCGCCCATGCTGCCCAGGGTCTGCGCGGGCACGGCCGCCATGTTCTCGGTGTCCATGCCGAGCTTGCCGGCGACCTTGACCACCTCGGACATGCCGACGTCGACGCCCATCTGCGCGAAGACGGAGTTGACGGACTTGTTCATCGCCGTCTGGACGGAGATCGGCCCGTAGTTCCGGTCGTCCTCGTTCTCGGGGGCGAAGCCGACCTTGGTGCCGTCCTCCACGACCGGGCGCTTGCTGGTGCCGTCGTAGACCGTGCTGGCGGTGATCGGCTTGCCGCTCTGTGTCGTCGCCCGCGCCTCCAGGGCCGCGGCCAGGATGACCGGCTTGAAGGTGGAGGCGGGCTGGTAGTCGGCGCGGGTGGCGTTGTTCATGTAGTGCTTGAAGTAGTCCTCGCCGCCGTACATCGCGACCACCGCGCCGGTCTTCGGGTTCACGGACGCGGCACCGGCCTGGACGGCCGCGTCGACCTTGCGCTTGTCGGGGTCGAGCTTGCTGGTCAGCTGCCGCTTGACGGACTTCTCCAGCGCCGCCTGCTTCTTCTTGTCGATGTTGAGCGTCAGGGTCCAGCCGCCGGCGTTGACCATCGCCTCGGCCTCCTTGGCGCTGTCGGCGGTGCCGTCGGCGACGAGCTGCTTCTCCAGCGCCGAGTTGGCCGCGTTGACCAGGTAGCCCTTCTGGCCCTCCATGCCGGGGGCGGGCTTGGGCTCCTCGGGCACCGGGAACTTCATCCCGGCCCGCTCGGAGGCGCTCAGCCAGCCCTCTTCGACCATGTTGTCCAGGACGTAGTTCCAGCGCGCCTTCACCAGCTTCTTGCCGTCCTTCGAGGCGACGGCCCAGTCGTACTGGCTGGGGGCCTGGAGGAGCGCGGCGAGGTAGGCGCCCTGCGCGACGGTGAGCTTCTCGGCGTCCTTGCCGTAGTAGGCCTGGGCGGCGGCCTGGATGCCGTAGGCGTTGCGGCCGTAGTAGCTGGTGTTGATGTAGCCGGCGAGGATGTAGTCCTTGGACTTCTCCCGGTCCAGCTTCAGCGAGATGACCAGTTCCTTCAGCTTGCGCGAGACGGTCTGTTCCTGGGTCAGGTAGTAGTTCTTGACGTACTGCTGGGTGATCGTCGAACCGCCCTGTGCGCCCCGGCCGGAGACCGTGTTGAACAGACCCCGGGCGGTGCCCTTGAAGTCGACGCCGGCGTCCTTGAAGAAGGTCTTGTTCTCGGCGGCGACGAAGGTCATCCGCACGCCCTTGGGGACCCGGGACAGATCGACGTTCTCACGGTTGACCTTGCCGTCGCGGGCCATGATCGAGCCGTCGCTGTACTTGTAGATGTTGCTCTGCCGCTTGGCGTCGGCGTTCCCCTCGGGGATGCCGATCATCATGTACAGCACGATGAAGGCGCCCATGCCCAGCAGGCACAGGCCGAGGAAGGTGCCGAGGATCTTCTTCCAGGTGAAGAGCCTGCGTATGCCGCTCCTCCCGGCCGCGGCCGACGAACGGTGGCTCTTGGGTGCCGCCCGGCGCCCACCGCGCTGTCGGGCGCGTCTCTCTTCCGCTCGTCCCATGAGTCCGATCTGCTCCGCTTCGTTCATGTGTGCTCACATGTCACACAGGTTCGCCGCTCAGGTCAGCTCAGAAAGCTAACACCGGGAGATAAGAGATAGGGCTGCCGATCCGGTCCTTTGCGGACGTGACAATCAGCACCCATCCCAACGGAACCGACGTACGAGACACCCGGAGGGTTGCCATAACGCGGGAAAGTGATATCACTTAGCTAGACGGAAGCTATGCAGGAGTGGCTTCGACGGAAGAACGGGGGACCACCCATGTCCACACACGACACGCAGGTCACGGCCGACGTGCCCGAGATGCCGGCGCCACGGGTGCGGGAGTTCACCGCGCACAGCATCGGCGGCGGGCTCGCGCTGCTGCTCGGACTGCTCGGGCTGCTGGCCGGCGCCGGGCTGATCGCGGCCGCCACCTCGGTGGACGCGTCCGGCGCGAAGGCCGGGCTGATCGTCGGCGGCATCCTGGTCGCCCTCGCGGCGTTCCTCGCCATGTGCGGGCTGAACATGGTGGCGCCGGGCGAGGCCCGCGTCGTCCAGCTCTTCGGCCGCTACCGCGGCACGATCCGGCAGGACGGCCTGCGCTGGGTGAACCCCTTCACCTCCCGCACGAAGATCTCGACCCGCGTGCGCAACCACGAGACCGCCGTCCTCAAGGTCAACGACGCCTACGGCAACCCGATCGAGCTCGCCTCGGTCGTGGTGTGGCGCGTCGAGGACACCGCCCAGGCCACCTTCGAGGTCGACGACTACATCGAGTTCGTCTCCACCCAGACCGAGGCGGCCGTGCGGCACATCGCCATCGAGTACCCCTACGACGCCCACGAGGAGGACGGCCTGTCGCTGCGCGGCAACGCCGAGGAGATCACCGAGAAGCTCGCCGTCGAACTGCACGCGCGCGTGGAGGCGGCCGGGGTGCAGATCATCGAGTCCCGCTTCACCCACCTCGCCTACGCCCCCGAGATCGCCTCGGCGATGCTCCAGCGGCAGCAGGCCGGAGCGGTGGTCGCGGCGCGTCGGCAGATCGTGGACGGCGCGGTGGGCATGGTGGAGGCCGCGATCGCCCGGATCACCGAGCGGGACATCGTGGAGCTGGACTCCGAGCGGAAGGCGGCCATGGTCTCCAATCTGATGGTGGTGCTGTGCGGCGACCGGGCCGCGCAGCCGGTCCTCAACACCGGGTCCCTCTACCAGTGACGGTCCCCGGCGAAGGTCCGGGCCCGCAGCGCCGGCCGCAGCAGCAGCGCAAGCAGGTGCTGCTGCGGCTGGACCCGGCGGTGTACGAGGCGCTCGCGCGGTGGGCCGGGGACGAACTGCGGTCGGCCAACGCGCAGATCGAGTTCCTGCTGCGCAAGGCGCTGGCGGAGGCGGGGCGCCTGCCGCGGGACACGGGACCACTGCCCCGGCGCGGACGGCCTCCCGGGTCTGCCGGACCTGCCGGGCCTGCCGGATCCGCCGGGCCTCCCGGATCCGCCGGGCCCGCCGGAGGTTCCGCCCCGGGTCCGCCCCCGGCCTGACCGCACGGGCTCCACGGCTGTTGCGGAACCGTGACAACCGGCCCCGACCTGCACAGCCGTACCGCCCGCCAGCAACTGCACACCCGGCGTATACACATGGCATATACACCGCATGTACAGTCCTGGTCATGTCCATCGGTCACACTCTCCTGGGGCTCCTGGAGTCCGGCCCGCGCCACGGTTACGACCTGAAACGGGCCTTCGACGAGAAGTTCGGTCATGACCGGCCCCTCCACTACGGCCAGGTCTACTCGACGATGTCGCGGCTGCTGAAGCACGGGCTGGTCGAAGTCGACGGCATCGAGGCGGGCGGCGGTCCCGAGCGCAAGCGCTACGCGATCACCGAGGCCGGCATCACCGACGTCGCGCGCTGGCTCGCCACGCCCGAGAAGCCGGAGCCGTACCTCCAGTCGACCCTCTACACCAAGATCGTCCTCGCGCTGCTCACCCATCGCGACGCCGCTGACCTCCTCGACACCCAGCGCTCGGAGCATCTGCGCAGCATGCGGATCCTCACCGACCGCAAGCGCAAGGGCGATCTGGCCGACCAGCTCATCTGCGACCACGCGCTGTTCCACCTGGAGGCGGACCTGCGCTGGCTGGAGCTGACCGCGGCACGTCTGGACAAGCTCCGTGAGGCGGTGGCCCGGTGACGATTCCCGCTGGTTCGCTCCTCACCGCCCAGGATCTGCGCAAGGCGTACGGGCCGACGACCGCGCTCGACGGCGCCGAGTTCTCCATCCACCCCGGCGAGGTCGTCGCCGTGATGGGCCCGTCCGGCTCCGGCAAGTCGACGCTGCTGCACTGCCTCGCCGGGATCGTCATGCCGGACTCGGGCTCGATCACGTACAACGGGCGCGAGGTGACCGCGATGAGCGACGCCGAGCGCAGTGCGCTGCGGCGCTCGGAGTTCGGGTTCGTGTTCCAGTTCGGGCAGCTCGTACCGGAACTGACCTGTGTGGAGAACGTCGCGCTGCCGCTGCGGCTGAACGGGTCGTCCCGCAAGGAGGCCGAGCGGGCCGCGCTCGCGTGGATGGAACGGCTCGAGGTCGACGACCTCCGCAAGAAGCGGCCCGGCGAGGTGTCCGGCGGTCAGGGGCAGCGGGTCGCGGTCGCGCGGTCGCTGGTGACGAACCCGAGGGTCGTCTTCGCCGACGAGCCGACCGGGGCGCTCGACTCCTTCAACGGCGAGCGGGTGATGGAGCTGCTGACGGACGCCGCCCGGTCCGCCAACGCGGCCGTGGTGCTCGTCACGCACGAGGCGCGGGTGGCCGCCTACTCCGACCGCGAGATCGTCGTCCGGGACGGCAAGTCCCGTGACATGGAGCGCGTCGTATGAGCATCGGGCAGTGGAGCCGGGACCTCGCCATGGGGGCCCGGTTCGCCCTCGCCGGCGGGCGCGAGGGGTGGACGCGGTCGCTGCTCACGGCCGTCGGTGTGGGGCTCGGGGTGGCGCTGCTGCTGCTCACCACCGCCATCCCCAGCGCGCTGGCGGAACGGGACCGGCGCGAGGAGGCGCGCAGCGACCACACGTTCAGCCAGCAGAAGATTCCGAAGGCCGACGACACGCTGGTGGTCGTGGACGCGGACACCACGTTCCGGGACCAGGACGTGCGCGGCCGGCTGCTGGAGCCGGAGGGGCCGCGGGCTCCGCTGCCGCCGGGGGTCGCGGAGTTCCCGGCCGCGGGCGAGATGGCCGTCTCCCCCGCGCTGAAGGAGCTGCTCGCCTCCGACGACGGCAAGCTGCTGCGGGAGCGGCTGGACTACCGCATCTCCGGCACCATCGGCGAGCAGGGGCTGGTCGGCTCGCAGGAACTCGCCTACTTCGCGGGCGGCGAGGGGCTGGCGAAGCTGCTGGAGGGCCCGGCGAGCGGCGCCCGGATCGACAGCTTCGGCAACGACGACCTGGGGTCGTCCGACCCCTGGGACCCGGTGTTGCTCCTGCTGGTCCTGGTCGTCTTCGTGGTGCTGCTGATGCCGGTCGCCGTGTTCATCGCAGCGGCCGTGCGGTTCGGCGGCGAGCGCCGTGACCGCAGGCTGGCGGCCCTGCGGCTGGTCGGCTCCGACAGCAGGATGACCCGGCGGATCGCCGCCGGCGAGGCGCTCGCCGGCTCGGTGCTGGGGCTCGTCCTCGGCACCGGGTTCTTCCTGCTCGGACGCGAACTGGCGGCCTCCGCCGAGGTGTTCCACGTCAGTGTGTTCCCGAGCTATCTGAACCCCTCTCCGGTGCTGGCCGTCCTGGTCGCGGTGGCGGTGCCGGCGGCGGCGGTCCTGGTGACGATCCTCGCCCTGCGCGGGGTGGTCATCGAGCCGCTCGGCGTGGTGCGCACGGCCAGGCCCTCGCGGCGCCGGCTGTGGTGGCGGCTGCTGCTGCCGCTGGGCGGCATCGCGCTGCTCTACCCGATGATCGGGCAGGGCGACGACGGCGGGAACTTCAACCAGTACCTCGTCATCGGCGGCGTGATGCTGCTGCTGGTCGGCGTCACGGCACTGCTCCCCTGGGTGGTGGAGACGGTCGTGGCCCGGCTCGGCTCGGGCGGGGTCGCCTGGCAACTGGCTGTCCGGCGCCTGCAGTTGAGCAGTGGCTCGGCGGCCCGGATGGTCAACGGCATCGCGGTGGCGGTGGCCGGGGCGATCGCCCTGCAGATGCTGTTCGCCGGGGTGGAGGGCAACTACACCAGCGCGTCGCGGTACGACGTCTCCCGGGCCCAGATGAGCGTGGACGTGCCGGACGGCGCCGACGCCTCGGCCATCACCGGGAAGTACCGCGGCACCGAGGGCGTGCGCAGGATCATCGCCCTGTCCGACGTCTATCTGCGCGACCGGCGCGGCGAGGACTCCTACGCCCAGATCACCGTGGCCGACTGCGCGTCGCTGCGCGAGGTGGCCACGCTCCCCTCCTGCCGCGACGGGGACGTCTTCGCGGCGAAGGGCTCGCAGTACGAGAGCGGGAGCGACCACCTGGCCGAGCCCGGCACGGTCCTGTGGACCGAACCGGATGACGACGCCGCCCGCTCGGGCGACCGCCCTGTCTCCTGGACCGTGCCGCACAACATCCGCCCGGCCCAGTCCCGCGAGGACCCCACCGGATACGAGCGCGGCGGCATCCTGGTCACGCCCGGGGCGCTGCCCGAGAAGCTGGCGGCGGTCACGTCCGCGCGGCTCTTCCTGAGCCTGGACCTCTCGGTGCCGGACGCCTACGACCATGTGCGTAACACGGCCGCGCGGCTCGACCGGGCGGTCCAGCCCATGACCTGGCACAGCGTCGAGAGCAACGACCGCTACGCCGCCATCCGCACGGGCCTGTCCGTCGGCTCCGCCTGCGTGCTGGCGCTGATCGGGGCGAGCCTGCTCGTCTCACAGCTGGAGCAGCTGCGCGAACGCCGCAAGCTGCTGTCGTCCCTGGTCGCCTTCGGCACCAGGCGCCGCACCCTCAGCCTGTCGGTGCTGTGGCAGACGGCGATCCCCATCGGTCTGGGCCTGCTGCTCGCCGCGACGGTGGGCATCGCCCTGGGCGCGGTCCTGCTGCGGATGACCAACACCTCGGTCCGGGTGGACTGGCCGAGCGTGCTGTCGATGACGGGCGTCGGCGCCGGTGTCGTCCTCGTGGTGACCCTGCTGAGTCTGCCTCCGCTGCTGAGGCTGATGCGGCCGGACGGGCTGCGCACCGAGTAGCGGCGGTACGCACCGCCCGTACGGGTCGTCAGGTGTCCTGCTCCAGGACCCGTACGGGCAGCGGGCGCAGCGCCTGTCGCAGGGCGGCCGCCAGTTCCTCGTACTCCGCGCCGCGCGCGGCCCCCACCCGCATCGCCAGTGCGATCCGGCGCGTGGGGGCCGGGTCGGCGAAGCAGCCGGTGAGGAGCTGGTTGCTGCGGGAGGTCTCGACCTTCAGGGCGGTGCGCGGCAGCAGGGTGACGCCGAGCCCGCCCGCGACGAGCTGCACCAGCGTGGACAGGCCCGCGGCGGTCGTGGTGACCGGCACGTCGTCGCGGCCGGCCTCGCGGCAGATGTCGAGGGCCTGGTCGCGCAGGCAGTGCCCCTCGTCCAGCAGCAGCAGGTTCAGCTCGCGCAGCGCCCGGCGCGGAATGCCCTCCCGCCCGCCGAGCCCGTGGTCGAGCGGCGTGACCAGCACGAAGTCCTCGTCGAACAGAGGCAGTTCGCTGACACCCGGGACGCCCAGGGGTACGGCGAGCAGCAGGAGGTCGAGCCGGCCGCCGGCGAGGCCGTCGAGCAGGCTGGCCGTCTGCTCCTCGTGCACCTGGAGGTCGAGGTGCGGATACCGCTCGTGGACGAGCCGCAGGACCGTCGGCAGCAGATAGGGCGCGACCGTCGGGATCACGCCGAGCCGCAGCGCCCCGGTGAAGGGCGCCCGGACCGCCTCGGCCTCGTCCATGAGCGTCTCCACCTCCCCCAGAACCGCCTTGGCCCGTACGGCGATCCGCTCGCCCTCCGGGGAGAGCAGGACCTTGCGCGTCGTACGCTCGAGGAGCGTCACTCCGAGTGTCTCCTCCAGGGCCGACACCGCGCCCGAGAGGGCGGGCTGGCTCATGCCGATCGCGGCTGCCGCTTCCCGGAAATGGAGGTGTTCGGCCACCGCGGCGAACGCCCGGAGCTGGGCCAGGCTGGGCTGCCTGCGCTTATTACCGACAGTCACTGATAACTACCTCCGATCAACTCGACCGAGTGTAGCTATTTCCGTAATCAATCGAGCCTGTGCCAACATCAACCCAGTCCAACCCATGGGAAACCCCCGCGATCCGGGAGTTTCTTCGCTGCAAGGAGTGTGTGTGCTCACCGTCGGTGACAAGTTCCCCGAGTTCGACCTGACCGCCTGCGTCTCGCTGGAGAAGGGCAAGGAGTTCGAGCAGATCAACCACAAGACCTACGAGGGTCAGTGGAAGATCGTCTTCGCCTGGCCCAAGGACTTCACCTTCGTGTGCCCGACCGAGATCGCCGCCTTCGGCAAGCTGAACGACGAGTTCGCCGACCGCGACGCGCAGGTCCTCGGCTTCTCCGGTGACTCCGAGTTCGTCCACCACGCCTGGCGCAAGGACCACGACGACCTGCGCGACCTGCCGTTCCCGATGATGGCCGACTCCAAGCACGAGCTGATGCGCGACCTCGGCATCGAGGGCGAGGACGGCTTCGCCAAGCGCGCGGTGTTCATCGTGGACCAGAACAACGAGATCCAGTTCTCCATGGTGACCGCGGGCTCGGTCGGCCGTAACCCGAAGGAGGTCCTCCGGGTCCTGGACGCGCTCCAGACGGACGAGCTCTGCCCCTGCAACTGGTCGAAGGGCGACGAGACCCTCGACCCCGTCGCGCTGCTCTCCGGGGAGTGATCTGACATGTCGCTGGACGCCCTGAAGTCCGCCATACCGGACTACGCCAAGGACCTGAAGCTCAACCTGGGCTCGGTCATCGGCAACTCCGACCTGCCGGCCCAGCAGCTGTGGGGCACGGTGCTCTCGACGGCCATCGCCTCGCGCTCCCCGATCGTGCTGCGCGAGCTGGAGCCGGAGGCGAAGGCGAACCTGTCGCCGGAGGCGTACACGGCCGCCAAGGCCGCCGCCGCGGTGATGGCGATGAACAACGTCTTCTACCGCACCCGTCACCTGCTGTCGGACCACGAGTACGGCACCCTGCGCGCGGGTCTGCGGATGAACGTCATCGGCAACCCGGGTGTCGACAAGGTCGACTTCGAGCTGTGGTCCTTCGCCGTCTCGGCCATCAACGGCTGCGGCATGTGCCTGGACTCCCACGAGCAGGTCCTGCGCAAGGCGGGCCTCGACCGCGAGGTCGTCCAGGAGGCCTTCAAGATCGCCTCCGTGATCCAGGCGGTCGGCGTCACGCTGGACGCCGAGGCGGTCCTGGCCGAGTAACCCCGGCCGCCCGCCTCGCATCGCAGGGCCCCGCCCACCTGACCGGTGGACGGGGCCCTGCCGCCGTTCTCGAAGTCCCGCTACCGGGGCGGCGTCCCCGGGCCGGGCTCCGCGCTCACCGCCGTGGCCCCGCGCGGCCGCACCGAATGCCGGAGTGCCGATTTCTGCGAGTACGACCGCAGATAGCCGGCGACCGTGTTCGTCACCGCCACCAGCGGCACGGCGACCACCGCACCACCGATCCCGGCCACCATCGCGCCCGCCGCCACCGACAGCACCACCGCCAGCGGATGGACCCGGACGGCGCGCCCCAGGATGAACGGCTGCAGGATGTGCCCCTCGATCTGCTGCACCGCCAGCACCACCACCAGCGTCATGACGGCCGTGAACACCCCCTGGGTGACCAGCGCGACGACCACCGCCAGCGCCCCGGACACCACCGCACCCACCAGCGGGATGAACGCGAACAGGAAGACGAACACCGCCAGCGGCACGGCCATCGGCACATCGAGGAAGTAGATGCCAAGACCGATGAAGATGGCGTCGATCAGTGCGACGATCACCGTGCCCCGCACGTACCCGGTCAGCGTCCGCCATGCCGCCGGACCGGCCCCGGCCACTCCCGGCCGTGCCGCCGCCGGCACCAGCTTCAGCGTCCACTCCCAGATCCGCTTGCCGTCGTAGAGCAGGAACAGGGTGCAGAAGACCGACAGCAGGATCCCGGTGAGCGCCTCGACGACGACGGTCACGCCTTCCAGGCCCGCCGAGGTGATCTGGTCGGTGTTCGCCCCGACCGCTTCCCGCAGGTTCTTGGCGATCTCGTTGATCTGCTTGTCGGTGACGTGGAAGGGGCTGTTCAGCAGCCAGTTCCGCAACTCGTCGATGCCGTCCTGGATCTGGCCCGAGAGGTCGTCGATGTTCTCCATGACCTGCCAGGTCACGAACCAGCCGATGAGGCCGATGACGACGAAGCCGAGGATGGCCGTCAGGGCGGTCGCCGGCCCGCGCGGCACGCCGTGGCGCCGCAGCCGCGCCACCGTCGGCTGCAGCATCGCCGTGATGAGCAGGGCGATGACGAAGGAGAGCACCACGAGCTGGACGGCGCTGATGACGCGCATCAGCACCCACACGGTGCCCGCGAGGACGAGGAGCCGCCAGCCGGCCTCGGCCGCGACCCGCACCCCCCACGGCACGGCCAGGGCGGGATCGGGGCGGGCGGGGACGTCGGGTGCGTAGTCCGGGGGCGGCGGCACGTGTTCGTCGGTGAGCACCGGGGAGTCCGGTTCGTCCCGCTCCCGTTCGGCCTCGGCGCGGCGCTCGTTGTAGCGCTCGCTCATCTCGGTCAGCCCGGCACCGAGCCGGCCGAGCCACCCTGGCACTCGCGACATGATCCGTCCTCTTCCCCCGTCTTGGCGCACCACTCCCCCGGGGAGCCGTCCGTCCGACCGTACATGGCGCGAGCCCCGCACCGGACTGCGGTGCGGGGCTCGTGCGAAGGGCGGGATCGGCCGTGGGCCGGCCGGCTCAGTACCAGTTGTTGGCCTGCCAGAACGACCAGGCCTCACAGGGGCTGCCGTAGCGGTCGTTCATGTAGTTCAGGCCCCATTTGATCTGGGTGGCCGGGTTGGTCTGCCAGTCGGCGCCGGCGGACGACATCTTGGAACCGGGCAGCGCCTGGAACATGCCGTAGGCCCCGGAGGAGGGGTTGACCGCCTTGTAGTTCCAGTCGGACTCGTGGTCCACGATGTTGCTGAAGCACTGGAACTGACCGGCCGGCACCATCTGCCGTGCCATCGCCTGGAGCTGGGCGATGCTGTAGGAGGTCGCGACGGGGAAGTCGGAGATGTCCTTGGAGCGGCTGGCGGCGGCCTTGGCCTCCGCGCGCTCCTTGGCCGCTGCCTCGGCAGCCTTCTCGGCCTTCTCGGCGGCTTCCTTCTTGGCGACGGCCGTCTCGGCGGCGGCCTTGCGGGCGGCCTCCTCGGCGTCCTTCTTCGCGCTCGCGTCCGCCTGGATGGCCTGTGCGTCGGCCTGCTGCGTCAGCGACGCGGTCTGCACCTGGGCCTGCTGGCCCGCGGGGATGTCCGCGAGCAGCGTGGCGCCGGTTGCCGTCGCTTCCGCGTCGTTGTTCTGCGCGGTGCTGCCCGAGGCAACGCCGACGACGCTTCCGACAGCGGTGACCGCCGTGGCCGAAGCCACTGCGAATCCCCGGACCGAGATCCGGCTCACACGGTTTTCCTTCCAGCATCGCCCGCTTCGGTGACCCTCGCGGACGCAATCGTGCCCCTGGCACTGGCCTCCCCAACTGCGGGGTCACGGGAGGCGCGGGCCCGGTGGGCAACTCCCCCAAGGGGAGCGCCGTGTGTAGCTCGGGCGGCATACGACATCGCTATGCAGTTGATGCTGAAGCTTTTGTGGTGCCGTACCGCTGGGGGTACAGGTGTGTCGTATGCGGGGCCTGACAGGAGTGAGACTCTGCCGCAACCGGACGGGGCAAGGCAATTCTGAGTTGCGTGTGAAAGCTCACATCCCGTTTGACGCGGGAGATTCACAGAAACGCCCACACGCGAAGGCGCCGCCCGGCTAGGCTTTTCGCCTTTTCCGGACGGCGCCAACTATCGGATAACCGCCATGACTTGGTGCAGTCGGTCAGATCTGCCCGTCTTCGAGCATTTCGGTCACAAGGGCGGCGATCTGGGACCTCTCGGACCGCGTCAGGGTCACGTGCGCGAAGAGCGGATGCCCCTTCAGCTTCTCGACGACGGCGACGACACCGTCGTACCGGCCGACCCTGAGGTTGTCCCGCTGGGCCACGTCATGGGTGAGAACCACCCGTGAATTGGCCCCGATCCGGGACAGAACGGTAAGAAGTACGTTCCTCTCCAGCGACTGGGCCTCGTCCACGATGACGAACGCGTCGTGCAGCGAGCGGCCGCGGATGTGGGTGAGCGGCAGGACCTCCAGCATCCCGCGCGCGGTGACCTCCTCGATGACCTCGCGGCTGGTGACCGCCGACAGCGTGTCGAACACGGCCTGCGCCCAGGGGCTCATCTTCTCGGCCTCGGAGCCCGGCAGATAGCCCAGCTCCTGCCCGCCCACCGCGTACAGCGGACGGAAGACCATCACCTTCTGGTGCTGACGGCGCTCCAGCACCGCCTCCAGGCCCGCGCACAGCGCCAGCGCCGATTTGCCGGTGCCGGCCCGGCCGCCCATCGACACGATCCCGACGTCCGGGTCGAGCAGCAGGTCGAGCGCGATCCGCTGCTCGGCACTGCGGCCCTTGATGCCGAACGCCTCACGATCCCCGCGCACGACACGGATGTTGCCGTCGGGGGTGACCCGCCCGAGTGCCTTGCCGCGCTCCGACTGGATCATCAGGCCCGTGTGCACCGGCAGGCCGGCGGCCTCGGGGACGTGGACGTGCCCTTCCTCGAAGAGGATGTCCACCTGCTCGCCAGGCAGGGTCAGTTCGGACATTCCGGTCCAGCCGGAGGCGTCCGTGATGGCGAGCTCCGCGCGGTACTCCTCGGCGAGGAGTCCGACGGAGGACGCCTTGATCCTGAGCGGGAGGTCCTTGGACACGACGGTGACGTCGAACCCCTCGGCCTGCAGATTGCGGGCGACCGCGAGGATGCGGGAGTCGTTGTCCCCCAGGCGGTAGCCGCTGGGCAGCACGCTGGGGTCCGAGTGGTTGAGCTCGACACGGACGGTCCCGCCCAGATCCCCGATGGGGATGGGGGCGTCGAGGCGACCGTGCCGGACGCGGAACTCGTCGAGCAGGCGCAGGGCCTGCCGGGCGAAGTAGCCGAGTTCGGGGTGGTGCCGCTTGGCCTCCAGTTCCGTGACCACCACGATGGGGAGCACGACCTCGTGCTCGTCGAAGCGGTTCAGGGCGTTCGGGTCGGCCAGCAGGACGCTGGTGTCGAGAACATAGGTGCGCCGGTCGGGCTTGTGGCGCTTTGTGCTGGTCACCACGGAAGGACGTACCCCCTCGGATGAGGTCGGGGAGCGACGGTATGGAGCTGGACCGGTCGTCGGCCGCCCTGCGCGGGCCGAGAACCGGCCCTCCGCCTCTTCGTCCGTGCTGTGACCGCACGATCGGGCTGGTGCAAAGGGCCTCCCGGGCGGACGGCCCCGTGCCGTCCGCTGAGATCCGACACCCGTGGTTCGGGCGTCGACCTGTCTGAGTTATGCCCTCGAACGAGCGTCGCCATGCCACGGCATATGACGGCGACCCGGTGAACTCCGCGTTACGCCCGTCTTCAAGGGGGTACCGGGAGGTGTTGCGACGTGGGACGTCCTGTGGTCGTGGTGTCCGGTGCGGGGGGTCAGCCGCCGTAGCGCCGGTGGCGGGCCGCGTAGTCGCGCATGGCGCGCAGGAAGTCCACCTTGCGGAACGCCGGCCAGAACACGTCACAGAAGTAGTACTCGGAGTGCGCGGTCTGCCAGAGCATGAATCCGGACAGCCGCTGCTCGCCGCTGGTACGGATCACCAGGTCGGGGTCGGGCTGGTGGCTCGTGTAGAGGTGACGCCCGATCATGTCGGTGTCGACGGCCTCGGCGAGCGCCTCCATCGAGGTGCCCTTCTCCTGGGCGTCGAGCAGCATCGACCGCACGGCGTCGGCGATCTCCTGCCGTCCGCCGTAGCCGATGGCGACGTTCACCACTATTCCGTCGACGTGGGCTGTGGTCTCCTCGGCCTCCTTGAGGACCGTCTGCATCGCGGAGGGCAGCAGGTCGGGCGTGCCGACGTGGTGCACGCGCCAGCGGCCGTCGGCGGCCAGGGTGCGGACGACGTCCTCGATGATGCCGAGGAGGGGGACGAGCTCTTCCTGCGGCCGGTCGAAGTTGTCCGTGGACAACAGCCAGAGGGTGACGACCTCGACGTCGGTCTCGGTGCACCAGCCGAGGAACTCCTCGATCTTCCCGGCCCCGGCCCGGTGACCGTCGACGGTGCTGGAACCGGCGGCCTTCGCCCAGCGCCGGTTGCCGTCCATGATGACGCCGATGTGCTTGGGCACCTGAGCGTGGTCCAGGTGGCCTTCCACCCGGCGTGCGTACAGCCTGACCAGCAGGCCGCGCAGCTTGTCGCGCAGGTTCACGTGATTGTCAGCCCCTCCGTACGGATCGGACAGGCCGCGGCGTGCGGCCCGGTCTTGGCCGCGGGCGGTCCCTGCCCGTATGGCAGTCCCCGGAGGCGAAGCCTACCCCCGCCGCGGCCCTGGGCCGCCAACGGGGGCGGAACGATCGGTTCCGGCCGGTGGTTCGAGCCGCCCGGCGGGCAAAGAAAAACGGGCCGGTCCGTGGGGGGGGAGACGGACCGGCCCGAGGGGGGGTTTCCACCATAACCCTTCGTAAGTGATGCTGCGTGCATCGGCGTGCCACAACTACTCTCCGGAGCCGCCCGGCGACGCGGCGATGCTCACGGAAGCCCTCGTTCAGGGCCCGCTTCCGGCCGGAACACTGCGCATACGCAGGGGAATCGGGCGCTCCGTGGCGGGATCCGGGCGATTTTCCGCACCTTGGGGACCAGTCGGGTGACTTGTCACGGCATCCCCCCGACGGGTGACCCCCGCCGCGCCCGCCCGCTTGACCGTCACGACCCGGGGGCGGAGTCCGATTCGCCGCTTTGCCGACTCGACATCGGCGGAGCGCGGGCTCGACATCGGCGGAGGGCCGACTCGGCATCGCCGGTGCGCCGGCTCGGTGCGGAGGCCATGGCACCGCGCAGCCCCCTCCACTGCGCGGTACCGCCCGCGCAGCTTTGCTCACGCGAATTACCCTGGTCCGAACCTACGTGAGCGGTGACGCGGAGGCGAGCGGTGAGCGATAACGATGTGAAAACTCTCGTCGGAAGATGCGCAAGTGCAGTGAGTGAAAGGAGTGACGCACGAGGTACGTCCCGCCGCTCGGCCGCGGTGCTTCTCAGTCGAGGACGAGCATGACGTGCTCCTCGTCGCCGTGCCGGACGGTGCCGTGCCGCTGGAAGCCGTGCTTCTCGAGGAGGCGCACGGAGCCGGTGTTGCCGGTGACGGGGTCCGCGTGCAGGGGCCGGTTCTGCTCCCGCTCCAGGAAGAAGGCGAGGGCACGGCTGCCGATGCCGCGGCCCCAGTACGGGCGCCCGAGCCAGTACCCGAGGAAGCGGCGGTCCGCGTCCCACCAGGCGACGATGTTGCCGGCGACCTCGCCGTCGACGGTCACGGCCTGCACGTGGACGGTGTCGTCCCCGAGGACGCTGGTCTTCCAGTGCCGCAGGAACGCCTCGCGCGGCCGAGGGGTGAACCTCGACCGCCGAACGGCTTCCGGATCGTGCTCGTACGCCAGGAAGAACTCGAGGTCGGCTTCCGCGACGTCACGCAGACGCACGTCCATGTCGTCATCGCTCATGCCCGGAGTGTGGCAGCGGCCACTGACAACGGGCCTCAGGGAACGAGCGGGCGCACCTCTTCCGCCGCGAACCGCACGAACCCCTCCGGGTCGGGTTCGTCCGCCGTCGGTTGCAGGACGACGCTGTCTGCCCCGGCCTCGACCAGCCGCTCGGCGGCCTTGGCCACAGCCCCGGCGTCTCCCGCGACCCCGAGGTCCGGTACGGACTCCACCCCCTCGGCGACGAGCTCCGCGTGCAGCCGGGCGGCGGCGTCGGGCCCGGTGGCGGTGAGCAGGTAGACGACGACGGGGTGGTGCCCGGAGCCCGGTGGCCCGGCTTCGGCTCCACGGCCGGCTGCCGCCCGCCCCTCCTCGATGAGCCGCCGTGCCGTGCGCACGCCCTCGGCGTTGGTGGAAGCGGTCAGGATGGTGCCGTCGGCGGCCTCGCCGGTGAGGCGTAGCGACAGCGGACCGGTGGCCCCGGCCAGTACCCCGCCGTGCCGGCCGTCCGGCGGCCAGTCGAGAGCGACGTCGTCGAGCTTGACGTACCGCCCGTCGACCGTGACGCGCTCGCCGGCCAGCAGGGCCCGCAGCGCGAGGAGATGCTCTCGCAGCAGGGTGACGGGCGACTCGACGCGGGCGCCGACCTGCCCCATCCAGTCCTGCACGCCGTGCCCCACACCGAGGATCGCCCGCCCGGGGAACATCCGGTGCAGCGAGGCGGCCTCCATGGCGGTGACGGCCACGTTCCGCAGGGGCACGGGCAGCAACCCCACCCCGACCCGCACCCGCTCGGTCCACGCGAGGGCAGCGGCGGCGGTGGAGATGCCGCCTTCCCTGAAACAGTCCTCCCAGAGCCAGAGCTCGTCGAGCCCGGCGTCATCGGCCAGCCGGGCCACGGATCGGAGTCGTTCGGGGGCGAGTTGGGGGCGGAAGACTGCGCCGAGTGGGGTCATGCTGCTCTTCCTACCCGGGCCGGGGCGCGACGGACACGCGACGCACCGGCCGGGGGCGGCCCCTCGCGAGTGCCTGTCCCACCGGCCGGAAACGGTGCCGGTTCAGCGGTTGACGGCCTGGATCTCCTGTACGACGACGTTCTGCGCCCCGCCGAAGGAGCCGTCCGGCAGGCGCTGTTCGCCGGCCACGCCTGTACCGGTCCAGTGGATCTTCCAGGTGACCGTCGCCCTGAGCTGGTACGACCCATCGCCCGACGACCGCAGGTACTTAACGCCGCAGGGCGGGGCGTCATTGGTCTTTCCCTTGGCGTACGGCTCGCCGATTCGGCCGTTCTGAATCTGACACACGCCTGAGGCAGGGTAGGTCTCGGCATCTGCGGTGCCCGGTTCGATCTTCACCGATACCGGTTCGGCGGTTGTGGTCGCCTGGATGCCCAGGAGTGGAACAGAGGCCGTCACCGACACGGGCTTGAATTCCGCCGCATCCAGCCACGCCCAAGTAGGCAGGTTCACCTTGGTGTTCGCCTGCGGGGCAAGATCCATCTTCGTGGAGGGCACCCGCACTTCGGCGTAGGCCAGCTGCGCGAGGACCTCGGCAGTGATGGCCTGCGGGATGTCGGCCGGCGGATCGTCGTTCTCGTCCACCCAGAAGATGGGCTTGTCGCAGTCAAGCGCCCCCGGGTCCCCCTCGCGGCCGGGTGTGACGTAGAAGTCCCACCAATAGCCCTTGCCGGTCTTGTCCTTGTTGAAGTCTTTGTAGGGGTGACCGTTGACGTAGCGGTCACGTTGCTTGGCATCCCACTCGTAGCCGGTCGAGCCGACTTCCCATGTGGGCTCCAAGTACTTCTGCAGCTGCTCCGGCGAGTACTTCGGAGCGTAGTAGCAAGCCGGCGGGGTCCAGGTCGTCGAAGACGTCACGGGGCCTGCGGACTGGCCTGAGCCGTTGTTGGAACGGTCGAAGACGACAACTCCTGCAGTGGACGACAGGGTGCCGCCGCTGGAGTCACCCTGGACGTTCTTTTTAGGCGGTGGCATCTGGGTTCCGCCACCAATGACGTTGTCCGCCTGTGCGGGGGCTCCGCACAGCATCATCGAACCGATCGCAACAGGCACGATCAGAGCCCGGGAAGCCGACCTCAAGGCTGGCACCTGTCGCTCCCCCTCTGGGAAAGGATCTTCTCGATGACCCAGACACCCTTGTCGTTCTTCTGAAGCAGGGTGTTGTACAGCACGTAGCTGTTCTTCGTTGCCGGGGTCTTGTTGATCTTCTTGGTCTTCAAGTACATGTCATAGGCCTTGCTCTGGTCCTCGCAGTACACGAGCGACCCACTGCCCTTGCCCCTGACGGTGACAACAGGGTCGTAGAAGCGGTACGCGCCCGTGACGCGAGCTTTGGCCTTGACGTAAGCCTGGATGAACGTCTGCGTTCCCGCCGCGGCCTCGCCCTCGTAGTAATAGAGGTAGGGCTTGTCGAGCGCGTCTTGATTGACGATTGCCAGGTCCACCGCCTTGATCGACTGCTCGCTGTCGGCCAGAATCGCGTCCTTCTCCTTGTTCCCTGTCTTGGGCCAGTCGAAGGCGTAGGAGAGGTCGGACGGCAGGTCGATCTTCGGCCGTCCGGCAGGCGCCGGGTCGGAGGCCGTCGGGGATGCAGAAGCCTCGCTTCCCGTGTCGGCTCCCGCGATCTTGTCGTTGTCCTTGCCCGTGGAGCTGTCGTCGCTCCCGCACGCGGACAGCGTCAGGGCCGCAGCGGCGGTCAGCGTGAGCGCTGCGAGGAGGGTGGGGCGGCGGGTCACGGTCGACTCCCGGGAGGTGGCGAGGCTTCTCTTGAGCGAACCCAAGCTATACAGCGGGGTGCGGCCGCACCAGTGTGAAGCTTGTCAACTGGCGGGCAGTATGGAGAGGAATCGGCGTTTCGTCGTCCGGTTCGAGCCGTAACGGTTGCGTAACGCGCCGTGGGTGAACGCCAACAGCGGTGCGGTGTACGGCGTTTCAGTCAGGAATCCGCAAAGGGCCTGGGTCCGTGGGCTCATGTGGGAGCTGATGTCTGCGGATACCTTCGGGCGGAGAGCCGCTGGCATGCGGCGCGGTCGGAGGGGGCCCGGATGGGGCGGCGTTGGCGGGACGGGCGTGGGGAACTGGTCGTGCACGGTGGTGATGGGCAGGCGCCCGTCCGGGTGCCGCTGGAGATCGCAGCCTCCTATCGGGCCCGGACCAGGGGGCTGTTGGGGCGGGACTCCCTCGACGGGGCGATCTTCCTCTCCCCCGCCAACAGCGTGCACACCTTTCGGATGCGCATGGCGATCGACGTCGCCTATCTCGATCGGCACCTTCGCGTCGTCGCCGTGCGCACCATGCGGCCCGGGCGGCTGGGGCTGCCTCGGCTGCGGGCCAGGCATGTGGTGGAGGCCGAGGCCGGGGCGATGGATGGGTGGGGGGTGCGGGAAGGGGCTCGGGTGGACGTCGTGGTGTCGGCGGAGGAGGGGTAAGGCCGCCAAGGGTTGAGGCAGGGCCGGCGCCGGTCTCCTCGATCACGGAGCGCTCGACCGCCCCCACCGTCCAGCCGGCGAAGCCACAGGAGTCGGGGGTTCATAGTCGGCCAAGAGCACGCTCAACGGTCCGGGCGCTACGCATGCAGTTCGGCGCGCGTCCTACGACGCGCGAGCAGCGTCAGCGCCTGCGCGAGATGTCCGTGCGGGAGGATGCGCCATGAGATTGGCAGGCCCGTTCCCTTGCCGACACGGGAAAGACCTGGTCACATACTCCGGCCCCGGAACGAATCTGCCTATCGCCGTCCCGGGCCGCCCTGCGGTCAGTGCGTGTGCACCGCTCCATTTCGAAGACCCACGGTTTGCGCCGGTCTCGGGCAACTCCTGTGGCCGCCGGAAGCCGAAGCCCCGCAGGGAAGCTCTAGCAGTGGAACTACTCGCCCTTTCCTTCAGCCTCCGCGCCGACTAACGCTCCGCCTTTCCGTCTCCCCATTCGAAGAGCCTCCCCTGTGCCGCCTCCGCGTTGTCCCAACTCGCCGGACCGCCCGGCTTCACCGACAGGCGATCCAGAGCCGCCCTGGCCTCAGGACTCCCCATCGCGCCCAGCAGCTCGATGGCAGAGTCCGCGCCGATGTCCTCGATCACGCAGCGCTCGGCCGTGTCCACCGCCCAGTCGGCGAAACGGCCGGGGTCGGAGTCCAGGGCCAGCCAGCGGAACACCGAGTCGGCGATGTCGTCCCTCAGCCGCGGGATCATGGCGAGCATCGCCGCTTCGACGTGGTCAACGACATGCCGCTGAAGCGGGTACAGCCTTTCCCGTCCCCGCCACTCGCGCACCAGCTCGTCCACACCGGCCCACGTCACCTGGCTCGTGCGGGGCATCCTCTCCCCCACCGCCTGGTGGAACTCCTCCCACACGTGCCACAACAGGCCCGGAGGCGGCGGCTGAGGCACATCCGGCGCCAACTCCGGGTCCTCCAGCAGCTCGGTCACCACCTGCCGAGCCTCCACCACCCGCTCATCGGTGCGCGGCAGGTCCCCGATCCGATCCCAGTCGCCCCCGTCCCAAGGCTGTGGCAAGGACCGAAGGGCGCGGGGCAGAACGTAGTCACCCTCCGGATCACGCCATCGCGCGACCTGCGGATCCCACATCTCCTCGGCACTCAGCTCCGCGTCCGACTCGCTCATCTCCGCCGTCCCGCCACGTCTCGTGGCTGTCGTCCACTCGTTCGTCTCATTCGATGCCCAGATACGCCTTTGCGCTGTCCGGGTCCTTCATCTTCGACCAGTCCATCGTGCCGTTCGCCGTCCGCTCGTCGACGGCACGCTGCATCCTGCCGAGCTGGTCGGCGGACAGACCCTGGCCGGCCACCTTCACGTCCACACGGTTCTTGGCCATCTCACCGGCCGCCGTTCTGGTGTCCTTCGCCGGCTTGCCGTTTCGGGCGGGCTTGAACTCGCTGAAGACCGACGTCCAGCGGTCCACCGTCTCGATCTCCACGGTGGCCTTGCGGCCCGGCTCCTTGCTCGCCCACTTCTCGAGCCTCTCGACCTGATTGGCGAAGTCCGCCTTGCGTGTGGCCGAGCCGGCGTTCTTGACCTCCTTGACGTTCACGGTGCCGTTCCTGTCCTTGTAGACCACGTCCGCGTCCGGGATCTCGTCGAGATTCACCTTCTCCCCGTTGCCCAAGTCAGCTTCCTTGCGGTTCATCTTGCCGCCGACTCCGGCGTCCACGTGGGTTCCGGGGGCCGCGTCTTCAGCAGCGCGGCGTACGGCGTTCACCTCCGCGCGTGCCTCGGCAAGCTTGTTGGCGTCGGAGGCATTGGCGACCTTGCCCTCCAGCGCCGCGGCGGCATCGCCGTTGACGTTTCGGCGGCGTGCGAGGTCGGTGATCTCGTCGAGCGCGTCGGCCGCGTCCTTCGTTCTGATCTCACCGGGTGCAGGGGGGTCCTTGGCGCGGTTGACGAGCCCGTCTATCTGGTCGTCAGGCACCGAAGAGCCCCGCTCCCGCAGCGCGGCCTTCGCCGCTTCGGCCCTGGCGTCGAGTGCCTCCTGCTGGGCCTGGCGTGCATCGTCGACGTCGTCGCCCGTGCATTCCTCGCCGCCTCCTGCGGCGACGACGATCCGGCCGGCTTGCGGGCCCGCCAGGACGCCTGTGCCGGTGCCCGGGACTCCGCGCAGGCTGCCGCCACCGCCGTACGGGACGCGCCCGAAGGCGATGGTGCAGCTGCCGTTCGTCTCGGCTTTCTTCTTGGCCTCGTCGGCGTGCTTCTGGGCCTCGTCCGCGGCCTTCTTCGCGCCGTCGAAGTCGCCCGTCTTGGCCGCCTTGCGCGCCTTCTCCGCCGCATCGGACGCCTTGTCGAGGGCTTCGCCGACCTCGGCCAGCTTCTTGAACTTGGTGAACTTCGTGATGGTCTTCGGGCTGAAGATGCCGACGACGTTGACCACGGTGTTGCCGATGGAGGCGCCGTAGTTGCCCTTCTCCCAGTTCTCCTTGTCGACCAGTGTGTCGACCGCCAGGTCGGACACGAAGTCCTCGGGCGAACTGACCCAGCCCCACGCGGAGGACAGGTAGTTCCCCTTGTCCCACTCCTTGCCCAACTCGTCGGCCTTGTCGCCCCACCAGTCGGTGGTGTAGCCCTTCAGACCGTTCCAGGTGTCCTTGACCGAGCCGACCGGGTCGCTGACGACGTCCATCGTGCTGGCAAGGAAGCTCTTGGTAGGCGCTACGAAGAAGCCGCGGACATGGTCCATGAACGTCTTGTCGTGGCGCTCCTGGTCGTGAACGTCGTCCCATAGGGACCTGTCCTCGAACGGGCCCGGAGCGAGCGGGATCGTGTCGTTCGGGCCCGCGCCCTCGTAGGTGATGATCTGGGCCGACGCGGGGATGCCGCTGCCGCCCGTGTCACCGACGCCCGTGCCGTCGCGGGATTCCGTGCCGCCGTCGGTTTCCGTGCCGCCGCCGGCTTCGGTGTCTCCCTGGCCGCCCGCACCGCCCGGGGTGCCCGACCCACCATGGGTTCCCGAGTCGCCCTGGGTGCCCGCATCGTCGTTCGCGGCCGTGCCGCCGTCCGGGCCCGCGCCGTTGCCGCCGTCGGCGCCGGCGTCCGCATCGCCCTGGTGCGCACCGTCGTTGTCCCCGGCCGCGCCCGTCTCCGTGACATCGCCCTGTGGAGCGGGGCAGGCCGTGCCCGTCACCGAGCAGACCGCCGACTGGATGCCGTCGGCGATACGCCCGCCGAGGCCGCCCACCGACAGCGCGACGACGATCGCCGCGACCACCGCGATGAGCCCCGCGTACTCCACCGCGGTCTGGCCCTCGTCGCGTCGCCAGCGGATCATTCTCCCCAGGCTGAACGCCCGCCGCTCCTCCCTGTCCTGGGGAGGGCTCTCGAACCACTCGCGCGACCGGGCCCGGCGCAACAGCACGATGACCGCCACCGGCATCGCCGCCTGCGTGATGCCCCGCAGATCACCGTGCACCAGCGTGCCGAACGACAGCCACACGATCCACGCCTGTACGGCGATCAGCGCGCGGCTCGTCCACACCCCGCCCCGCCACAGGCGCCGGGCCAGGCAGATCCCGGCCACGCCGGGCAGCGAGTCGTACGCCAGGATCCCGAAGATCTCCCCGGAGTGGTACGTCACCACCGACAGCACGGTGACCACGTACAGCACCGTCAGCGCGAACTGCACCCACAGCAGTACCTGCGCCCAGCCCAGCTCCCTCGGCAACGGCGAGTGCCGTTCCCAGGACGGGGGATTCTGTGTACCCCCCACTCCGTACGGGGGTATCCGGTCACCGGCAGGGGACATGCGCGACCTCAGCTCAGCTCGGGAAACGGCCGTTCAAGACGGGCACTGAGCCGAGGCTAAGGAACGTCGATCAGTCACGCGTGGGCCCGTGGCCCCAACCCTGGGCCCACTTTCGGTGACTCAACTCTCTGTGCGCGGAAAGGAGACCTCGACCCGGCGGTTCTTCTTGCGGCCGGTTTCCGAGGAGTTGTCGGCGATCGGGTACTGCTCGCCGTAGCCGCGGACCTCGTAGGTGACGTTGGAGTCGGTCAGTTCCTGGTCGAGGACGTTCTGTACGGCGTCGGCTCGTTTCCGGGACAGGACGTCGCCGTGGGCGGAGGAGCCGAGGTTGTCCGTGAAGCCGAAGACGCGGATCTTCGTCGCGTTCTGCGTCTTGATCTCCTCGGCGATCGCGGAGATCCGGGCCTTCGCCTCGCCGCTGAGTTTCGCGCTGTCCTTGCCGAAGAGGACCTCGGCCTGGAGGGCGAACTTGACGTCGGCGTTGGTGTCTTCGCGGCGTTCGTCACCGCTCTGGTCTTCGACGACCTGCTTGATGTCGAGGACCTTGGGTTCGGCGAGGGTGGCGCCTTCGGGGAGCTTGAGGTCGGGGTCGTTGGGGTCGACGTCGACAGGGGCTGAGGCGGAGGCCTCCGTGCCGGGGGGCACGCCGGGGGTTTCGTCGGCGTGGGCCGAGACGGCGCCGTAGATGTTCGTGGCGACCATCAGGCCGGCGGCGGTGAGGACGAGGGCGAGGCGTGGAGTCGCCGTTCGGCTGCGCGTGGGGGTCTTCATGGCCGGCCTCACCCGGAGATCTTGATGGTGCCGCTGGAGAATGTCGGGACCTGCAGGGTGACGTCTGTTGCGCTCGCGGGCGGTGCAGGGAACTGGATGAAGACGGGGATGGTCTGCCCGGACTCGATCGTGGTGAGCCCTGTGGTCGTCAGCGGTCGTCCCTCGGTGTCGCGCAGTACGTAGTAGCGCTTCTTCCCCTTCGAGTCCACGAGTGTCGCGCCACCGAGTGACGTGCCGTGCTTGAGGATCTCCGTCTCGTCACCGCGAAGTGCTGAGGGGATCACCAGTGAACCGGATCCGTCGTTCTTGAACTGGCCGTTCACGGTGAGGAATCCGCCCGCATCCCGCTGTGCGGACGTGATCTGAAGGAGCAGGCCGTCCTTGCCCTTGAGTTCGGTCAGCGGCGCCTCGGACTTGCCCTCCTGAGCGCTCGGTGCGGAGCCGCGGTCCTTCGAAGCAGAGGCCGAGGTCTCCGGCTTCTTGTCGTCGCCACCACCGCCGCAGCCGACCGCGCCCAGGGCCAGTCCGCCCGCCATGGTCAACGCGACCACCCTCCTGCGGGCCCTCTCAGTGAACCGCATGCTCATCTCTCCGCTTCCTTCGTCACTCGTCGTTCGCTTCTCAGTCAGCCAGGTGGACGTCGAAAAGATCCTCGGGTTCCGGAAGCTCGGTGAGATCGTCCGGTTTAAGGTCCCAGTTCTTACCGTCGCAGGTGAGGCCAGGGAGCACGTCGTCCCCCGCACCCTCGGGAAGCGGCTTGAACTCGCAGAGGGGCTCGATGACGGCCGTCGCAGTGGCGCTCGACTTCTTCTGTGCTGTTGCGGGGACTATGGACTCTCCCATGGTCTTCCGCGTCTGCACGACGACCTCGTAGCCCAGCGGCACTCCGGTACCCGAACACCCTTCGACATCTGCGTCGTTCTGCCCGGCGAGCTGATACGCACGCAAGCACGGGTCGCCCACCAGTTGTACGTCGCCGTCGAAGATGTCCTGCCACTGGTCGGGGTCGAGAACGGCCTCGACCCACTCGCCTGCAAGCTGATCCCGGGCTTCCTGGGCCGCCGCGAGCGCCGCGGCGTCAGCCGCCGTCTGAGCGCCGCCTCGATTCACCGTGGCCTGGCCGACCGCGAAGTAGGCGAGCGCGAGAAAGAGCAGGCCCCCCACCACCGTGATGTAGATGGGGAAGGCCTGCCCTGCGTCGCCGTACGTGCGAGGTCGCGTCAATTCCCGACCCGGTTGATCAGATTCGTGATCTTGTCGAGGATCGTCGTACCGATGCTGGTGCCCGTGATCGCCAGCACAATCGCCACCACCACCGCGATGATGCCCAGGTACTCGACCGCCGTCTGACCCTTGTCGCCGGCGCGGCGGCGCATCGCTTCGGCCGTCGTGTTCTTCCAGCCGTTCACGCGGACCTTGGTCGCGACGGCGGTCTTCAGCATCAGGTCGCTCATGGTGTTCCCCTCCGGGTTCGGCTGTGTCGCTTTCGACACGAGGAACGTACGGCGGAACGCCCTGTCCGCCAGAGGGCCCCTGGGCCCAATTCCGGGCCCAATCGGCCGGGCCCAGCCGTCGGTTGTGCCACCGTCGCGTCACCGGAGGTCACCCCCGTCCCCGGTGTGCGTCCGGGGCCGTGCCGATCCACTTCGCGGCGGCCTCGGAGCGGCTGGTGCTGTGGAGCTTGGCGAAGATGCGGTTGATGTGGTTCTTGACGGTCTTCTCGCTGATGAAGCACGTGGCGGCGATCTGCTGGTTGTTCATGCCGGACGCGATGAGGTCCATGATCTCCGCCTCCCTCGTGCTCAGTTGGAACCGTGACCTGTCGGGAGCGGCCGGACGGCCACTCGTCCACTCAGACGAAGACTGTCCCACATGTGGTTGCATGTGCGAAAGCATTTCTGGCGAAGTGGGCGGGGGTGGCGCCTGCGGCCCCTCGAAATGTGCTGGTGGAGTGGGTTGTTGACGTTGCATATACGTCTGTCCGGGCGTGGAATGTCCGTATGCAGTCGCACTCGATGACTGGCCAAGGCCCTCCGGCAGCGGTGGAGCCGGGGCCGGGTCCTGGCGGAGTTGGGCCACCAGGGCGCCCGCCGCCGTCGGGGTGAAGTGGGCCCGGCCCTCCTTGATGTCGCGTACCGCGTCGACCAACTGGTCCGCCGTGAACTCGCCGTGGACCAGGTAGCCGCCCGCCCCCCGGCGCAGGGCCTCGTGGACGATCTCCGACTCCCTGCTGTAGGTCAGCATCATCACCGGTGCGATCCGCACCAGGTACGGGAGGGCCGAGATGCCGTCCACGCCGGGCATGCGGACGTCCAGGAGGACGACGTCCGGGCGGTGCTGGTGGGCGGCCTCGTAGGCCTGGCGGCCGTCGGCGGCCTCCGCCACGACCTCGATGTCCGGGCGGCCGGAGAGCAGCGCGGTGAGGCCGGCGCGGACCACGGGGTTGTCGTCCGCCACGACGACCCGGAGGCGGCGGACCGGTGGTGCCGGGTGCGGGAGCGGGAGGTCGGCGAACGGGTGGTGCGGTGGCGGCTGCGGGGCGCCGGTGAAGTGGGGCGTCTGGTCCGGCATCAGGGGCCTCCTCTCGGGTCGTGGGGTCATGCGGCGGGGGTGGTCAGGGCGGCCAGGGGGAGTTCCAGGCGGACCTCCGTGCCCTGGGGGTGGCCGCCGCGGCCTATGCGGATGCGGGCGCCGACCGAGGCGGCGCGTTCGACCATGCCGACCAGGCCGAAGTGGCCCGCGCGGCGCAGTTGTTCGAGGGTGGTGCCGGGTGGGAGGCCGCGGCCGTCGTCGTAGACGCAGATGCGGAGCAGGTCGCCGTGGACGCCCGCGCTGACGTCGACGCGGGTGGGGCGGGCGTGCCGGTGGGCGTTCTCCATGGCTTCCGAGGCGATGGTGAGGAGCTGGCGGGCCACCGCCGGCGGGACCGGCGGCACGGCGTGGGCGCCGGTGGGGCGGTAGACCGCCGGGAGGCCGGTGCGGGTGCTGAAGTCACGAGTGCGGGCGGCCAGTTCGACCAGGACGTCCGTGGCCTGGTCCGGGTCCGACTCGCGGCGCAGGTCGGCCAGGAGTTCGCGGGATTCGGCGGCCGCCCGGCGGGCCGAACGGGCGACGAGCGCTGCCTGCTGTCTCACCAGGACCGGGTCCATGCGGTCGGCGTCGGTCGAGGTGGTGAGGCCGTCGGCAGCCAGGGCCACGCCGTGCAGGGTCTTGGCGACGGAGTCGTGCATCTCGCGGGCCAGGCGGGCGCGCTCGGCACTGACCGCTTCCGTCACGGCGAGTCGGGCCTGGACGGTGGTGAGGGCCTGGGTGGCCGCGCCGAAGCGGAGCATGAGATTGCGGAGGCTGGAGCCGACCGCTCCTGCGATGACGCAGAGGCCGGGCAGGAGGGCGGACTCGGTGATGCCGGGGGCCGGGTCCTCCTGTGCCGCGTGGATGAGGAGCAGCAGGAGGGCCTGGAGGGAGGCGAAGACCGCCGCGCCTCGCCAGCCGTAGACCAGGCCTGCCAGGAGGGGGGTGCAGACGCTGACGTAGGCGAGGGTGCTGTCGGGTCCGGCCGCGATGAGGAGCAGGGCGCCGAAGAGGGTGTCCGCGGCGAGGAGGGAGGGGTGGCGCAGGAGGAGGGGGCCGAAGCGTTCCCAGTCCCTGAAGAGGACGTAGGAGGTCATGAACGTGACGACCACGGCCGCGCCGACGAGGCGAGTGGGGAGGCCGTCGTTCGCGTTCACGAGGGCGGTGGGGGTGGCCAGGGCGATCATCGCCAGACGGAAGCCGAAGACCTGGCGGCACATGGCTTGCAGGGCGTTGACCTGGATGCCGATCGCGGGGTTCGCGGCACCGGCCGGGCCAGCGGCGGGGGGCTGGGCTGCGGCCGGGCCTGCGGCAGGGGTCGGGGCTGTGGCAGGGGTTGGGGCTGCGGCCGGGATCGGGGCTTCGGCCGGGCCTGCGGCAGGGGTCGGGGCTGTGGCAGGGGTCGGGGCTTCGGCCGGGCCTGCCGCCGGGCCCGGCGCTGCGGCTGGACTTGCTGCCGGGACCGGCACCTCAGCTGGTCCTGCGGCCGGGTTCGGCGATACGGCCGCCGGACCTGCCGCTGGGACCGGCGCTGCGGCCGGGCCTCCCGCCGGGACCGGGGTTTCGGCCGGACCTGCGGCGGGGTTCGCGGCACCGGCCGGTCCTGCGGCCGGGTTCGGCGCTGCGGCCGCCGGACCTGCCGCCGCGATCGGCTCTACGGCCGGACCTGCCGCCGGGACCGGCTCTACGGCCGGACCTGCCGCCGGGACCGGCATTTCGGCTGGACCTGCGGCCCGGCCGCCGCTCCCGCCGCCGTCGGCGGCCGGCGCGCCCGGCTCCTGTGTGGGCGCGGCGTCACCGGAGGCGGAGCGACCGTGAGCCTGGTCCTGTGGATGCGGCCGGGGGCCGTGTGCCCTACCCGTCGCCCCCTGGGCACGGGCGTCCACCGCCGCCACCCGGGGCAACGCCCCTTCCCGACGTCCGCCCCCCTTGATCCGCAGCGTCGGCTCCCCGCCGACGAACCCCGCGGCCGCCTCCCACCCCGGCGGCAGCGCGGGCGTCACGGACGTCACCGGTACGTCCGGCGCGCCCGTGCGGACGTGCGGGGGCAGCACCGTCCCCGCCGGGGGCGTGGTGATCTCCGGGTTCTGCTCGGCCCGGCGGCGGCGTCGTCCCAGCAGCCCCGTCCGTTCCCCTGTCATCGACATGGCGTCGCCCCTCCCCTACTTCCCCGTCACCGAGCCGAAGTCCGTGCCCGAGCCGAGGATCAGACCCGCGCCGAGCAGGAGCATCGTGGCCGGGACCATGAAGGTCGTGATCATCATCGTGGCCTTGGGGACGGCCCGGGCCGCCTTGCGGCGGGCGTTCTGCGCGTCCGTGCGGCGCATGTCCTTCGCGAGGGACACCAGCGTGTCGACGATCGGCGCGCCCAGTTCCTCGCCCTGCTGCAGTGCCGTCACGAACATCGCCACCTGCTCGGAGTCGTTGCGGCGGCGCAGTTCCGCGAAGGCCTGGCGGCGGCTCATGCCGAGGTCCATCTGGCGCAGCGTGATGCGCAGTTCGTCGGCCCAGGGGCCCTCGTACCGGGACGAGACCCGGTCCAGCGCCTGGCGGAAGCCGAGGCCCGCGCTCACCACGACCGCGAGGACGTCGAGGAAGTCCGGGAGGGTCCGTTCGATGACGTCCTTGCGGATGCGGATCGCCGACCAGATGCCGACCTCCGTCCAGAACGCGCCGAAGGCCAGCAGAAGCAGGGCGACCAGCAGCTGGCCCCGCATGAGGAAGACCAGGAAGCCCACGGCTCCGAGGAAGCCGTAGACCGCCCGGCGTGCGGCGTACCTGTCGATGGTCAGGCCGCCGGGGTTGCCCGCGAGGTCGATCTTGCGGCGGTACTTCGCCACCTGTTTCGGGCCCATCAGGCGCAGCACGGCGGGCGCGTAACGCATGCCCATACGGTCGATGAGCGAGTCGACCGCGCCGGTGCGCGTGGAGCCGACCTCCAGGGCCAGTGCGAGGTCGCCGGGCAGTTTGGCCTCCGCGCGGTACATGCGGAGGCCGGCGAAGACGCCCCAGACGCCGAGGCCCATCAGCAGGGCGAGAAGCAGTCCCATGGTTGCCTCCTGGCTCTCAGACGTCGATGCGGGACAGGCGGCGGATGAGGACGAAGCCGACGGCGTAGAGAGCGAAGGCGATGATGACCGCCGCCTGGCCGAAGGGGGAGCCGGTCATGCGGTCCAGGGCGCCGTCCTTCACCCCGTTCATCAGGAACAGGGAGCCGACGCCGAGGACCGGGACGGCGTACGACGTCATGGTGACCTGGGACAGCTGGGTGCGGACCTCGCGCCGGGTCTCCTTGCGTTCCTCCAGCGTCTCCGTCAGGTTGCGCAGCGCGCTGACGACCTGGCCGCCCGCCCGGTTCGACAGCACCAGCGTGGTGACCAGGACGACCAGTTCGCGGGAGGGGAGGCGGTCCGCCAGTTCTCCCAGTGCGTCGTCCAGGGAGGCGCCCACCGCCAGCTGGGCGGAGACCTTGCCGAGTTCCTCCCCCGCCGGGGCCTCCATCTCCTCCGCCGCCATCCCGATCGCCGTGCGCAGGGCCAGCCCCGCCTGGGTCGCGTTGGCCAGGATCCGGGCCATCTCGGGCAGCTGGTTGATGAACTTCTCGATGCGCTTCTGGCGTTGCCAGTTGAGGAACTGGACCGCCACGCCGATGCCGAGCAGGCCGGCCAGCGGGCCGAAGAACGGGGCCAGGGCCGCCTGGCCGATCAGCCACAGGCTCGCGACCGTGGCGAGCATGTAGACGAAGAACTCACCCGGGGTGACGTCCAGGCCGGTCGCCGCGAGCCGCAGCTCCAGCTTCTTGCCGAGCCTGGTGCGTCGCAGACGGCGGTCGATCCCGCGGAAGTTGCGGCGCCGGCCGCCCACGGGGACCTGGCCGGTGGCGGACAGGCGGTCGACCAGGGCCTGCCGCTGTGCCTTGCCCGTGGCGTAGGAGTGCAGGCCGACGACCACCAGGACGCAGGTCAGCAGCGTGACGCCGGTGGTGAGCGTGATGAGCGTTTGCAGTTCCATCGGTCGGTCCTACCTGGCTTCTCGGGTGGCTAGCTCGTCCGCGGACCGGGCGATGCCGAACGCCTGCGGGAGAGGCTGGTTCGCCATGTAGAGGCGGTCGGCGGTGCGGCGTGGGAGGGGGTAGTACTCGAAGGCGCCGTGGATACGGCCGTCGGAGCTCATCGGCTGCGCGTTGAAGCGGGCGACCGTGACCAGCCGGTACGGGTCACTGCCGTGGCTGTCCATCAGCGCGATCTCGGTGATGCGGCGGGCGCCGTCCGCGAACCGGGTCAGCTGCACGATGACGTCGACCGCGCTGTTGATCTGGTCGTGCAGCGCCACGAAGGGGATCTCCACGTCCGACATGGAGGCCAGCGTCTGCAGCCGCATCAGCGCGTCCTCGGCGCTGTTGGCGTGGACGGTGGCGAGGGAACCGTCGTGGCCGGTCGACATCGCCTGGAGCATGTCGAGGGACTCGCCGCCGCGGACCTCACCGACGACGATCCGGTCGGGGCGCATGCGCAGGGAGTTGCGGACGAGGTCGCGGATGCTGACCTGGCCCTTGCCCTCGACGTTCGGCGGGCGGGACTCCAGGCGGATGACGTGGGCCTGCTGGAGCTGGAGTTCGGCGGAGTCCTCGATGGTGATGATGCGTTCGCGTTCGGGGATGAGCCCGGAGAGCGCGTTGAGCAGGGTCGTCTTTCCCGTGCCCGTCGCGCCGGAGACGATGAGGTTGAACTTCGCCTGCACCAGGCCCGCCAGCAGGTACAGCATGTGCTCGTCGAGCGAGCCGAGTCCGATCAGCTCCTGGAGCGTGAAGGAGCGCGGGAAGCGGCGGATGGTGAGGGTGGCGCCGGTCAGGGACAGCGGCGGGATGATGACGTTGACGCGCTCGCCGGAGGGGAGGCGGGCGTCCACCATCGGGTTGGACTCGTCGACGCGGCGGTTGACCGTCGAGACGATCCGCTCGATCGTCTGCATGAGCTGGTCGTTGGAGGCGAAGCGCAACGGCAGCTGCTCGACCCGTCCCCCGCGCTCCACGAAGATCGCGTCCGGGCCGTTGACCATGATCTCGGTGATGGACGCGTCCTCCAGCAGCGGCTCCAGGATGCCGAGGCCCAGTGCCTCGTCGACCACCCTGCGGATCAGCTGCGCGCGCTCCACCGTCGACAGGACCGGGCCCTCGCGGCTGATGATGTGCCCGAGCACCCGCTCCAGCCGTGCCCGGCGCTCGGCCGCGGCCAGCGAACTCATCTCCGCGAGGTCGATCTCCTCCAGGAGCTTGGCCCGGTAGGAGGCGACCATGTGGCCGTCCTCGCCCCGGTTGCCGTTCTCCTCGGGGGTGTTGATCCGTGCTCGCAGGCTCATGAGTGCGGTGCTCCTAGCTCGTTGCTCAGTGGTCGAGCGGCATCGTCGCGGTCTTGACGGCCGGGTCGAGGTTCCAGCCCGGCACGAGGGACGGGATCCGCACGGTGGCCGTGACCGTGACCTCGTCCCCCCCGAACGACGGCAGGCAACTGGTCTCATCGGCCAGCCAACTGCTCACCGCCGCCCGGCAGTCCGCCTCGTACGGCCCCTCCAGCGACGCGCTGCGCGCTCCCGTCCTGGCCGCCGTGCCGGCCTGCTGGGCCGTGTAGGCGATCAGGCCGAGCTGTACGGCCCCGAGGGCGACGATCAGCAGGATCGGCAGGAAGCCGATGTACTCGATGGCGACCTGGCCTCGGTCGCGGGCCTTGCGGACACCGGTCATCTCGGTTTCGCCTCCTCGACGGCCCCGGCGTGGCCGTGGACCGTGAACCCGAAGGTCAGCGTGCCGGGGAAGAGGACCGGGACCTGGAGGCGCGCGTCGGCCGTCACGTAGCCGGAGCCCTGGCAGGTCACCTCGGCCCCCGACCGCCACGCATCCGACAGATGCTTCAGTCCGGCCTCCTCGCACACGCCCTGCCGCGCCCCCGGCTCGGCCGCCGTCGCCTGCCGTACCGCCTCGTCCGCAGCGTTGCCCGCGAGGATGTAGGTGTAGCCGACGAGGACGACCTGCCACAGTGCGATCAGCGTCACGATGATCGTCGGCGTCATCCCGAGGAACTCGATGGTCACCTGACCCTTGTCCCGCCCCCGCCGCTCCAGCCGCTCCCTCAAGAGCACCCTCACCCCTCCCTCCTCCGCCGAAAGCTCACCGATCCCCGGTCGCCGCCCCGGAACCCCCGGCCCGCCTTCTGCGCACCGTCGGGCGCCTTGACCAGGCCCAGTTCGCCTGCCAGGCCCCACAGGGCCTGCTTCACCGAGCTCCTGTTCTCCAGTTCGTGGATCCGGCCCGCGTCCACGACGCTCTGGAGTTCCTTGAAGTTGGCGGGGACGACGGTGGCGGCGACCGCCGTGCCGGTGATCTTCTGGATGAGGGGCGGCTGGATCTCCGTGCCGCGCGAGTGCCGGTTGACGACGACGGTCGTCTCCTCGGCCTTGCGGATCTGGAGCCGGTCCCACATCCGCACGGCCCGTTTGGCGCCCCGTACGGCCACCACGTCGGGGGTGGTGACCAGCAGGGCCCGGTCGGCCATCTCCACGGCCGCCGCCCCGGCTCCGCCGAGCTGGGCGCCGCAGTCGATGACGACGACCTCGTAGCGGGAGCGCAGGGCGCTGACGATCTGGCGGGCGGCGCGGTCGGTGACGTCCTCGCCGCGTTCCCCTTCGGCGGGGGCGAGCAGCAGGGCGAGGCCGGTGTCGTGGCGGAAGACCGCGTCGGCCAGGACGCGCGGGGAGATGTCGGTGATGGCGGCGAGGTCGACGACGGAGCGGCGGAACTGGACGTCCAGGTAGGAGGCGATGTCGCCGGTCTGGAGGTCCATGTCGACCAGGGCGGTGCTGCGACCGGAGGCCTGGGCGGCCAGGGCCAGCTGGATGGCCGTCAGGGTGGTCCCGGCGCCGCCCTTGGCGCCGCTGACCGTGACGACGGTGCCGCCGACGCCGGTGAACACGTCGCCGCCGGCGCCCAGGTGGCGCCGTACGCCGACGGACCACTGGGCGACCGCCTGGACGCGGCTGGCGAGTTCCTCGTAGCTGAGGGGCAGGGCGACCAGGCCGCGGGCGCCGTAGTCCATGGCGGCCTGGAAGAGGCCGGGGCTCGCGTCGGAGGTGACGAGGATGACGCCGACGGCCGGGAAGCGCAGGGCCACTTCGCGGATCAGCTCCAGCGCGGGGACCGGGCCGATCCGCTCGTGCACCACCACGACCTCGGGCAGCTCGTCGACGGACTCGGCGGCCAGGCGCGCGAGGGTGTCGATGAGCTGGGTGGAGTCGACGACCGGGGCGACGGGCTCGGCGTCCGGGAGCTGGCTGAGCAGTGTCGTGATCGACCGGACCGCGTCCGTGTCACCGACTGCCGGGAGGATCCTCGTGGGCATGGCAGCCTCTCACTTGTCTTTCGCGAGTTCGTACGTCCGGTCCCGCTCGGGGACGGTGGTGTCGCTGCCGGGCGCGACGAGGGCGAGCCGGACCCGCTTCGCGAACGACTCGGCGTAGGTGATGCGCTGCGCGTCGAGGGCGGACAGTGCGAACGTGATCGGGACGGCGTCGGTGGGCTGCCGGGTGCGGTTGGACTCGTCGGGCTCGAGGGGGGTGAGGTCGCCGACGTCGAGGACCTTGGCGTTGGTGACGATGATCTTCGACTGGTCGGGGTCGCCCTCGCGTGCGCCCTCGAAGGTGGCGTAGACGTTGACCGAGGCGCCGGGCGTGATCTTGCCGGCCACGCCGGTCGCCGCGTCGATCATGATGGCGACCTCCTGCTGGCCGGGCTGGAGGGCCGGCCGGCGGACGATCATGTCCGACTGGAGCAGGGAGCCCGCTTCCAGCGTGGTCACGGCGATCTTGCCCTGTATCTCCCGCAGATCGGTGACCGCGTTGTCGGACAGCCACCGTTCGGGCATCTCGATCTTCTCGAACTGGCCCGTGCTGAGCGTGGTGTAGGGCGGCACGTCGGATTTCAGCCGGTAGGCGGTGACCTCGGGCCCGACCTTCGACTTCACGTCGCTGATGACGGAGAGCACGCCGGTGAACGCGCCGAGGGCGCAGACGATCGACAGGAGCAGGAGGATCACGCCGCGGCGCTGACGGGAGTTCATGAACCGTACAACCTCGTTGGGGATATCGGTCGAGCGGGATCGGAACAGTGCTGACGAGCGGTGTCAGGCCTCAGCCGACGGCCGTTCGGTTCTCGAGCTGCTTGCGGGGCGGGCTGTCGTGGTCGGGTGGTGTGGCCGAACAGAACACGCAGCGGTCGCCGATGACGTCGATGCCGCACCAGTGGCACCGGCCGCGCCGGACGGAGGTGACCAGCTGGTAGAGGACGGACAGGTCGGGCAGGTAGCTGCAGAACTCGATGAGCTTGCCGGTGCCCCACCAGCCGGGCGACTCCGCCGGGAGCGGGGTCTCGCGCAGCCCCTGCACCTTCCAGGAGGGGGCGAGGGTGCCGGTGACCCAGTCGGACTGGAGCTGCCCCTTGGCGACCAGCATCCACGTGCCGAACTCGGGGCCGGGGAGGGCGGCTTCGGGGGTGATCCTGACCAGTTGCGGCTCGGGGTGGGCGAGGACGCCGAACTGGCTGCCGGGCACCCAGGACTTGGCGTGCGACTTCAGGCCGACGGGGACGCGGTCGAGGCGGGTGACGGAGCTCAGCAGCGCGCCGGCGTGGATGTAGTGGACGAGCAGCCGGCCGGCGGAGGCGAGCACGCCGGGGCTGATGTCGCAGGAGGCGAGCTGGCGCAACTGCCGGGCCAGGACGGCCAGTCCGAGGGGCGGCAGGTCCGGTCGGAACAGGGCGATGCGGTCGCTCTCCATGAGGGAACGCAGGGTGTGCAGCCGTCGCTGCACCGCGGTGGGCGCGGCCTGTGAGCAGACCACGATCACATGCCCGTGGTGCTCGACCAGGGCCTGCATCTCGGCCAGCGCCTGCTCCAGGGGGCGCCGGGCCACGTCCCGCAGCACGACGGCGGGCAGGGTGCGTTCGTCCTGTGGTGGCAGCGCCATGTCGGCACTGGTCACGGCAATGGCAGTTGGCACGCGCAGCTCCCCGTTTCCCCATGCCCGTCGGAACGCCGGGTGTCACTCCGGCGCACCGTGTCGACTTCACTGCGTGACTACCTCAGCACTGTATCCACGCCTCTGTGACCGGAGAACAGCGTTTGTGTAGCTGACGAGCAACTGTCGTTGCACAAGATGCGTCAAAACGGGGCAGGTTGAGCATCTTGCCGGTCGGCTCGGCGGGCCCGGGCGACCCCGGGCGGTGGGCCCAGCGGGCCCAGTGGTGACGGTGGGCCTTGGTTTGGGCCCTGAGGCCCACGCCCGACGCGGTGTCGCGAACCTACGCTCGCCGTCCGAAAACACACGTGGACCGGACGGGGAGGGGTGCCGTATGGCGGGCGGGGGCGGCATACGGGGGTACGGGCGCAGACCGGTCTTCGACGACCGTGGGGCGACCGGCACCGAGTACCTGGGCATGGTCGTCGTCAGCGCGGCGATCGTGCTGGCCGTCTCGGCCACCGGCGTCGGCCGGCTGGTCTACGACAGGATCGCCGCGCAGGTGTGCCGGGTCGCCGGGGGCGACTGCGGGACGGGCGGGCCCGGGCCGGACAAGCCGCTCACGGACGCGGACTTCGAGCCGGCGCTGTGCCAGGTCTCCTCCGTCACGGACAAGGCGGGCTCCAAGGCGAAGATCTTCTTCTGGGAGATCGGCAAGGAGTACGGCTTCCAGGAGCAGCATCTGAAGGCGAGGACGGACGTCAACGGGGACGGCAAGGTCGACGACAGCGACCAGCTGGTCTACCTGACGTTCACGGACGCCGCCTCGGTCGCCGCGAAGAAGGACTTCAAGCCCGGTATGAAGGTGGGCCGGTTCGGCGGCGACAAGGTGGAGCTGGGGCTCGGCATCAAGGTCACCAACGGCGACACCTGGGTGTTCCGGAGCCCCGAGGAGGCCCAGCGCTTCCGGGACGACGTGGAGAAGCTCCAGATGTACGAGACGCGGCGCACGATGCCCGGCGGCGCGGAGGCGAGCGTCGGCGACAGCATCCTCTATCTCTTCGGCAAGGGCCCCCTCAAGGACGAGGAGGACACCCAGAACCGGATCAAGGAGAACCTCGGCGACAACCGGAAGATCACCTACGGCAAGGTGGGTCTGGAGGCCTCGGCGTCGGCGGGCCTGAAGATCTCAGCGGGCGACGAGAAGAAGCTGAGCGCCGCGCTCGGCGGCACCTTCAAGTACTCCCCCGAGGTGACCTGGACCGACAACTCCTACAAGGGCACCAAGTCGTACACGTACTCCTCGTCCATCGAGTACGGCTCCAAGGTGGGCTACGAGGCGGGGCCGCTGAGCGGCGAGTACACGGCGAACACGACGCAGACGGGCACCATCACGGTCACCTACGACAAGAAGACCGGCAAGCTGGTCCGCGTCGACATGACCCGCACCGTCGAGAAGGGCGGCCAGAAGGACGGCGCCAAGGCCGGTGGCGACAACGGCAGGAAGGACGGTGACAAGCGGGGCGGCAGCGCCGGGGTGAAGGGCACCGACTCGCAGACCGGCATCGAGATCGTGAGCAACACCCTCACCTTCGACCCCGGCCCGGCCGGCGACCAGGACCGGGCGGTCGCCGAGCGCTGGCTGGACAGCACCAACGAGCAGGCCGCCACGCCTTTCCAGTACATGTTCGCCGACCACGCCCCGACGGCCCGGCCGGGCGCCGACGACCCCTTCGGGCAGCAGATGTTCGACGAGGGCACGTCGAGCCGGATGACGTACACGGGTGAGGTGAACGCGGCCGAGTACGGCTTCGAGTTGAATCTGGGGCTCAGTCTGGGCATGACGATCAGCACGGAGAAGAAGGCGGAGACCCTGACCGACGCCCAGTTCCTGGGGGCGCCCCACGGGGACGGCCGCTCCTATCTTCCCTACAGCTACTGTGCGAACTGACGAGACGGGAGCACCTGCCGATGAAGACCCGCCGTGCCTGCCTGGCCGCCGCCCTGCTGACGACCGCGTTGGCCCTGACCGGCTGCGGGGACACCGGCTCCGGCGCGGGCTCGGTGCCCGAGGGCTGGGGGACGCTGAAGACGAAGGGCGTCGACGTGTCGTACCCGAAGGGCTACACCGAGCAGAGCGCCGCCGAGCGCGGCGAGCACAACGCCGCGGCGGCGGTGCGCACGCAGGGCGGGAAGAAGGTCTCCGTCATCACCGTGCAGCTCGCCTTCACCGAGGCGGACTCCCCCGAGCAGGCCGCGATAGCCGCCGAGGCGGGCATCCAGATGGGTGCGGACGTCAAGGGCCAGAAGGACGTGGAGCTGGCCGGCGCGGACGGGGCGAGGCGGATCGACTTCTCCTTCAAGGCGACCGGCGAGGACGGCGGACCGGCCAGGGGCACCCCCGTCGAAGGCGTGACCCTGGCCGGGCTGGACTCGAAGGACACCGCCTTCGCGATCCGGATCGACGCCGAGCAGGGGTCCCTGCCGGACGGGGACCTGGACCGGATCATCGACTCGGTCGAGGTGCACTAGCCGTGGAGGTGCCGGGCGCCGGATACGTCGTACTCGCCCTGCTCGTCGCGCTGTTCGGCGCGCTGTCGTGGAGGTACGCGCGGCGGCTGGTGACAGTGACGCGGGTCCTGCGGCGCGGTGTCCGGGCGGACGGCAGCTGCGTCCGGGTGGAGACGGAGCCCTATCAGCGCTCCGACGCCCGGCGGCACTTCTTCGCCTTCCGTACGGCGGACGGCGCGCGGGTGGAGTTCGAGGAGCTGGCGGGCCCGTCGACGTCGGAGGGCAGCCCGGTCACCGTCACCTACGACCCGCGCGACCCGGAAGGCACGGCGACGGTCGCGGGCCGGGGCAGCTGGTCCCCGGTGCTCCAGTCGCTGGCCCTGGCCGCGGGCTGCGGCATGGCCGCGGCCGGTTTCGCGCTCCTGCTCTTCTTCGAGATCACCGGGGGCAACCCATGACGCTCGTGCGCTGCTGGGCCGTCGGCATCGTGGTGCTCGTCCTCACCGAGTACGTCCAGGTGACGCTGATTCACGATCCGCTGGTCGGCCCGGAGGGCGTCGGTTCGTTCGGGGCCGCGCTGGCGCTGGTGCACCTGCCGAACCTGGTGTGTGTCGTGCTGGCCACCTGGGCGGCGGCGCGGGTGCATCCGCAGCCGTGGCGGGACCTGCCGGTGCGGCACCTGCTCGCAGCCTGCGCGGTCCCGGCGGCGGCACAGGTGCTGCTGCTGGCGCTGCGGCCGAGCGTGCTGGACCCGGCGGGCGCGGCGTTCTGGATGTCGGCCGTGGTGCTGCTGGGCGGATGCGCGGTGGGACTGCTGCTCGACAGGTTGGTCTGGACCTCTTGACAGCCGCTTTGGTCTGGACCATTTTCTTGTCATGTCCCCACACAGACGATCCCTGCGGTTCTGGTCGGGTGCCGTCACGGCTGCCCTGGCCCTCACCCTCACGACCGTCGGCCAGGCCAGCGCCGCCGACGTCAACAACGCCAGGAACGCCGGCTTCGAATCGGGCCTGAGCGACTGGACCTGCTCGGCGGGCAGCGGTACGACGGTCTCCTCCCCGGTGCGCACCGGCGCTGCCGCGCTCCGGGCGACCCCGTCGGGGCAGGACAACGCCCGGTGCGCCCAGACGGTGCGGGTGAAGCCCAACTCGACGTACAGCCTGGGCGCCTGGGTCCGGGGCGGGTACGCCTACCTCGGCGTGACCGGCACCGGCACGACGGACGTGTCCACCTGGACGCCCGACTCCTCGTCCTGGAAGCAGCTGTCGACCACCTTCACCACGGGCTCCTCCACGACCTCGGTGACGGTGTACACGCACGGCTGGTACGGGCAGGCGGCGTACTACGCGGACGACGTGTCGGTGTTCGGCCCCGACGGCGGCGGGGGCACGGACCCGGGCCCGACGATCCCGTCCGCGCCGGCCGGCCTGAACGTCTCCGGCACGACGTCCTCGTCGGTGTCGCTGGCCTGGAACGCCGTCTCCGGGGCGACGGGTTACACCGTCTACCGCGACGGCACGAAGGTGACCGCGGTCTCGGGCACCTCGGCGACCGTGACCGGGCTCGCGGCCTCGACGTCGTACTCCTTCCAGGTCACGGCGACGAACGGGGCCGGTGAGTCGCCGAAGTCGGCGGCGGTGACGGGCACCACGAGCAAGCCGAACGGCCCCGGCCCCGCGCTGCCCAAGCACGCGGTGACCGGCTACTGGCAGAACTTCGACAACGGCGCGACGGTCCAGAAACTCTCCGACGTCCAGGCGCAGTACGACATCATCGCCGTCGCCTTCGCGGACGCGACCTCGACGCCGGGCGCGGTCACCTTCAACCTCGACTCGGCCGGTCTCGGCGGCTACACCGTCGACCAGTTCAAGGCCGATATCCGGGCCAAGCAGGCCGCCGGGAAGAAGGTCATCGTCTCGGTCGGCGGCGAACGCGGCACGGTGGCGGTGAACGACGCCGCGTCGGCGGCGAACTTCGCGAACAGCGTGTACTCCCTGATGCAGACCTACGGCTTCGACGGCGTCGACATCGACCTGGAGAACGGCCTCAACGCGACCTACATGACGCAGGCGCTGCGCTCGCTCTCGGCGAAGGCCGGCTCGTCGCTGATCATCACGATGGCGCCGCAGACCATCGACATGCAGTCGACGTCGAACTCCTACTTCCAGACGGCCCTGAACATCAAGGACATCCTCACGGTCGTCAACATGCAGTACTACAACAGCGGTTCCATGCTGGGCTGCGACGGCAAGGTCTACAGCCAGGGCTCGGTCGACTTCCTGACGGCCCTGGCCTGCATCCAGCTGGAGGGCGGCCTGGCCCCGTCCCAGGTCGGGCTCGGCCTGCCCGCCTCCACCCGGGGCGCGGGCAGCGGCTACGTCTCACCGACCGTGGTGAACAACGCCCTGGACTGTCTGGCCAAGGGCACCGGGTGCGGATCCTTCAAGCCGCCCCGGACGTACCCCGGTCTGCGCGGCGCGATGACCTGGTCCACCAACTGGGACGCGACGGCCGGCAACGCCTGGTCCAACGCGGTGGGGCCGCATGTGCACGGGCTGCCGTAGCGGGCCCTATCCCAGCGGGCGGTAGTGGCCGAGGACCCAGGCCAGCTGCGGGAACCACTCCTGGAGCCGCGTCCTGGGCCTTGCCTCCACCACGCACTCGTAGAACCTGCCGTCCACGTGGACCACGGCGACCATCAGCGCCTTGCCGTCCGGGCTCGCCCGGTAGTGGACGCTTCGGATCTCCGGCCAGCTGAACTCGACCGTGAGGCCGGAGGTCTCGAAGGCCACGCCGGACGCGTCGACGACGACCGCGTTGCGCTTGTCGACGGCCAGGAAGTCCGGGCCCGCCGCCGCCGGTTGCTGCGGCGGCGGCGCCTGGGCGTACGGCGGCGGAGGCGGCGCGTACTGCGGCGGGAGCGGCGCGTACTGCGGCGGGGGCGGGCCGAAGCCCGGGCCGGGTGGCGGCTGCTGGGTCATCCGGCCATTCTCCCGCCTCAGAAGAACTCGCCCCACGGCTGGTCCCAGATCTGCTTCACGCACAGGACCAGGAACAGCAGGCCGGCGACGGCGAGCATGGCGTTGCTCAGGAGGCCGTTGCGCCACTCCCGGGGTGTGCGGGAGGAGTTGAGGAGCCAGATCAGGGTGGCGGCCAGGAAGGGCAGGAAGGCCGCGCCGAGCACTCCGTAGATGATGATCAGCCGGAAGGGCTGGCCCTCGAAGAGCAGGATCATCGGCGGGAAAGTCAGCCAGAGCAGGTAGGCGCGGAACGGCCAGGAGCGTTCGCGGGTCCCGGAGGCGACTTCCTCGCCCTTGGCCTGGCCGGTGCCCGACAGGCGGGCCACGAAGTCGGCGAACATCAGGCTCACGCCGTGCCAGACGCCGATCAGCGAGGTGAAGGACGTGGCGAAGAAGCCGATCAGGAAGAACTTGGCGGTGGCCGAGCCGTACTCCTCCTCCAGGATGTCGCCCAGCTGGATCAGGCCCTTGTCGCCGCTCGCGATGGCGACGTTCGCCGAGTGGAGCAGCTCCGCGCCGACGAACAGCATGGCGATGACGAAGATGCCGGTCGTGGCGTAGGCGACGCGGTTGTCCAGCCGCATGACCTTCATCCAGCTCGTGTCGGTCCAGCCCTTGGCGTTGACCCAGTAGCCGTAGGCCGCGAGCGTGATCGTGCCGCCCACACCGCCGATCAGGCCCAGCGTGTTGAGGATGGAGTCCTTCTCGTCCGGCAGCACCGGCAGGAGCCCGGCGAAGGCGTCGGCGATGTTCGGCGTGACCCGGATCGCGAGGTACACCGTCACCACGAACATGACGCCCACCAGGACCGTCATGACCTTCTCGAACACCGCGTACTTGTTGAACCAGACGAAGACCAGACCGACCAGGCCGCAGGCGATGCCCCACCACTTGAGGTCCATCACGTCCGGGAACAGGGCCTGCAACGGCAGCGCGCTCGACGACATCGCCGCGGCGCCGTAGACGAAGCCCCACACCACGACGTAGACCGCGAAGAACCAGGTCGTCCAGCGGCCGAGACTCGCCCAGCCGTCGAACAGGGTGCGGCCCGTGGACAAATGCCAGCGGCCGGCCGCCTCGGCCAGGGAGATCTTCACCAGGCAGCCGATGATCGCGGCCCACAGAAGGGTGTAGCCGAAGTTGCTGCCCGCGATCAGCGTGGCGACCAGGTCACCGGCGCCGACACCGGTCGCCGCGACGACGATGCCCGGACCGATGTGTCTCCAACTCGCTTTCCGGGGCTGCGGGGGTTGGATGGCCTCGTTCTCGGTGGTGTTTCCCGTGGTGTCCGCCATGCAGGTCAAGAAAGCCCAAAGGCGCCCGCAGGACAAGAGGGCCTGACCGGATCTTCACGCGATGCCCGTAGGACACCCCGCCCGGTCAGGCCCAGCGGAGCGTCACGGCTGTCGCCGACCGCAGCCGTTCGATCCGCACGTGCCGAGCTCGAACCACACGGTCTTGCCCGGCCCGTCCCGTTGGCAGCCCCAGCGCTGGGCGAGCGCGTCCACCAGGAACATTCCGCGGCCGTTCTCCCCGGTGCCCGCGTCCACCACCCGCGGCACGCGGCGTTCGGCGTCGGCGACCTCGCAGCGCAGCACGCCGTGCGCGGCGAAGAGGGTGAGACGGAAGCCGCTCCGGGCGTGTACCAGGGCGTTGGTGGCCAGTTCGCCGACGAGCAGTTCGGCCACGTCCGCGACCTCGCCGTCCTCGCCGAGCCCCCAGCCCTCCAACTGCCTGCGGACCTCCGCGCGTGCCTCGCGGACGGCGGAGGGCCGGGGTGCGTACTCGACACTCAGGTGGCCTGCTCCCAGGGGCGGTTGCGGGAACGGGCCGTAGCGGGCGTCGGGGTCCGGCAGGTGCCGCCCGGAGAGTTGCAGCATGGGTCCAGGGTGATCCCCGGGGGTGGTCCGGCACAGGGGGAGGACTACCCGATCCGCTACCTGCTTGTGCAGGTAGGGGGCTATGCGTACTGGAGACGGACCGTCGCTCCCCGGGCGTCGTCGCGGATGTCCACGTACGCGCAGACCTGACGCGCGTACCACAGCCCCGGGCCCGGATCCGGGCCGTCGGCCGGCGGGACGAAACCGGCGAGCGGATCGTCGAGCCGGCGTGCCGAGCGCAGTTCGGCGACGCAGGCGGGTGCCTCGCCCCACAGCAGGAGTTCACCGCCGAGGGGCGCGAGGGCCGCCGCGGTCTCCGCCACGGCCGCGGCGAACAACTCGGCGTCCGCGGCGGGCAGTCCGCGCCCGACCGCCCAGCTCTGCACGGTCGCGGTGCGCGGCTCCGCGAGGGACAGCGCACCGGCCGGGGGCGACGGCAGGGGGACGGCGTCGAGTTCGGCGGCGAGCCGCGGCGGGTCCTCGTAGACCTCCGTGTCGGGGTGCGCGCGGCGGGCCGCGGCGACGACGGCGGGCCCGGCGGTGCGGGTGTCGTAGGCGCACAAGGCGGTCGTGGCCATGGGCGCGAAGAGGAGGTTGGCGAGGGCCTCGTAGCGGATCCATTCGGTGGTCTCGCGGGCCGAGCGGCCGGCGCGTCCGCTCCACATCGGCTCCATGACGAGGTGGAGCCGGCCGCCGGGGCCGGCGTTCGCGGTGAGGTAGGAGGCGGCCTGGGCGATGGCGTTGGCGGCGGAGCCGGTGTACCAGTCGGTGTGGGGGATGCAGGTGACGTCCTTCGCGTCGGGGCCGAGGGCGTCGCGCAGGAGGTCCAGGTTGTACGGGGCGGCGACGGCCACCGGGGGCGGCTCGCCGGAGGCGCCGAGGCCTTCGCCGAGGAAGGGCAGGGTGGCGTTCACGAAGCCGTCGTCGGAGTCGAAGACGGCCATGCGGTGGTCGAACAGGCTGGGTTCTGCGGTGGTCACGTGATCCCCTCGGGTGGGTGTGGGTGCGGGGCGGGAGTGCGGGCGGGTCAGCGCTGTGCCGTCATCCAGGCGGCGATCTGGCTGCGGTTGCTGAAGCCGAGCTTGCTGAGGATGCGTTCCACATGGCCTTCGGCCGTGCGGCGGGCGATCACCAGGCGGTCCGCGATCTGCTGGTTGGCGAGCCCCTCGGCGACGAGCCGGGCGACCTCGGTCTCGCGGCGGGTCAGACGGACCGTGGTGTCGTCGTGCGGCGGCGGGGCGGCCTCCGCGGGGTGGGGGCGGCCCGGCTCCTGGAGGGCGTGGCCGACCAGTTCCGCGAGAGCGAGCGTGTGACCCCGCCGGTGGGCCCGCTCGAACGCGTCGCGGCCGAGCGCCGGGGCCGCCCGCTCCTCGCTGTCCCGGCGTACGGAGTTGAGGGTGTGGGAGCCCCAGCGGCCGGTGTCGATGTCGGTCCAGACGCGGTCGGCGCCGCCCAGCAGCACGGCGGCGTGCTCGTGGGCGCCGCGTCCGGCGGCGATCGACGCGAGCAGGTCGAGGGTGAGGGCGATGCCGATGACGTCGTGGACGGCGAGTTTCAGCCGCAGGGCCTCGCGGCCGTGGCGTTCGGCCCGGGGCCAGTCGCGGCGCACGGAGTGCGCGAGGGCGAGTATGCGCAGCACATAGGACCTGACCCATTGCTCGCCGTGCCGCTCGCACAGCCCGAGGGCCTGTTCGCAGACCTCGACGGCCCGCTCGGTCTCGCCCAGGAAGCCCAGCGCGCAGGCGAGTTCGACCTGGTCGAGGCCGACGAGGCTGAGGTGCTGGCCGGGGACGGGACCGCGGGCGACGGTGGTCTCGAAGTGCCGCAGCGCTCCGGGCAGGTCGTCGCCGAACAGCCGGATGACGCCGATGACGTACTCGGCGTGGGCGGCCTCGGCGGCGTCGCCCAGGGCGCGGGCGAGGGCGAGGGCCTCGGTGGCGTGGCGGCGGCCCCGGGGGAAGTCCCGGGTGGCGGCGGCCAGCAGCCCGGCGACCCACAGGCCGCGGGCCCGTTCCCGGGTCGGCTCTGGGGCGGCGGCCAGGGCCCGGTCGAGCCAGTACAGGCCTTCCCGGGAGGCGCCGCAGGCGTGCCAGTAGAACCAGAGCGTGCCGGCGAGACGCAGTCCGGCGAGGGTCTCGCCGGGGGCGGAGAGACTGAAGTCGAGGGCGGCGCGCAGATTGTCCCGGTCGGCGCGCAGCCGGGCGACCGTCTCCGGCTGCCCGGGCCCGAACCAGCCGCGCTCGCACTCCTCGGCCCGCCGCAGCATCCAGTCGCGCTGGCGCCGCCGGGCGGCCTCCTCCTCCCCCGCGACCCGCCTCAACTGTTCGAGACCGTACTGCCGCAGGGTGTCGAGCAGCCGGTAGCGCACACCGCCGGGCCCGGGCTCCCGGCAGAGCACGGACTTGTCCACGAGCCCGGCGACGGCTTCCAGGACGTCGTCGGTGCGCAGGCCGGGGGGTGGGAGGGTGAGGGTGGCCCCGGCGGGTGCGGCCGCGGGGTGGAGGCGTGTTCCGGGGAGCTCGGTGGGCTGGGCCGGCACCGCGGGCAGGGCGGTCGGGTGTGGGTGCGGAACGAGGTGCCCCGCGCCTTCCGGCGGCCGGGCGACGGATTGCGGCGTCGCGTCCGCGCACACCGCCTCCGCCGTCTCCAGGTCGAAGCTGCCCGCCAGGACCGACAGCCGGGCCCATACGGCCTGTTCGGGCAGTGTGCACAGGTCGTGGCTCCAGGCGACCGCGGCCCGCAGGGTCTGGTGGCGGGGCAGGGCCGCGGGGCTGCCGGTGGTGAGGAAGCGGTAGCGGTCGTCGAGGCGGTCGAGGAGCTGGTCGACGCCGAGGACGCGCATGCGGACGGCGGCGAGTTCGATGGCGAGGGGCAGACCGTCCAGGCGGTGACACAGGCGGGCGACGGAGGCGCGGTTGGCGGGGGTGAGGCGGAAGCCGGGGACGACGGCGGCGGCCCGGTCGGCGAAGAGCGTGAGGGCCGGGTAGCCCTCGGCGGCGGACAGGTCGGCGTCCGGGTCGGGTACCGGCAGCGGCCGTACCTCCAGCAGGTGCTCCTCGGTGAGGCCGAGCCGGTGCCGGCTGGTGGCGAGGATCCGGACGCCCTCGGTGCCGTGCAGCAGGGCCGCGGCGAGCCGGGCGCACGCACCCGCCAGGTGCTCGCAGTTGTCGACGACGAGGAGCAGCCGCCGGTCCCGTACCTGTTCGACGAGGGCGTCCAGAGCCGGCTGGGCGGAGCGGTCGTGCAGGCCCAGAGCGTCGGCGGCGGCAAGGGGGACGAGGGCCGGGTCGTGCAGTCCGGACAGGTGGACGAAGCGCACACCGTCCGGGAAGGCCCGCCGCACACGGGCCGCGATGCGTGCCGCGAGCCGGGTCTTGCCGACACCGCCCGGTCCGGTCAGCGTCACCAGTCGTGCGCGGGCCAGCAGTTCGCGGCCCTGGGTCAGTTCGCCACGCCGGTCGACGAAGCTGGTCGTCTCGGCCGGCAGGTGGTGGTCCCGTCGTGGCGCTGATCCGCCCATGATCAGCCAGTCCTCTGATGGGGTGGGGGTCCGGGGATCCGGACACTCCGGCTCCCCTTGCGCGGACCCTCACCCTCTCCCGTTGCGTACATATATGCACGCCAGGGCCACCCCTGTGGGTGCACTTCGGGCGGGACCCCTCGACCGCGGCGCCGCGCGCGTACACTGCGCGGCCACTTTCAGTCTTGACCTGCTCATGCCATTAGCAGGACGATTTGCGCCACCCGCACCACGTACGTCGCACGGAACAACCCCACCTCCCACAAGGAGATTTCATGCGACTTCGCATACGAGGCTCCGGTGCCCGCACCGGCAGACGCACCGCCGCCCTCGCCGGCCTCCTCGCCCTCGCCCTCGCGGCGCCCCTGTCGGCGACGACGAGCGACGCCACCGCCGACAGTGCCCGCAAGGCGGCCGCCCCGGCCGACGACGTCCGGCAGTACGAGGTCCGTCTGCACTCGACGGCCGAGGACCGCACAGCACTTCAGCGCACGGGCGTGACCGTCGACGAGGTCCACGGCCACGGTGTCGTCGTCTCCGGCCGCGCGGACCAGATCAAGAAGCTGCGCACGCTCGGCTACGAGGTCACCCGGCTCGGCGCGGTCCCCGACCGCTCCGCCGGCGAGGACGACGTCCGGCTCTTCGACTTCCCCTCGGGCGACTCGAAGTACCACAACTACGCGGAGATGACGAGCGAGATCAACTCGATCGTCGCGGCCAACTCCTCGATCGCGAGCCAGCGCGTGATCGGCAGGTCGTACCAGGGCCGGAACATCGTCGCCATCAAGATCAGCGACAACGTGGGCACCGACGAGTCCGAGCCGGAGGTGCTGTTCACGCACCACCAGCACGCCCGCGAGCACCTGACCGTCGAGATGGCGCTCTACCTGCTGCGCGAGCTGACCTCCGACTACGGCTCGGACTCACGCGTCACCGGCCTGGTGAACAACCGCGAGATCTGGATCGTCCCGGACATCAACCCGGACGGCGGCGAGTACGACATCGCCACCGGCTCCTACCGCTCCTGGCGCAAGAACCGGCAGCCCAACTCCGGTTCCTCGTACGTCGGTACGGACCTCAACCGCAACTGGAACTACCGCTGGGGCTGCTGCGGCGGCTCCTCCGGCTCCACGTCCTCCGAGACGTACCGCGGGGCCTCCGCCGAGTCCGCGCCCGAGGTGAAGGTCGTCTCCGACTTCGTGCGCAGCCGGGTCGTCGGCGGCACGCAGCAGATCAAGGCGGGGGTCGACTTCCACACATACAGCGAGCTGGTGCTGTGGCCGTTCGGCTACACGTACTCCGACACGACGACCGGGATGACCGCGGACGACAACGCGGCGTTCAAGGCGGTCGGCCGGAAGATGGCCGCGAGCAACGGCTACACGGCGGAGCAGTCCAGCGACCTGTACATCACCGACGGGTCCATCGACGACTACCTCTGGGGCACGCACAAGATCTTCGCGTACACCTTCGAGATGTATCCGCGCTCCGGGGGCGGGGGGTTCTACCCGCCCGACGAGGTGATCGAGCGGGAGACCTCCCGTAACCGCGACGCGGTGCTGCAACTGCTGGAGAACGCGGACTGCATGTACCGGTCGATCGGCAAGGAGAGCCAGTACTGCGGTTAGTCCGCGTCCGCCTCTGCCTCTGCCTCAGCCTTTGCCTCGGCCTCGGTCTCTGTCTCTGTCTCGAAGTAGGCGTCCAGGACCGCGTCCAGCTGCTCGTCCCACTCCTTGAAGTGGCTCCTGGCCGGCGCCTCGATCTCGATCGGGTACCAGCGCCGGTCGGGGGTGTGGACGGTGACGGTGTACCGCTTGCCGAAGCGGGCCGTCTCCGTCTCCACCGCGCCGATCTCGTCCCAGCGGAACTCGCAGTCCTGGTCGTCCAGGGACAGGCGTACGCCTCTGTGGTCGGCGACCATTCTGGCGCGGCGGTCGGACGCCTCGAAGACGGGGCCGTCGGTGTCGGTGTCCTCCTCCTGCTCGGAGGGGGACACCTCCGCCGTCTCCGCCGCCTCTTCCGGCTCGGCGGCGGCCGCGTCGGCCTCCTCGGCGTCCGCGACCTCAGGCTCCTTCTCCGGCCCGTCCTCCTTCGTCCGTCGGGACGCGGGTGACGTGAGCCCGGGGATGAAGGCCGGGTCGAATCCGGCGCCTTCCAGGGGCTGGCTGCTCGAACCTATGCGCTGCTCCACAGGGGAGGAGTATGGTCGAGAAACCTGTGCGGCACACAGTCGACCCCGACTTCGTTATCAGACGCCTACACGAACAGGCTCAGTACCGCCGCCACCGCGAACCCCGCCACGGACAGCACACTCTCCAGCACCGTCCAGGTCTTGAGGGTGTCCCGCTCGCTGATGCCGAAGTACTTGGCGACCATCCAGAAGCCTCCGTCGTTGACGTGCGAGGCGAAGATGGAGCCGGCCGAGATGGCCATGATGACCAGGGCGACGAAGGCCTGGGAGTGGTCTCCCTCGGACAGGAGCGGGGCCACGATGCCCGCCGTCGTCACGATCGCGACCGTCGCCGAGCCCTGGGCCACGCGCAGGACCACGGAGATCAGATAGGACAGGACGAGCACCGGCAGGCCCACGTCGTTGAAGGTGTCCGAGAGGGCCTGGGCGACGCCGCTGGCCTTGAGGACGGCACCGAAGATGCCGCCCGCGCCGACCACCAGCAGGATGTTGCCGACCGGCTTGAGGGACGCGGTGGACACCGTCTCCAGGGACTTGCGGGACCAGCCGCGGCGGATGCCGAGCAGGTAGTACGCGAGGAACAGGGCGATGGTCAGCGCCACGAACGGGCTGCCGAAGAACTCGATCACCGAGCGCAGGGTGGAGGGGTCCAGGGCGATCGAGGAGAAGGTCGCCGCCAGGATGAGGACCAGCGGGGTGCCGATGATGCCGAGGACCGTGCCGAGGGAGACCGGCTGCTCGCTGGGCGCGACGCCGGCGGCCCGCTGCTCGTCGACGACGGCCTGCTTGGCCTCCTCGGCCGCCTCGACCATGTCCTGCGGCACGGGGACGAAGATGCGGCGGCCGATCCACGCCGAGTAGCCCCAGGCGGCCACCACGGCGGGCAGCCCGCAGACGACGCCCATGAGGATGACCCAGCCGAGGTCGACGTGGAGGAGACCGGCGGCGGCGACCGGGCCGGGGTGCGGCGGCAGGAAAGCGTGCGTCACGGACAGGCCGGCGAGCAGCGGCAGGCAGTAGAGCAGGATCGACTTGCCGGAGCGCTTGGCGGCGGCGTAGACGATCGGGGCCAGGACGAAGATGCCGACGTCGAAGAAGACCGGGATGCCGAAGATCAGGCCCGTGAGGCCCATGGCGAGCGGGGCGCGCTTCTCGCCGAACAGACCGAGCAGACGCCTCGCCAACACCTCGGCGCCGCCGCTGACTTCGAGGATCGCGCCGAGCATGGTGCCCAGGCCGATGATGATCGCGACATGGCCGAGGATGCCGCCCATGCCGGATTCGATGGTGGAGACGGCGTCCGACTTCTGGACCGTGCCGAAGAGTTCGGTGACCGACAGGCCGGCGGCGAGGCCGACGGCTATGGAGACCGCGAGCAGGGCGACGAACGGCTGGAGTCTGACCCTGATGATGAGGAAGAGCAGCAGCGCGATGCCGAGCGCGGCGGTGAGCAGGAGTCCGGCGGTGCCGTCGACGAGGAGGAGCAGTCCTCCCGTGTGGGGCGGTGTCTCGACGGGGGCGGACGCGGCGAGCGGATGGGACATGCGGGGGTCCTCTGCGTAAGTGCATGCAGCTTCTGGGTAGGGGGGAGCGCGACGCGGCGCATCGGGGCGCCGCGCCTCACGGGCGTGCGGGGGGTGGGGGGTGGGTCAGCCGAGGACGGCCAGGGCGTCGATCTCGATGAGGAGACCCGCGGGGAGTCCGACGTAGACGGTCGTGCGCGCGGCGGGCGGCTGGGTGAGGCCCTGCTCCTCGAAGTACGCGTTGTAGAGGGCGTTCATCTCGGCGAAGTGGTCGACGTCCGTGAGGTAGACGCGGATCATCATCACGTCGTCCCAGGAGGCGCCGCCCTCCTCCAGGATGGCCTTGACGTTGGCCAGGGTCTGGAGGGTCTGCTCGCGCAGGGTCGGCCCGGCGGGCGTGGGCGCCTTGCCCTCCTCGGCGGGCAGGAAGCCGACCTGGCCGGCGACCTGGAGGATGTTGCCCTTCTTCACACCGTGCGAGAACTTCGCCGGCGGGGTGGTGTGGGTCTTGGGGGTGAGTGCGATCTTGTCCGTCATGTGGTGCCCTTCACTGGTGTTCTGCCGGAGTACTCCCCGCTGATGGCGTCCGCCGTACGGCGCACCAGCGGCAGGAGGGTGAGGAGTTCGTCGGCGGTGACGACGACGTTCGGCGCGGAGACCGACATCGCGGCGACGACCCGGCCGTCGGCGCCGCGGATGGGCGCCGCGACGCAGTTGATGGACTCCTCGTGGCCGCCGAGGTCGGTGGCCCAGCCCTGTTCGCGCACCTTCTCCAGCTCCCGCAGGAAGGCGCCGGCGTTGGGGGTCGAACGGGACGTGTACGTGGGGTAGTCGAGCTTCTCCGCGATCGCGCGCCGCTCGTGCTCGGGCAGATCGGCGAGCAGCAGCTTCGCGACCGCCGCGACGGTGATGGCGACGGGCTTGCCGATGCGGGAGTACATCCGCACCGGGTAGCGGCTCTCGACCTTGTCGATGTAGAGGACCTCGTTCTCCTCGTACACGGCGAGGTGCACGGTGTGCCCGCAGCTCTCGTTGAGGCGGACCAGGTGGGGGTGGGCGATCTCGCGGACGTCTAGGTTCTCCATCGCCTCCTGGGCGAGGGCGAAGAGGCGGGCGCCGAGGCGGTAGCGCTGGTCGGACTGGCGGTAGATCAGCCCGTGCTCGTGGAGGGTGCGCAGCAGCCGCAGGGCGGTGGACTTGTGCACGCCGAGGCGGTCGGCGACCTGCCCCAGGTCGGCGGGGCCCTCGGCGAGCAGCGGCAGGATGCTCAGCGCGCGGTCGACGGTCTGGCTCATGGCGTTCGTACCTCCTCGTCGGCCCGCTGTGTCTCCTCGGTCCAGCCCGGGCCGAGTCGCAGTCTCCCCCATGCCGCGTCGCCCAGGGCGACCAGCCGGTCGGCGTGGTCCCGCGCGGGCGGCTTGGCGAGGTCGCCGGGCACGGTGAGTGCGGCGGCGGCCATCAGATGCCCGTGCCGCAGCCGCTCCCGCACGGGCAGTCCGCGCAGGGTGGCGGAGAGGAACCCGGCGGCGAAGGCGTCGCCCGCGCCGACCTCGGCGACGACGTCGACCCGGGGTGCGGGGACGAAGGTGACCTCGTTGTCGTGGAAGACGGTGGCTCCGGCCGCGCCCTGCTTGACGACCAGCACCTCGGGTTCGGGGAGGGCGGCGCGGACGGCTTCCGCGCTGTGCAGGCCCCATGCCTCGTCCTGCCCGACGAAGACGAGGTCCGCGCCCCGGGCGAGGTCGCGCAGCACCGTCGCGGCGTCCGTGTCGCGCCACAGGCCCGGCCGGTGGTTGACGTCGAAGGAGACCAGGGGGCGGCCGGGGCGGCGGTCGGTCAGGGCGCGCATCAGGTCCAGGCAGGTCCCCGACAGCGCGGCGGTGATCCCGGACAGGTGCAGCACGCGCCCGGCGCGCACCGCCGCGGGGTCGGGGTCCGTCACGCTCATCGCGGAGGCCGCGGAACCCGTCCGGTAGTAGGCCACCTCGTGGGCGTCGCCGGCCCGGTCCCCGGCGGTGCGGAAGTAGATGCCGGTGGGGCGGCCGGGGTCGCGCCGGACGTGGGCCACGTCGACTCCGTACCCGCCGATCGTCTCCACCAGGTGATCGCCGAACGCGTCGTCCCCCACCCTGCTGACCCAGCGCACGGAGTGCCCGGCCGCCGCCAGCACGCACGCCACGTTCGACTCCGCCCCGCCGATGCCCCGTGCGAAGGACGGCACGTCGGCGAGGCGCCCCGGGCGGGAGGGCAGGAACGTGACCATGGACTCGCCGAGCGCGACGACGTCCACGACGTCGGGGGCGTTGCAGGGTCCGGTGGGGGTCACGATGCTCGTAGCTCCTCGTCGAGGCGTCGGGTGCGGCTGTCGGGGATCGGTGCGGCCGGTGGCGGTTTCATTGACCGGGGGTGGCCGAGATGTTAGACAGCGTTCAGCGACATGCGCAATGAAGGTTGCAGAGATTGCAACACCGCAGATCAGGGAGGCTTCATGACGGCCGACACCGCCCAGTCCCTCGCCCGGCTCGCCGCCGAGCGCGTCGATCACCGCTTCAAGGGCCTCCCGCCGGACGCCGACGGGCTGACCGTCGCCGAGCTGGCCGGCCAGCGGCGCAACCTCTTCACCGGCGGCTTCGCCACGCCCGTGCTCGCGCTGTCCGCCGAGCGCCTGGAGCACAACCTGAAGCTCATGGAGACGTACGCGGCCCGGCACGGCCTGGCCTTCGCGCCGCACGGCAAGACCTCCATGGCGCCGCAGCTGTTCCAGCGGCAGATCGAGCACGGGGCGTGGGGCATCACGCTGGCCGTCCCCCACCAGGTGCGGGTGGCACGGGCGTTCGGGACCCGGCGCGTGTTCCTGGCGAACGAGCTGGTGGACGCGGCGGCCCTGCGCTGGATCGCGGCCGAGCTGGACGCCGACCCGGACTTCGAACTGATCTGTTACGTCGACTCCGTGCGCGGGGTGGAACTGATGGACGCGGCGCTGAGCGGGGCAGGGCGTCCCGTGGACGTCGTCGTCGAGCTCGCCGCCGGTGAGGGCGCCCGCACCGGCGTCCGCACCGAGACCGAGTGCGCGGCGGTCGCGGACGCGGTGGCGGGCACGCGGACGCTGCGGCTGGTCGGCGTCGCGGGCTACGAGGGCGAGGTGCCGAAGGCCGACAGCGAGCGGGTGACGGCGTGGCTGCGGCGGCTGGTCGCGCTCGCCGCCGACTTCGACAAGGCCGGGCGGTTCGCCGGGCTGGACGGGATCGTGGTCAGCGCGGGCGGCAGCGCCTGGTTCGACGCGGTCGCCGAGGTCTTCGCGGAGATCCCCGAACTGTCCCTGCCCGTGCTGAAGTTGCTGCGCTCGGGCGCCTACGTCTCGCACGACGACGGCCACTACCGCAAGCTGACCCCGTTCAACCGGGTCCCCGAGGAGGGCGCCCTGGAGCCGGCGTTCCGCCTGTGGACACAGGTGGTGTCACGGCCGTCGGCCGAGCAGGCCTTCGTCAACGCCGGCAAGCGGGACGCGGCCTACGACCTCGACCTGCCCTTCGCCCAGGTGATCCGCCGGGACGGCGCCGAGCGCCCGGCCACGGGCGTGTCGGTGACGGCCCTGTCCGACCAGCACGCCTGGCTCGCCACCACGCCGGAGGCGGATCTGGAGGTCGGCGACTGGGTCGGGCTCGGGCTGTCCCACCCGTGCACCTCGTTCGACAAGTGGCAGCTGATCCCCGTCGCGGAGGCGGACGGCACGGTCGTCGACTACGTCCGCACGTTCTTCTAGGAGGCGGGCGCGATGGAAGAGCTGGTCATCCGGGACGCCGACGTCGTCGACGGCTCCGGCGCGGACGCGTACCGGGCCGATGTCGTGGTCGACGGCGGCCGGATCGTATCGATCGTCAAGGAGGCGGCCGCGGCCGGCTGTCAGCGGCCCGAGGCGCGCCGGGAGCTGGACGCCGAGGGGCTGGTGCTGTCCCCCGGCTTCGTCGACATGCACGCGCACAGCGACCTGGCGCTGCTGCGCGACCCCGACCACGGCGCCAAGGCCGCGCAGGGCGTCACGCTGGAGGTCATCGGCCAGGACGGGCTGTCGTACGCGCCGGTCGACGACCGCACGCTGGGCGAGGTGCGGCGGGCGATCGCCGGGTGGAACGGCCCGGGTGACGACATCGACTTCGACTGGCGCACGGTCGGCGAGTATCTGGACCGGCTGGACCGCGGGATCGCCGTGAACGCGGCCTATCTGATCCCGCAGGGCACGGTCCGGGCGCTCGCCGTCGGCTGGGAGGACCGCGAGGCGACCCCGGACGAGCTGGACCGGATGCGCCGGCTGGTCGCCGAGGGCCTGGAGCAGGGCGCCGTGGGCATGTCCTCGGGGCTGACGTACACACCGGGCATGTACGCGCGAGGCGCCGAACTGACCGAGCTGTGCCGGGTGGTGGCGTCGTACGGCGGCTACTACTGCCCGCACCACCGCTCCTACGGCGCCGGCGCCCTGAAGGCCTACGAGGAGATGGTGGCGCTGACCCGCGAGGCGGGCTGCTCTCTGCATCTCGCCCACGCCACCATGAACTTCGGCGTGAACAAGGGCCGGGCACCGGAGCTGCTGGCGTTGCTGGACGAGGCGCTGGCGGCCGGGTCCGACATCAGTCTCGACACTTATCCGTACACCCCGGGCTGTACGACGCTGGCCGCCGTGCTGCCGAGCTGGGCGAGCGAGGGCGGCCCGGAGGAGACGCTCCGGCGGCTGGCGGACGAGGAGACGGCGGAGCGCATCCGCCACCACCTGGAGGTCAGCGGCTCGGACGGCTGCCACGGCGTGCCCGTCGAATGGGACACGATCGAGATCTCGGGCGTGGGCGATCCGGCCCTGGCCGATTTCGTCGGCCGGACGATCCGGGAGTCGGCGGACCGGCGGCGTGAGGCGCCCTGGGTGACCGCGCGCGGGCTGCTGCTGGCCGACCGGCTGGCCCCGACGATCCTCCAGCACGTCGGGCACGAGGAGAACGTCCGGGCGATCATGCGCCACCGGGTGCACACCGGCGGCTCGGACGGCATCCTCCAGGGCGCCAAGCCCCACCCGCGCGCCTATGGCACGTTTCCCCACTACCTCGGGCACTACGTCAGGGAGTTGGGGGTGCTGTCGCTGGAGGAGTGCGTCGCACACCTCACCTCGCGTCCGGCCGCGCGGCTCCGGCTGCCCGACCGGGGTCTGGTCCGCGAGGGCTACAGGGCCGACCTGGTGCTCTTCGACCCGGCGACGGTCGCGGCGGGCTCCACCTTCGCGGAGCCGCGCACGCTCCCGACGGGCATTCCGCACGTCCTGGTCGACGGCCGGTTCGTGATCGAGGACGGCCGGCGCACGGACGTGCTGGCGGGCCGGGCGGTCCGCAGGACTCCTCCCGCGTGACCGCCCGGCCTGCACCCTGCCTGTCTTACGGCTTGGGCAGGGTGCAGCCGCTCGCGCTCAGGTCGAGCTTGTTGCCGATCCCGAAGCAGGCCGGGATCCCATAGGTCTGCTGGGCGTAGTTGATGCCCTGGCGGACGGTCACGTTGCCGTTCGCGTCGACCTCGCAGGGGTTGTTCACCGTGCAGCGCTCACCGTCCTCGTTACCGGTGTTGTTGATGGCGACGACCTTGTTGGTGGCCTGGTCGACGACGGGGGAGCCGGACGTGCCGCCGATGGTGTTGCAGGCGGAGGTGTAGCGGACCGAGTCCTTCCAGGTCCAGTCGCCCTCCTTCAGGGTGGGGACGAACCCGTCGATGGTGCAGCTGTAGATCCGCTTCCAGTAGCCGGAGGGGATACTGATGGCGGTCCCGGCGACCGGGTGACTGTCGTTCAGCGTCAGCGGGTTGATGTTGTACGAGCTCTTGATCTGCGCGTACGTGGTGGTGAGCTGGTACAGCGCGACGTCCGTGTCGGTCATCGTGCCGTAGGCGAGCTTGGCGGCGCGCAGGGTCGCGACGCGCGAGCCGGAGGCGTTGAGCAGGCCGAAGGTGCGGCTGGACGCCTTGTCGACGAGGACCTCGCCGGGGCCGGGGAAGCCGGACTCCAGGCAGTGGCCGTTGGTCATCACGAGCGCCGGGTCGTCGGCCTCGGAGTCCGGCATGCGGACGACGGAGCCGGAGCAGTTGCTGAGCGCGACGGTCCCGGCGAAGTTCACGGCCTTCGCCTTCTGGCCGGTGAGCCCGGACAGCGCCTGCTCCACGGACGTGACCACACCCGAGACGGCGGATGCGGCCGAGCCCGTGTCCGCGGCCTTGCCGACGCCCGTGGGGGCGGCATCGGCAGCGGTCGCGGGAGCCGCGCCGGCCCCGGCTATCGCCAGGGCGCAGAACGCGGCGGCGAGAGGTTTTCTCATGGGGGGTCCCCTCTTGCGACGGAGGCGACCGGAAATCTTCCGGCCGCCCGCACTTTTGTCATGTGCATTGTGATCGTCACAAGGGGGGCGGCACAAGAACCTGTTCCACATCCGGAATCCCGGGTTCCGCCCCGACCCTACTCAACCGCCGCTACGGTCCGGTCACTTGGGGTCCTTGGTGCCGCCGGGGCCGCGTCCGGGCTTCTGTCCGGACCTGCCGGGTGCCGAAGTGGAGGCGGTGGGAGCGGAGTCCACCGGGGCACTGCTCGTGGGGCCGGGGGCCGGGGGCGGCGCGCTGTCCGTGACGGACGCGGACGGCGTCCGGCTCGCCTCGGAGGACGGCGACGCGGAGGCCTCGGCGGACGGCTGGTCGGATTCGACCGGTCCGGCGACGAGTGGAGCGTCGGAGGCCCTGGCCGGACCCGACGTCACACTCTCCGCCGTCGGCGACTCCCCCGCCGTCGGCCCCGTACGGCCGCCCTCGCCGCCCCGCGTCCCACCGGAAGGCGAACCCGAGAGGGAGAACCCGGCGATCAGGGCGATCACCGACACCGCACCGACGGCACCGGCGGCGACCGCCACGCGGCGCGCGAGCGGGGGAGCCGGCTTGCGCCGGGCTCGGTGCCCCCCACCGGCCCGGCCCCGCTCCGGCACCGCGGGCAGCTCACGGGTGTCACCGGCGCCGCCCGCACCGGCGGGTTGCACGCCGCCGGGGTACGCGCGCGTGGCGTTGACACCGGGGCGGGTGCCGCCCGTGCCGTCCACGCCGCCCGGATACCCGGCACCGCCGCTGCCCGCCGTGTCGTACACGTCCTGCCAGCCGTGCGCCGCCGCCGGATCCGCGTACGCGTCGTAGGCGGGGGGCTCGGCGGCCTGCGGCAGGTACACCTTCGGCGCGTCCTGCGGCTCGGGACCGCTCACTCCGTCGGCGTATTCGAATGGCTTGGACATGGCGGCGCATTCTAGGGACCGAAGGTGCTGGTGGGACAGCAGTCGGCGATATCGCCCCAAATCCCCGCGTCTCACGTGGCGGAAAACACGGCCCGAGAGGCATTACCGGGCCGTAAGCTCCCAGCATGCAGGTGATCCAGTCGACCAAGCTCGCCAATGTCTGTTACGAGATCCGGGGCCCGGTTCTCGAGGAGGCGATGCGCCTGGAAGCAGCAGGGCACCGCATCCTCAAGCTGAACACCGGCAATCCGGCCGCGTTCGGTTTCGAGTGCCCGCCGGAGATCCTGGAGGACGTCCTCCGGAACGTGTCGTCGGCGCACGGCTACGGCGACGCCAAGGGCCTGCTGGCCGCGCGCCGGGCCGTCGTGATGCACAACCAGACGCTCGGCATCGAGACGGACGTCGAGCACGTCTTCATCGGCAACGGCGTCTCCGAGCTGATCGTGATGGCGATGCAGGGCCTGCTGGACGACGGCGACGAGGTCCTCGTGCCCGCGCCCGACTACCCGCTGTGGACCGCAGCCGTCTCCCTGTCCGGCGGCACCGCCGTGCACTACCGCTGCGACGAGCAGGCCGACTGGATGCCGGACCTCGCCGACATCGAGCGCAAGGTCACCGACCGCACCAAGGCGCTCGTGATCATCAACCCGAACAACCCGACCGGGGCCGTCTACGACGAGGCGATGATCAAGGGGCTGACCGACATCGCCCGCCGCCACAACCTGCTCGTCTGCTCCGACGAGATCTACGACAAGATCCTCTACGACGACGCCACGCACACCCCGACCGCCTCCGTCGCCCCGGACCTGCTCACCCTCACCTTCAACGGCATGTCGAAGGCCTACCGGGTGGCCGGCTACCGGGTCGGCTGGATGTCGATCTCCGGGCCGCGCGCCCACGCCGACTCCTACATCGAGGGCCTGACGATCCTGGCGAACATGCGCCTGTGCGCGAACATGCCCGGACAGCACGGAGTCGTCGCGGCGCTCAGCGGGCGGCAGACGATCAACGACCTGGTGCTGCCGGGCGGGCGGCTGCGGGAGCAGCGGGACACGGCGTACGAGCTGCTGACCCAGATCCCCGGGGTGTCCTGCGTGAAGCCCAAGGGCGCGCTGTACCTCTTCCCGCGTCTCGACCCCAAGGTCTTCAAGATCAAGGACGACCGCCGGATGGTCCTGGACCTGCTCCGGCGCGAGAAGATCATGGTCGTCCAGGGCACGGGCTTCAACTGGCCGGAGCCGGATCACTTCCGGGTGGTCACCCTGCCGACGGTCGGCGACCTGACCGATGCGATGGGGCGGATCGGGCACTTCCTGGACGGCTACAGCCAGCCCTGACCGCGCACCCCCGACGCACCCCGACTGCCTGCTCACGCTTTGTGTGCAGGCAGTCCTGTTTTGTGAACAACTCAACTTTAGACGAAATCTAAGCTAGGATGGCTTCCTGTAAGAACTCAGGAGGCCTTCCCATGTACGAACCGATCCGCACCAAGTCGGTCCACAGCACGGTGGACGGCCCCAACCCGGACTTCCCCCACCGTTCCCGCGAGGAAGAGCTGGACATCCAGCTCGCCGGCCATCTCGCCGCCCTGCTCGCCGTCACGGACGAGCTGCGTGCGACGCAGGCCTCGGCCGACCTGGACACGGCCGCGGAGCGGCTCGCGGAGCAGGTGGGCCGGCTGCGCGGGGGACGCACCCCGGTCCGTGCACCGATGAGCGGCCGTCGCGAGGCCGGCCTCGCGGCCCTGCACCGGCGGGCGCACGCCCTGGCGGGCCGGGCGCTGGTCGTCGCCGCCTCCCGGGCCGACACGGCAGCGGCGATCCTGGCCGCCGAGCGGATGGACGCCCACACCGCGGCGCTGGAGCCGCGCGCCCTGGCGTCCCACTGAGCCCTTCGAGGCTCCCCCACACGGCCCCGGTCCGCGCGCACCCGCAGCGACGCGCGGACCGGGCGCCATCAACCCCTTCGTGAGGGCCATCCAGTACCCGCGCCCGAATCGGTCACGCCTACGAGGGCGGTGACGACGCGGCGGTGGCTCACGGGTTTCGGTCAACGTGCCCCTCGCAAGTGAGGACAGAACCGCGTATTCCGCCCACGTCACAGGGCAGTTGAGGCAGTATCACCCTGATTTGACGTGATGAACCGGCAGGGCTCATTCCGACCCGAATACAACAGGCGTTCGGGGGCACGCCGCGTCGACTTGTGTGCTTCTTGTGACAGCTTGTGTGGCCGAGGTGACCGTATGGGTCACGCGTTCTGTCTGACTTCCGTGGGGGAAGCTGATGCATTCACGTGCGGGAAGCACGTCGCTGTGGCGTGCCCGAAGAACACATAGAACCGTCCTTCTGTCCGCGATCACGACCGCCGCCGTGGTGCTCTCGGCGGCACCGGGACTGGCGGCGACGCCGAAGCCGGAGTTACCGGAGCCGGAGAGTCCGTGGACCCGGCCGACGAAGGTGGAGGCTCCGGCGACTCCGGCCGGGTCGGTCAGGGCACCGGAATCGCAGGCGGAGGCCAAGCCGTCGGCCGAGGTCGCCGCTTGGCGGGCGGCGCAGCAGGCCCGTACCGGTGGCAAGGCCGGCGCCGAACGTGCGGAAGCCGCTGCCGAGGCCATCCCGTTCGTTCCGGAGGGCCAGGGCGAGGTGCCCTGGCACCGGATCATCGACACACGCTTGAACGACGCACTCGTGACGCGGGTGAACGTCTCCGACGGCAACCTGATGCTCGCCGCGACGGACTTCGACATCGCCGGTGTGGGCCAGAAGCTCCAGCTGACCCGGACGTACAACTCCCTCGAGGCGCCGTGGGGGAAGGTGTCGCAGCGCTGGTGGCAGGCCTACGAGCGCTACCTCCAGGCCGGCGACGGTGAGGTGGTCGTCTACGACGCCACCGGCGACGCCCTGCGGTTCAAGGAGATGTCGACCGGCGGCTACACCACGCCGACGGGGTACTCCAAGGACCTGAAGAAGAACGCGGACGGCACCTACACCCTCACCGACCGCAAGTCCGGCACCAAGGACACCTACGACGAGCACGGCACGCTGACCAAGGTCACGGACAGGAACGACGGCACGATCACCGTCGGCCAGCACGACGAGGGCGGCGAGCACAAGGGCTTCAAGCTGACCGAGACCCGCTCGGGCCGCTGGATCGACCTGGTGAAGACGAACGCCAGTCAGTGGCAGGCCAAGGACCACACGGGCCGCACGGCCGTGTTCGATCTGGACCCGGCGGGCAACCTGGCGAAGGTCACCGACACCGACGGCAAGGCCACCGCCTACGCCTACGACTCCTCACGCCGTCTGACCAAGGTGACCACTCCCGAGGGCACCGTCACCCTGTTCACCTACGACGACCACAGCCGCGTCACCTCCATGCAGCGTGCCACCGAGGTGACCAGCGGCGGCCACATCGGTCCGACCTGGCGCTACGACTACACGGCCGCCACCCCGTCGGAAGCGGGTACGACGACGGTCACCGACCCCGAGGGCGACGAGACGCAGTACGCCCACAACGCGGACGGCGAGGTCACCAAGGTCACCGACCCCCTGGACCACTCCCGCCACGCCAAGTACACCAACCACCTTCTCCAGAGCGCGATCGACGCGATGGGCACGGGAGCGGACGGCACCGGCGGCAACACCACCACCTACGGCTGGGACGGCCGCAACAACGCCGTCTCCCAGAAGCTCCCGCTCGGGGCGACGGCGTCCGTGACGGCGTTTCAGACGATCGCCGGGACCGATCTGCCCAACGACTTCACCACCGCGGACGGCCGCAAGGACACCTTCAAGTACGACACCAACGGCAACACGATGTCGGTCACCACGTCCGGCACCGCCGGCGGCACCCGCGAGTACACCTACAACAAGGACACCCCGACCTGCGGCGGCTTCGAGGGCCAGCGCTGCACCGCCAAGGACGCGGGCGGCAAGGTCACCTCCTTCGAGTACGACACCAAGGGCAACCTCAAGAAGGTGACACCGCCCGCCCCGCTGGGCACTACGACCTACACCTACGACGCGCTCGGCCGGGTGGAGACCGTCACCGACGGACGCGGCATCAAGACCGTCTACGTCTACGACAACCGTGACCGCGTGACGAAGGTGTCCTCCACCAATGCGACGGTCACCTACGCCTACGACGGCGACGGCAATGTCAGGACCCGCACGGACGCCTCCGGCACCACGGGCTGGACCTACGACAAGCTCAATCGCGAGAGCGTCCGCACCCTGCAGAACGGCGCCCAGACGGCGCTGGCCTACACCCCGGGCGGCGAGGTCGACCACTACATCGACCCGACCGGCAAGACCGACTACACCTGGGACAAGGCCGGCCGCCTGGACTACTTGGTCGCCCCGGACGGCAAGAAGACCGACTTCGACTACGACGACAACGACAAGCGCACCAAGACCGTCTACCCCGGCGGCACGACGCAGTCGGTGACGATCGACGACAACGGCCGCCCCGAGGCCGTCAGGACCACGTCGGGCACGACCACGCTGATCGACCTGACCTACGGCTACAAGAACTCCGCGGGCAAGGACACGACGAAGATCCGCACCCGCACCGACAACCTCACCAAGTACAAGACCACCTACGACTACGACTCTCAGGACCGCCTGCGCTACGCACTGGAAGCCGACTCCGCGGGTGCCCGCAAGGCGTCGTGGCTCTACTGCTGGGACAAGGCCGGCAACCTCACCAGCCAGGACGGCACCAAGAACGCCTGCCCCGGCGGCACGACCTACACCTACGACGACGCCTCCGAGCTGACCGGCAAGAACGGCTCCACCACCGGCTGGTCCTACGACAAGCTCGGCAACGAGACGGCGGGCGCGAGCGCCACGGCTCGCACGAACGAGACGTGGACGGACCACAGCCAGCTTTCCGGCATCACGGCGGGCGGCAAGAGCTACGACCTGGTCCACGCCGGCACGGACAACTCCGAGCGCACCAAGCTGGGTTCGACCTGGTTCCACCACACCGCACTGGGTCTGGCCTCCACGACGACGAACGGCGTGGACACCGGATTCATCCGCGAACCGGCGGGCACCTTGAACTCCATGACGACTGGGGGGAAGTCCTACTACTACCTCACCGACGCCACGGGCAACGTCCTCGGCCTCACCGACGCCACCGGCAAGCGCACGCACACCTACGCCTACGGCCCCACCGGCCTGCCCCGCGGCACCACCACCGAGGCAGTCCCCCAGCCGCACCGCTACGCGGGCACGTACCTGGATCCGACCGGCCTCTACAAGATGGGCCACCGCTACTACGACCCCACCCTCGGCCGCTTCACCCAGCCGGACCCGTCGGGGCAGGAAAGCAACCCCTACCTGTACACCGGTGGCGATCCTGTCAACAACGTGGACCCGTCCGGACTCGGGTTCCTCGACAGTGTTTCCAACTTCCTCGAGGACACTAACGATATATGGGGAGCTGCCACGGGCTGCGTTGCTGGAATTGGAGCTGCGGCAGAAACGGGAATCATCACGGCGGCCAGCACCTTCGGGCCGTGGGGAACGGCGGGAGCTGTGGTGACAAGCTGTGCCGTCGGAGGGATTCTCGGCTACAACAACGCTGAGATAATCAGCTACGGCTAACGGTCTCCGGAGCGGCCGCACCGATTTGTCATCTGCGGTGGAGGGGAATGCAGAATGCAGCACCCTCCACCGCTGGGCACAGTACGTCGAAAGAGTGGAGTTTAGAAGTGGATGAAAAGCGAAAGCTGAAGATCTTCGCCGCTGTCAGCGGCGTGGTGTCAGTCGCCGCTCTGATCCAAGGATCTCTGACTGAAGGATCCGGGAAGATAATCCTCATCACGCTGGGCATGCTCGGGATCATCGGCATCGGAATGCTTACGTATGCCATGAAGCGTGGTGGCAGGTCAAGTCAATGAGAGGCAAGGACCCGAAGAGACTCCCTCCCGATCGGATGGACCATCGCTCCCTCCTCGTCACACTCATCTGGACCGGCATCGCGTTGGGAGTGATCGGAATCGCGCTGACCATCTTGGGCTGAGGTCGGCAGCGCAACCATTCGACGCACACCTGGCTTGCTATCCGGAAGCATCAGGAACCTCGAGTCAGAAGATGCGCTTCGTCAAGTCCAAGAGCGGGATGCTCCTGCAGCGGGCCGGTGGGGCGATCATCGTCGGCTGCTACGCCAAGGAAGCATGGCAGGACACCGACAACGCGTGGAGCGATGAGTTCAAGGACCTAGGCCACTGCGCCAACCCGGTCGACGACATCACCAGCTGACTCACGGGAAACGATGATGAGGAACGTCCCTTCATACCAGGTCGCACGCGCGGCCAAACTGCTGGGCTGTGCTTTTACCGTCGCGGTGGCCATGAACCTTGTGGCTGCCACATGGCATACCGAAGGTGCAGCGTGGAGAACGGCGCGCCTCATCGTCAGCGTGCTCTTCCTGGCGGCTTTGGCCTACTACCTCACTCTTCGCGTCATGCGCTGGCAGCACTCACGAACAGAGCGGGGAACGGACGGTCTCTGATCTAACGGTGACTTCGGGTCACAGCCCCCTGGCCCCGGTCTCATGCAAGTGAGGCCGGGGCTTTGCCGGCGTTCCACTCCACGGTCCCGAAACTCCGAGCGCACGAAGCCAACCCGACCCCTCCGGCCAAGAGGCCGGCCAACCCCTACCTGTACGCCGCCGGATATTGCATCAACCGCACCGACCCCAGCGGCATGATCTCGTTGGGGTGTGTAGGTTCAGGCCTGCAACTCCTCGGCGGTGCAGTGGCACTTGGCGCGGGAATCGCGTCTGCCATCGGTTCAGGAGGCTTGTCCACGCCTGCATCCGTGGCAGCGATCGGAGGCGGGATAGGCCTCATCGCTAACGGACTCAGCACCGTGGACGCATGCCAATGACCAAGAAATCAATTCTCGCCATTCTCATCTGGGCCGGCATCGTCCTGGGAGTGATCGGAGTCGTTTTGACCAACATCGATTGACTTCCAGCGTAAAAAGCAGCCCGTCCTTCTGCTTCGCGCATGGGGACGGGCACCTCTCGCGAGGGTGTGGTAAGTGCTCTGCAGTGAGGCGTGGTGGTAGATCAAGCTAATGAGGGGAAAGGACCGATGAAGCACCTCAGTCATGCCATGAAGCTGACGCTGTTCGTGGTGATCGGCTCCGCATTCGGTCTGTTTTGCATCATCCTGGGCGCCCGGGAAGAGAACCATGTGCTCATGGGCGGCCTGATGGCCGTCATCGGCCTGGTGCAGGGCCTCCGCACACGCCGGTGACGGGCGACTTGAGGGACGTGACGAAGGACGTCCAGGCCGGGGCCGTGATGGTGAGGACCGGGCCGTGGGGGACCTTGGAGTCACGGACGGGGACGACGGAGGCGTGGGCGTCGCACACTTCGAGGCAGTTGCCGCCGTCCCCGTTGCTGAAGGTGCTTTTGCGCCAGCGGGCGGCGCCGGGGAAGGCTTCGGCTACCTCCACGCAGTCGCCGCCACTTCCGTTGCTGTAGGTGCTCTTGCGCCAGACGGCTGTGCTCAAGTCAATTGCGTTGCTTGCCATCTCCGCCATCCTCAGCCGCTTGCTCGATCAGGGCGAGGGACGCCTCCCGAGGTAGCGCGGCGGCCCTGAGCAGATCGTACGACCTTCGGTAATCCTTAACGAGGCCCGGATCGTCGATGGTGTCCCCGCTGTGCAGGGCCTCCGTGTAGACCAGCGGCGGTGCATCGGGGAACGTCATGATCTTGGCCGTGCCCAGCATGAAAGGGTGCGCTCCGCAGTTCCACGGAAGGATCTGGGGAACCATCCGATGCCGTCGGGTCAACCCGGCGATGTGCTGCCACTGTTCGGCTGCCTGATCGCGCGGAACGATCGGCTGGCGGAGCAGGCTCTCGGAGAGGATGGCCCAGTACACCGGCGTCGTGTGGTTCTTCTCGAAGAGGCGAGCTCGTGCCAGTCGGGCGGTGACCTTCTCCTCTACCTCATCGTCCGGAGCAAGTGGGTGCGTTGCCCGCACCACCGCCCGCGCGTACGCCTCCGTCTGCAACAACCCCGGCACCAGCGTCGGGCACCACTCCTCGATGGTCTCCGCGTGCTGCTCCGCCTCCAGCACCCGCTCGAAGTAGCTCGCGTGCCCCCGCCGTTTTGCCCGTCGTACGTCCTCGCAGCGCCGCCTGAAGAAGCCGTCCGTGCCGAGCATCCTGTCCACGTGCTCGGCGAGTTCCGCCGGCATCCGGCGCGTGCCCCGCTCGATCTCGCTGAGGTGGCTCGGGCCGTAGAAGCTGCCCTCGACGAGTTGCTGGAGGGTGAGGCCCGCCTCCTCCCGCTTGAAGCGCAACTCACTGCCGTAGAAGGTCGGGACGCCCGTCGAACCGTCGATGTCCTTGCGCTGACCCATCGTTCACCGTCCTTGGTGTGCCGTTACCGCCCGCTACCTGCCCCTTCACCACGAAGCCGCAGTTCAGGAGCGGGAAAGCGAAGGGCTGTCACGCTACGGGCGTCGGCATCAGAGTGTGAGCAGTTCGTCACACAGCGCACTGGAAGGTGTGAACCCCATGCACAGCCCCGCCGAAGCCGACGCCTGCGTCCAGGAGTTGCGAGCCGCGCTCGCCGCGCTCGGCATCACCCTGCCGTCCCTCGGACTCGATCTACCGGCTCTCGCCTCCCGGCCCGCGCGGCCGCTGATCACGCTCGGTGCCTGCAATCTCCTCACCGCGCAGGCCCTGGCCGCGGCTCTCCGGCAGGCTGCCGCGTGATGCCGCCGGTGACGACGCTGGAGTTGCTCGCGACCCCGGCCGGGGTGTCCGGCGTGCGGCGGGCGCTGCGCCCGTACGGGACCGACGTGCAGCTGTGCGCGAGCGAGCTCGTCACGAACGTGGTCCGGCACGTCGGGGAGACCGTCCCCGTCACGGTGCGGGTGTGGCGCGAGGAAGGCGGGCGGATCCGGTTGGGTGTCAGCGACCCCGACCCCGGGGCGTTGCCTGTCCTGGTCGCGGGCGTCGGCACCGAAGCCGAGTCGGGCCGCGGACTGGCCCTGCTCGACGCGCTGGCCGTGCGGTGGGGCGTGCAGCAGGAGCCGGGTCGCAAGACGGTGTGGTGCGAGCTGTTCACCGAAGCCGACACCGACGCCGGCATCGATACCCGCACCCCGAAAACGCCCGAGCGCCCCGGTCGACGTAGGCCGTCGGCCGGAGCGCTCGGTCATTCATCGGCACGTTCGTGAGCCCGCCTGGGGGCCGCGCCGAAGCGGGCGGGAGGGGGCCGGTCGTCGCTGGTTTCCGTCGGGGCGGACGGAGGGCGCGGTGACCGGCCCCGAACCCCGCACGCCGTTGTACGGGTCCCGCCGGTGTGTCCCGCGGCCGGCCTTGACGATGTTGCTGGTCAGGGCACTGTCGGTTCGGGCCGGCCGCGGAGTCGGGGGTGGGGCTCAGCCCAGGCGCTGCACCAGCGCGCGGTACTGGTCCCACAGCTCCTTCGGCGTGTGGTCGCCGAAGGTGTTGAGGTGCTCGGGGACCAGGGCGGCCTCCTCGCGCCAGACCTCCTTGTCGACCGTGAGCAGGAACTCCAGGTCGGACTCGGCCAGGTCCAGGCCGTCGGTGTCGAGGGCCTCCTTGGTCGGCAGGATGCCGATCGGGGTCTCGACGCCCTCGGCCGTGCCGTCCAGGCGCTGCACGATCCACTTCAGGACGCGGCTGTTCTCACCGAAGCCGGGCCAGACGAACTTGCCCTCGTCGTCCTTGCGGAACCAGTTGACGTAGTAGATCTTCGGCAGCTTGGACTGGTCCTTGTCCTTGGCCACGTCGACCCAGTGGGCCATGTAGTCGCCCATGTTGTAGCCGCAGAACGGCAGCATCGCGAACGGGTCGCGGCGCAGCTCGCCGACCTTGCCCTCGGCGGCGGCGGTCTTCTCGGAGGCCACGTTGGCGCCGAGGAACACGCCGTGGTTCCAGTCGAAGGACTCCGTCACCAGCGGCACGGCGGTGGCGCGGCGGCCTCCGAAGAGGATCGCCGAGATCGGCACGCCCTTGGGGTCCTCCCACTCCGGCGCGATGATCGGGCACTGCGAGGCCGGGACGGTGAAGCGGGCGTTGGGGTGGGCGGCCGGGACACCGGACTCCGGGGTCCAGTCGTTGCCCTTCCAGTCCGTCAGGTGGGCCGGAGTCTCCTCCGTCATGCCCTCCCACCAGATGTCGTTGTCGTCGGTGAGGGCGACGTTGGTGAAGACGGAGTTGCCCCACAGCGTCTTCATCGCGTTGGCGTTGGTGTGCTCGCCGGTGCCGGGGGCGACACCGAAGAAGCCGGCCTCGGGGTTGATGGCGTACAGGCGGCCGTCCTCGCCGAAGCGCATCCAGGCGATGTCGTCGCCGATGGTCTCGACCGTCCAGCCGGGGACGGTCGGCTCCAGCATGGCGAGGTTGGTCTTGCCGCAGGCGCTCGGGAAGGCCGCGGCGACGTACTTGGCCTCGCCGCGCGGCGGGGTCAGCTTGAGGACCAGCATGTGCTCGGCGAGCCAGCCCTCGTCACGGGCCATGACGGAGGCGATGCGCAGGGCGTAGCACTTCTTGCCGAGCAGGGCGTTGCCGCCGTAGCCGGAGCCGTAGGACCAGATCTCGCGGTCCTCGGGGAAGTGCGAGATGTACTTCGTCTGGTTGCAGGGCCAGGGGACGTCCTCCTGGCCGGGCTCCAGCGGGGCGCCCAGGGTGTGCACGGCCTTGACGAAGAAGCCGTCGGAGCCGAGCTCGTCCAGGACGGCCTGGCCCATGCGCGTCATGGTGCGCATCGAGACGGCGACGTACGCGGAGTCCGTGATCTCCACACCGAGCGCGGACAGCGGCGAGCCGAGCGGGCCCATGCAGAAGGGCACGACGTACATGGTGCGGCCACGCATCGAGCCGCGGAACAGGCCGCCCTGGCCGCCGGCGCCCTGGAAGATCTCCCGCATCTCGGCGGGGGCCTTCCAGTGGTTGGTCGGGCCGGCGTCCGCCTCCTTCTCGGAGCAGATGAAGGTCCGGTCCTCCACGCGGGCGACGTCGGTGGGGTCGGAGGCGGCGTAGTAGGAATGGGGGCGCTTGATCGGGTCGAGTTTTCGGAAGGTGCCCTTCTCCACGAGCTCCCCGCACAGTCGCTCGTACTCGGCCTCGGATCCGTCACACCAGACCACGTTGTCCGGCTGCGTCAGTTCTGCGATCTCGTTGACCCACGAGATCAGTCCCTGATGAGTGGTGGGGACGGTGGGAGCCGCGATGTCGCGCGCCACGATTGCTCCTAAATGAGGGATTTTTGTGATGTGGAGGCCCCGTGGGGGCTGCGACCCGGATGCTTCACGGAAGATCTTGGCGCTCATCCGGTGCCGACCGCACTCATTTGATCATCCGACGTGCGCGCCCATCTGTCCAGAGGAGCGCACAGGTGAGCAACGTGAGGCTCGCCACGGTTTCCCGGGGCTTCTTTACGTGCACGTTGCGTTCACCTGGGAGTCCGTTTGCGTGACCATCACCGGTCATGATGAGAGGATGGCCACTCTTCACCGGCCAATCGGCGGCACTGATACGTGACTTACGGTTCCGTAGCTACCATTCGGCCATGACTGCGTTCGTCCCCGACGCGCCCACGGACTCGGCGGCCGACGGCCACGGTCCGAAGGCGCTCTCCCTGCCGCACCCGGTGAAGCCGAAACTGCGCGGCTGGCTGCACCTCGGCATGTTCCCGGCCGCCCTGATCGCGGGCCTGGTGCTGACCGCCCTCGCCGACTCCTCCAGAGGGCGGATCGCCTGCGGCATCTTCGCCCTGACGGCCTGCCTGCTGTTCGGTGTGAGCGCCCTGTACCACCGGGGCAACTGGAGCCCCCGCATGGACGGCGTCCTGCGGCGGCTGGACCACGCCAACATCTTCCTGATCATCGCGGGCACGTACACGCCGCTGACCATGCTGCTCCTGCCGGGAGCCAAGGGGCAGTGGCTGCTGTGGGGCATCTGGGCCGCGGCCGTGGCCGGCATCCTCTTCCGCGTCTTCTGGGTCGGCGCCCCGCGCTGGCTCTACACACCCTGCTACATCGCGATGGGCTGGGCGGCCGTCTTCTACCTGCCCGACTTCATGCGGACCGGCGGCATCGCCGTCCTCGTCCTGGTCATCGTCGGCGGCCTGCTCTACAGCGCCGGCGGCGTGGTCTACGGGATCAAGCGGCCGAACCCGTCACCGCGCTGGTTCGGCTTCCACGAGGTGTTCCACTCCTTCACCCTGGCGGCCTTCATCACGCACTACGTGGGGATCTCGCTGGTGGCGTACCAGCACGCGTAGCCCCCTCCCCCAGCTTGGGCCACGGCCGGAGGCCGTGGCCTCTCGCATGTCCGCGCCGCCCCGATGGCCGACAATGACTTCCATGACGGCCCCTCGCACCACCCCCGCCGCCGAGCCCCCGCTGGGGCTCCGGGAGCGGAAGAAGATCAAGACCCGCCGGGCGATCCGCACCGCGGCCTACGCACTGATCGAGGAGCAGGGCTACGACGCCACGACGATCGAGCAGATCGCCGACCGCGCCGAGGTGTCGCCGTCGACCGTCCTGCGGTACTTCCCGGCCAAGGAGGACATCGTCGTCACCGACGCCTGGGACCCGGTGATGACGGCGGAACTGCGGGCCCGGCCGGCGGACGAGCCGTGGGCCGACACCTTGCGGCACGTGATGCGCACGGCCCTGGACCTGGCCCTCGCCGAGGAGCCCGGCGTCACCCGGCTGCGGACGCGGCTCGGGGTCGAGGTGCCCGCGGTCCGGGCCCGCATGCTGGAGAACGCCGCGACCACCGGCCGGCTGCTGCGCGACGCCCTGGCGGAGCGCTCCGGACTCGACCCCGACGGCCTGGAACTGCGCGTCTTCGCCATGTCCGTCATGGGCGGGCTGATGGAGGCCTCCCACTACTGGGCCGAGACCGGCCACCGCGACGACATCCGCGACCTCGTCGACCGCGCCCTGGATGTCCTGGAGCACGGCCTGCCGGCCGGAAAACCCTGAGGCAGGCGCCCCGCGCCATGGCATCCTGACCGGGTGAACGGTCCCGAGATCCAGGTCGAGTTCGCCCCCGAGCTGCATGTCTTCGTGCCCCGGGCCCGAGCGGAGGGCACGGGCACCGTGCGGGCCGCCACCGACGGCGTCTCCAGCCTCGGCCACGTCATCGAGTCGCTGGGCGTGCCGCTGACCGAGGTCGGCGCGCTGCTCGTGGACGGCCGCGAGGTGCCCTTCGCGCACGTCCCGGTGGCCGGTGAGTCGGTGACCGTACGGACCGTCGCGCGCCCCCAGCAGGTCCCGGGCGCTCCCCTGCGCTTCCTCCTCGACGTCCACCTCGGCACGCTGGCGCGCCGGCTGCGCCTGCTCGGCGTGGACACGGCGTACGAGTCGACCGACATCGGCGATCCGGCCCTCGCGGCGCGTTCTGCTGCCGAGCAGCGGGTGATGCTGAGCCGCGACCGGGGGCTGCTGCGGCGCCGGGAGCTGTGGGCGGGGGCGTTCGTGTACAGCACGCGGCCCGAGGAGCAGCTGCGTGACGTGCTGGAGCGGTTCCGGCCCGAGTTGCTGCCGTGGTCGCGGTGCACGGCCTGCAACGGGGTGCTGCGCGAGGCGACGAAGGACGAGGTCGCCGATCAGCTGAAGCACGGGACGCATGCGACGTACGACGTGTTCGCGCAGTGCTCGGCGTGTGGGCGGGCGTACTGGCGGGGGGCGCATCATGAGCAGCTGGAGGCGATCGTGGAGCAGGCGGTCGCTTTCACGAGGAGCGCGGTTGAGAATTGAGCGCCGTTGAGGGTTGAGCGTCGTGGGGAACCGCGCGGCCGTTGTGGCTGGTCGCGCAGTTCCCCGCGCCCCTTGAGGGCGTGCCCCTGAAGGGCGTTTCTAGCGTCTTGCCACGTCTCCCTTGCCGCAGGCGAGTCCGTCCCTGTTTCTGTCCAGGCGCAGTGGGTCGTCCTTGCCGTTGATCTTCAGGCGGCCGTAGTCGTTGGCCTTGAGCCACTCACAGCGTGCGGCCGTCGTCTTCTTCACCTCCGCCGGGAAGTCCGTCGGCACGCAGACGTTGATCGAACCGTAGTGGCGGTCGCAGCCGGAGATCGTCGGGCTGACCTTCTGCGACGTCCGCTTCTTGCCGGGCCCCGCGACCTTGCCCTCGGGCGCGTCCGCGAAGTCATGGACATGCGCCGAGGCGTCCGTCGCCTTGAGCGCCTGCGGGCCCTGGAGGTGCACCCACTTCGCCACCGAGGGCACGCCGTTCGCGTCGACCGCGAAGAGCATGTACCAGCCGGGCGGGGCCAGATTGGGGTTGCTCGTGACGTTCAGGTCGACATTGTTTCCGTCGACCGACAGCGGCAGGTCCACGAACCGCTGGTTCGGGTCCGAGGAGTGCGTGACGGCGGCGGGGCGGATCAATTCGGCCTTGGCAATGGGCCGGTCGACGGTGATCCGCTGGGTGTCGCCGTAGTTCCACTCGGTGTCGATGACCGAGGTGATCTGCGGGCGGGGGCCCTTGAAGAGGTACGGGGGGCTGTAGACCGACACGTCGTGGTTCCAGGTGCCGTTGCCCGGGTTGTCGCCGGTCGTCATCACCCGGCCGTCGGGGAGCAGGAACGCCGAGGAGTGGTAGCCGCGCGCCTCGGGGTCGACGGCGACCGGGTCGAAGGTCTCCGACGCGGGGTCGAAGATCGACGTCTCGTAGACCGGGTCGGCGCGGTTGTGCAGCGCGCCGCCCGTCTCCAGCACCTTGCCGTCGGGCATCAGCACGGCGGAGACGTACATCTTGCCCTGGTTCCCGGTCTGCGGGACGGGCCCGTTGCCGAGATCGACCGTGCCCTGCGGGATCGGCGGGCCGGCGACGTACGACGGGTTCGGCTGCTTGAGGTCGATGATGTCGGTCAGGCGGTTCGCCTCCGGGTTGGAGTCGATGTTGCCGCCGCCGAGGGTGAGGACCTTCTGGTCCTGCGCCGGGGGCAGCAGCACGCTCGCCGACTGATCGCGCTCGTCCTTGTTGCGCAGGCCCGGCACCTGGGTGGTGGTGTTGGCGTCGTAGTCGTAGATCGCCGATCCCGTGCCCGGGATGTTGTTGCCGAAGACATGGCTGCCCGAGTAGAAGAGGCGGCCGTCCTGCATCAGGATCATCGACGGGTACAGGCCCCAGTACGACCAGGTCTGGTTGACCTTCCACAGCGGCTGCCACTGCTGCTCGGCCTCCGAGAACAGCTCGGCGGTGACCGAGCCGGTGGAGTCCTCGCGCAGCCCGCCGAAGGAGATGACGTCACCGTTGCCGAGGATCGTCGCCGACGGGTACCAGTGGCCGTCGTTCATGTCGTTGGTCTTGGAGTAGGTCTCGGTCTCCGGGTCGAAGACGTACGAGTCCTTGAAGCCCTCGTAACCGTGCCCGCCGGGCACCGGATACGCCTTGTTGCCGCTCATCACGAGCACGCGCCCGTCCTGGAGCTGCACATGCCCGGCGCAGAACATGTCCTTCGGCGTGGGGATGATCTTGTAGGAGCCGTTCGCCGGGTCGTAGACCGCCGAGGTGAAGGTGCCGGCCTCGAACATCGACTCGTCGTTGCCGGAGCCCGCGATCAGCAGCACCTTGCCGCCCGGCAGGACGACCGAGTGCATGGAGCGGACCGGGTTCTGCGTGGGGAGCACGTCCCACTTGCCGTTGGCGCACTGCTCGGCGGTGCCGGTGCACGCGGGCGGCAGGACCGGGTCGGGGACCTGGTCCATGGTGTAGTCGTCGGTGGTGGCGGAGCCCGTGCCGTAGACGGAGACGCCCCAGGAGATGCGGTCGGTGCCGGCCGGGACCTCGGGCGTGCGGACGGTGGCCTCGGTCCAGTTCCCGGCCAGGTCCAGCGTCTTGAGGTCGGTCCAGTACTGCCAGCCGGCCGTCGCGTCGTGCCGGAACAGGGTGATCGCCGCGTCCGGGGTCGTCGTCTTGTACCAGAGGCCGAGGTCGTACTGTTTGCCCGGCGTCACCACCGGCGCGCAGGCGGCGGACTCGGTGATCAGCGCCTTGCGGTCGCCGTCGACGCGGCGGGTGAGCTCGACCTTCATCGCCTTGGAGCCGGTGTGCGCGTCGGCCGTGGTGGTGAAGGTGAAGTCGTTGTCGCCCCAGCCGGACTTCTCCCAGCAGTGGGGCATGTCGTCGGCGCCGGCAGTCTCGAAGCCGGGGTTCTTGATGAGGTTGGCGGCGGAGGCGGGCTGCGGTGCGGTCAGGAGCAGCCCCGAGGTGAGGGCTGCCACGGACAGGAGTGCGGTCGTTCTGCGACGAGGTTTCACACGGCTCTCCTTGCTGTACGGCCGTCGCGCGCGGGCTTCTCCCGGCTCCGGCGCGGCAGGTAGACCAGCGCTTCGGTCCCGGCGAAGCGCAGGACGAACGTCGTCACCAGCGCGAGCGCGGTGGCCGACAGCACGCCCAGGTGGAACTGGTGGACGAACACGGCGATCAGCGGGATGCGCAGCACCAGATCGGCGTTGGCCAGCAGCGCGAACCGCCCGGCGCGGTCCCACCAGCGCCGGTGCCGGCGCCGCTCACGGAACAGCAGGTGCTCGATGAGCAGGAAGTTCCAGGCGACGCCGAGTTGGTTGGCGAGGATCTCCGCCGGTACGTAGTGCATGCCGGCGGCGGTCAGTGCCCACAGGCCGACCAGGTTCGGCAGGAAGCCGGTCAGCCCGATCAGGCCGAACCCGACCATGCGCGCGACCGGGGAGGCGGTGCGCAGCCCGGCCAGATGGCGCAGGAAGCGGAAGCCCTCCTGCGCGGTCGACTTGGACTCCCCGGCGAACCGGTCCTGGAAGACGAACGGCACCTCGGTGACCCGGCGCGGGCGGCTGCGGACGGCGAGCTCGAGGAGGATCTTGTAGCCGAGCGGCTGGAGGACCTCCGCGGTGACCGCGCTGCGGCGGATCGCGAAGAAGCCGCTCATCGGGTCGCTGATGCCGTGCAGCCGGCGCGGGAACAGCGCCTTGGTCAGCCAGGTCGCCCCGCGCGAGACGAACACGCGGTAGCTGCCCGCGAGTCCGGCCCGGCTGCCGCCCTTGATGTACCGGGAGGCGACGACCAGCCCGGCGTTCGCCCGCTCACCGGTGGCGACCAGGTCGGGCACCAGGGACGGCGGGTGCTGGCAGTCGCCGTCCATGACGACGATCCAGTCGGACGTGGCGGCCTTCAGCCCCTCGACGACCGCGCCGCCGAGCCCGCCCACCGGCTCCTCCCGGTGCAGCACGGTCACCGGGAACGGGCAGTCCCGGGCGGCCTTCTCGATGACCTCGGGCGTGTCGTCCGTGGAGTCGTCCACGAAGAGGACCTCGCACGGCAGCCGCGCCGGGACGGCCTCGGTGATCTGGCGCAGCAGCTGCCGGACGTTCGCCGACTCGTTGAACGTCGGTACGACGATGGTGACCGCGCCCGGCTCGGGGACTTCGGTTGTCCCGGTCTCGACGACCTCGCCGGGGACGGTGTACTCCTGGCTCATCGCGTGCCTCCGGCGGGCGTCTTGATCTGGCGGATCTCGATGCGGTCCTCGCCGGTGCCGAAGGTGGCGACCGGGTCCGAGTGCTCCATGGCGGCCTTGACGTTGGGCAGGTCGGCCGCGTCCCGCCGCACGGTCGGCGAGGCGACGACGTAGTCGAGGTCCTTCCAGCCGCGCGGCATCGTCTTCGTCACGGCCGGGTCGAGGTCGGCCTTGTAGAACCAGATGACGCCGAGGCCGGGCCGGTAGCCCTGGTGCACCAGGTCCAGCCAGAGCGCGTCGTCGACCAGCACCCGGGTGCGCTCCGGGTCCTCGACCTCGGTGGCCAGCCACTTGGACGCGGCCTTGTACGGAGCGTTGGCGTCGGTGGTGACGGCCGTGCGGGCACCGTCGTACCAGTGCGGGACGACGTAGGCGCCGGCGGCCAGGGCCAGGACGGTGGCGAGCGTGTACCGGCCCACGCTGACGTACCGTTTCTCCGCCTCGGAGCGCCAGCGGCTCAGCACCGCGTGGGCGACCGAGGCGGTGCCCCCGGCGAGGACCAGCGCGAGGAACGGCAGCGCCTGGATGACGTACATCGCGGGCAGGTAGCCGTTCGGGCGCAGGGCCAGCGCGGCGAAGATCGCCACGGCCAGGGCGGGTCCGGCCAGGGCTCGGGCGGTGACCGACCAGCGCCAGGTGACGAGCAGCAGCAGGGCGCCCGCGAGACCGCCGAGGGGCAGGATCCGGTCGTAGTACAGCCACGACTGGAGCACGCCCCAGGAGCCGGAGCCCTGGTCGAGGATGAAGCCCGAACCGGGTCTGGTCATCTGGTACTTGACGCCGTCCCAGAGGGACACGTGCCCGGCGCCCGGCATCAACTCGCCCTTGAGCAGCGCGAACAGCGGATACGAGAAGCCGATCAGGGCACAGGCCGTAACGGCTCCGGTGAGGGCGAACTTGCGGGTGTCCCGGTGGCTGTGGCGCCACATGGTGAGGAACAGGGCGGGCAGGACGACGAGCATCGTCTCCTTGGTCAGCACGGCCGTGGCGGCGGCGATGCCCGCCCCGAAGTGGTGCCACAGGTGACGGCTCGGGGAGGCGGCCAGCGTGAAGGCCAGCAGCGTCCACATCACCGCGAGGTTGTCGAGGAAGATCTCCCGCTGGAGCACGATCGACAGCGGCGACAGCCCGAAGAACACCATGCCGAGCGCGGCGGCCCAGCGGGGCAGCGCGAGGCGCCGGCCCAGCACGAACACCAGGACCGCGCTGATGCCGCTGATCACGAGCATCGCGGCGCGCATGGTGCCCACCGTCATCGACTCGGGGCTGATCAGCGCGGGGATCCAGGTCAGCACGGCGATCTGGATCCAGCCGAGCGGCGGATGGTCGTACCAGTAGGTGTAGTGGGCGAGGCCGTTGCCCTGCTGGACCGACCAGGCCTGGGCGAGATAGGTGCCCTCGTCGTCGCTGAGGGCCGGGTAGTCGGCGATGTTCCAGCCCTGCACGACGAGGATCGCCGCGAGGAGGACCCCGCACAGGAGCAGGTCGGGCCGGGAGGAGCGCAGCCGGCTCGGCGGCTCGACTCGCCGGTGCGTACCGGTGCCGGGCGCAGGCCCGCGCTGCGCGGGGACCTTCGCAGGGGTCACCGCGGGAAGAGTGGAGGTCACGCGGGAACGTCCTCTCGGGTCACTGCCGTCTCGTCGAGGTGCGCGCCGACATGGGTCGTCAGCTCCCAGTCGTTGCGGCCGCGCTGCTCACGCCACACGGCCCGCACGGCCGCACCGGCCAGCAGGACCTGGTAGAAGGGGCCGCCCACGATCAGCTTCAGGTAGTGCGCGAAGCGGACGCGCAGCCCGTACTGCCGGCCGAAGTCGTGCAGTCCGACGATCTCGAAGACGAAGGTGACCAAGGCTGTGACGGCCGGCAGGAAGGTGATGAAGGCGATGGCGACGGGCACGTCCAGGAAGAGGGCGATCGCCACGTTGAGCGGGATGATCAGGCCGGTGAAGGCCTGCATGAACGGCGTCATCAAGGTGTAGCGGGCGAGCAGCCGCTGCCCGAGGGTGGGCAGTTGCTTCCAGTCCTTCTTCCGGTACACCTGGAGGAATCCCTGGTTCCAGCGGGTGCGCTGCTTCAGCAGGGACATCAGCGAGCCCGGGGTCTCCTCGCGGGTGACCATGTCCGAGTCGTAGGCGACGACGACCTTCTTGCCGACGCTGGACAGGCGCACGCCCAGGTCGCAGTCCTCGGCGAGGCAGTTCGGGTCCCAGCCGTCGGCTTCCCGCAGGACGTCCGTGCGGACGAAGACGGTGTTGCCGCCAAGCGGAATGAAACCTTTCTGCGCGTGCAGGTGGAGCCGCGAGCGGAACCAGAAGAAGTACTCCAGGCAGTTGCGCAGGCTGTACCAGCTGGAGTGGAAGTTGATCAGCTGCACCCCGCCCTGGACGACGTCCGCGCCGGTGGTGCGGAAGGCGTGGTCGACGTGGGCGAGGAGCTCGGGGTGGACCTGGTCCTCCGCGTCGAAGACCCCGACGACGTCACCGCGGCAGTACGGCAGCGCCGTGTTCATCGCCTTCGGCTTGTTCTTCTTGTCGTGCGTGTCGACGACGACCCGGACCCGTGGGTCACGCGCGGCGGCCGTCTCGGCCACCGCGGTGGTCTCCGGGTCATCGTGCCCGACGATCACGACGATCTCGAAGTCGGTGTGGCTCGACTCCAGCAGCCGCTGGATCGTGTGGTCCAGCACCGCCTGTTCGTGCCGCGCGGGCAGTAACAACGAGAAGGAGACGTGCTCGTCCCCGTCCGGACTGGTGAACCGCGTGGAGGCGAGCACTTCCGGCGTACGCCAGGCGTGCATCTGCCACCACAGGGTGAACGCAGCCATCCAGAACAGCGCAAGTGAAACGGCAGCGATGAAGACAGACGTCAGCAAGCAGATCCCCCCAGATCCCAGAACCCCCATGCGCGACGGTGGGCCGATGCGGCCTCGTCCGCCACGTCACTGTGGAGAGATTAGGGGGGAACTGTGAAGCCTGGGGGCTGTTCAGATAAAGACCATGTTTCCGTTCATACGTGACTTCAGCCACTCAAGACCGTACGCAGCCGGTCAGGCTCGGTCGTCGGGGCGTCGCATGTGAAGTTACGGCAGACGTACGCGGCCGGTTCACCGCCGACCAGCGGACGGTCCGCGAGCAGCGGGAACTCCTCGCTCCCCGGAACGCCCGCGGCGACCACCGCGCCGGGCGCGGTGCCCAGAAGTGCCGTGCGGTGCAGGCTCCTTGTGCCCTCGTCGTCCAGGGCCGGACCCACGACCGCGACCTCACGCGGACCGTCCAGCAGAGCCTCGGCCGCGGCCAGCCCCCAGCCGATGAAGCGGGGCACCCGCGGTCCCAGCGCCTTCACGACACCCAACGCCCGCTCGGCAGCGGTGCGGTGAGGCTCGGAGCCGGTGTGCGCGGCGTAGCTCAGCAGGGCGTTCGCGGCCGCCGTCCAGCCTGACGGGGCCGCGTTGTCGGTCGGGTCCTGCGGGCGGCGGATCAGCCGCTCCGCGTCGGCCGCGGTGTCGTACAGCGAACCCGACTCGGGGTCGGTGAAGCGCACCAGGACCTGATCGAGGAGGAACCCGGCGAACTCCAGCCAGACGCCCTCCCCGGTGACGGACGCGAGCGCGAGGAAGCCCTCCGCCACATCCGCGTAGTCCTCCAGGACACCGGCGTTGGCGCCGGCGTGGCCGTCCCTGCTGGTGCGGGTGAGCCGGGCGTGCTCGTCCAGATGCAGCCGGACCAGGAGGTCGGCCGCGGCGACGGCGGCCTCGACCAGGTCGGGCCGGTCGAAGTAGGCGCCGGTCTCGGCGAGCGCGGCGATCGCGAGGCCGTTCCAGGCGGCGACGACCTTGTCGTCCCGGCCGGGCGCGGGCCGCCCGGCCCGCGCCGCGAGCAGCCGCTCCGAGATCGAGGCGATCTTCTCCGCGTCGGACACGCCGTCGCGCACGGGGAGTTGGAGAACGGACGCGCCCTCCTCGAAGGTCCCCTCCTCGGTCACCCCGAAGTGCCGGGCCGCGAGCTCGGCGTCCTCGTCACCGAGCACCTCCCGCAACTGCGCGGGCGTCCACACGTAGTACGCGCCCTCGACGTGCCTGCCCGTCCCGTCGTCGCTGTCGGCGTCCAGCGCGGAGGCGAACCCGCCCTCGTTGGTGCGCAGTTCGCGCACCATGAAGTCGGCGGTCTCCAGGGCGACCCGGCGCGCGAGCTCCGAGCCCGTGGAGCGCCAGAGGTGGGCGTAGACCCGGCACAGCAGGGCGTTGTCGTACAGCATCTTCTCGAAGTGCGGCACCAAAGGCCCACCTGTACTCGGCGTGAGCACGTACCGGTGGAACCCGCCTCCCACCTGGTCGTACAGGCTCGACCGGGCCATCGCACCGCACAGCCCTTCCGCCATCTCCAGCGCCGCCACGGAGCCGGCCCGCGCGTGGTGACGCAGCAGGAACTCGATCACCATCGACGGCGGAAACTTGGTGTTTCCCTTGAACCAACCGCTCGCGGGGTCGATGTCCCGGGTCAGCTGCAGGAGGGCCAGAGCCTGAGTCTCCTCGGTGGGCGTCCCGGTATCCCCGGTGCTCAGCTCCCGCGCGGCAAGGTCCCGAGTGATCTTCCCGGCGACTTCTCCCACCTCGTCCCGCCGGCTCGTCCAGGCGTTGTGCACGCCTTCGAGTACCTGTCGGAAGGACGGCATGCCGTGGCGAGTGTCGGGCGGGAAGTACGTGCCGAAGTAGAAGGGCTCACCGTCGGAGGTCATCCACACGGACATCGGCCAGCCGCCCTGGCCGGTGGCCGCCTGCACAGCCTCCATGTAGACCGCGTCCACGTCGGGCCGCTCCTCGCGGTCCACCTTCACGGACACAAAGTGCTCGTTCATGTACGCAGCGGTGTCGTCATCCTCAAAGGATTCGTGCGCCATGACGTGACACCAGTGGCAGGCGCTGTAGCCGACGCTCAGGAACACGGGGACGTCGCGCCGGCGGGCTTCTTCGAACGCGTCGGACCCCCATGGCCACCAGTCGACGGGGTTGTCCGCGTGCTGGAGGAGGTACGGGGATGTGGCCTGCGCGAGTCGGTTGGGCATACCCCCATCCTTGCGCACGCGTCTCCGCCCCGCCCATGCGCCACGGGGCAGCGCACGAACGGGGCCAGGCCGGCCCGCTGACAGTCTTGCTCGCCGTCACTCAGCGGGCCGGGGTCGGTCAGCGCGCGTCACGCGCGCGTGGTCGGTGTACTCATGCCGGAAGAGGTTGTGGCCGGGGTGCAGCCGTATGCATCAGCGCCCAATCTTGGGTGGCCCCGGGATCACCCTGCGGCGCGGACGACTCGCCGCACCCGATGTACGTGCAGAACAGTTCCGCCGTAATGCCGCCCTCAGACGCGTGCTGGATCGTGCACTCGGAGACTGGGGAGCAGATTGCCTACCGAACAAGGGAACAAGGTCGATCCCGAAGGCTCAGCCTTGTTTTTCGGAACTCACTTCTTGATGGTTGTGTCCTTCTTCGACAGCCAGTCGAACTCAAGCCGTTCCAGGATCGGGGTGTGATCCCCCTGACGTGCGGCGGGCTTGACCAGGACGCCCTTCTTTCCAAGGGCGCACTTCAGGAGCATCCGCCTGTCCGCCATGTCCGCCGCTTCCCATGCCCCACGCAGGGTGGCAACCTGGGTGAGCGGCGATAGGTCTACCTCCGCGTCCAACGCGTCAAGGGTCTCGGTGGTGCTCTCGATGACGGCGCGCTGCCCTTCGCTCAGTTCCTCGAAGCGCTCTTCGTCCATCTTCCCGTACACGTAGAAGTCGTCTTCGAGCTTCTTCACACGACGCTGGGCCGCCTCAAGGGCCTTCTGAGCCTCGTCCTTCTTCGCCTGCGTTTCGGGGTCCGCGAATGCAAGCCACCGGCGGGCTATTTCGATGACCACCGGGTCACCGGGCTCAAGGGCGGTGATGTGGTGGATCCAAGCCTGTCCGACCGCATGGTCGATGCGGTCGGCGAGGGTCACCACTCCCTCGCAAATCGCTTTGCCCCGCGTTTGCCGGACCTCGCACCGGTAGCGTCCGCCACGATGGCTCATCGAGCCGCCACACGGTTCAAGCTCGCCCGTGCCCTCCTTGTCCCGCAGCCGCCCGCATCGATAGCTCCCCGTCCCCAGGTACTTCGCTTCCGGCTTCCCCTTCGCCCACCGGTCATCGGTCCGTTCTGCGATGAGGGCCTTGATCTTGAACCACTCGCCCGGCGTCACAACCCCCTTGCCACAGAAGACGACTTCGCCCCTCTCGTCGCGCAGAGGCTCGCCGTACCCCTCCCAACTGTCCAAGTGGTTGCCGTGCTCGTCCGTCTTGCGCCGCCGGACCGGAACCATGCCCGCGAAGAGCGGGGACTGAGCCAGCTTGCTCACCGCCGTGGGCGACCAGGTGGCACCGCTCCGGGTCCGGTACCCCTCCTCATTGAGTTGGTGGGCCGTGTCCTTCGTCGTCCTCCTGTCGAGCAGCAGATCCGCCAGTCTGCGAGCCGTGCCGTACTCGTCGGGATGGGGTTCGACCTTGCCGCTTCCAGGGGCACTGTAGAGACCGAACGGGGGCCTACCCGTTCCTCTTCGGCCTTCCGCCTTGTGCGAGTCATGGCCGATCTTCACGCGCTTCGCTATGTCCTTCGCTTCCTCCCTGGCGCGTTCGCTCAGGATCGCGAAGACCATGCGGCCACCCTGTGATGAGTCCAGCCCCTCGGAAACGGAAACGAGCCGCGATTGCCGACGGTCGAACTCATCGAGCATCCGGCCCACCGCCCCCATGCCACGCCGGTCGAAGCGGTCTGTCTTCCACACGCCGAGCGTCTTGGACTTACCGTCCATGATCGCTTGTGTGGCCTTCTCGAACTCGCGACGTCGCACGTAGGACTTGGAGGCTGAGAGCTGCTCGAACCAGACGTGCCGGATCTGAAGGCTGTTGGTCTGAGCCCATCGCACCACGTCTCGCACGTGCCCCCGCAACGTGGCCAGGTCTTCCTTCTTGTTGCTTCGTCGCAGGTAGGCATCCATGAGTCCGGACGGCTCCGCCGTCGCGGGCTTGTCCAGTCCCAGGGCTTCCAGTTCCTCAGGGCTGAGCCCCAACCCGACCAGCGTCGCGTGATCCTCGCGCACCACAACCCCCTCTGCTCTCAGGTGAAATGGTACGGAAGTGTTGGACCTTGGACAGCTACTTTCTTGAAGTGCGGCACGATCCAGTAGCGGTCGACGAGTAGCGGGCGAAGCCGCCCCCGAGCTGGCCATACATCCCGCCCCGGGCCATCCGCTCACAGGCGTCCCGCGCCATCTGCAGGGCGCCCTCGGCACCGGTGCGGGCGTAATGGCGCAGCGGGAACTCCAGCACCATGGACAACGGGAACTTCGGCACCCCTCCGAAACCGCAGCGCTTGCGGGTCGTACTCCCGCGTCAGTCCGAGCAGCGCCTGCGCGAGCTCCTCCGCACCGGGGGCCTGCGCGTCACCGTAGGAGATCTCCCGCTCGGCGAGATGCCGGACGATCTTCTCGGCGCTCGGTCACCTCGTCCCGCCGCTCGTCCCACGCCTGGTGCACCTGCCGGAACGACGGTATGCCCTGGCGGGTAGCGGGCGGGAAGTAGGTACCGAAGTAGAACGGCTCGGCGTCCGGAGTGAGGAACACGGTAATGGGCCAGCCGCCCTGCCCGGTCGCCGCCTGCACGCCTCCATGTAGCGGCACAACCGACTGGCGCGGCTCCTGGCGCCGGCACGGTGAGGGCCACCGCACCCTTCTCGGTCACGGTCGATCTTGGAAACACGTAAGGACGGAGAGGGCCCCTGTGTTACATCTGACCGATGGCGCTCGAATCAGTCGTCGTTCGCTGGAGATCGGAGCCCCCCGGCCTTCGGGGCGACTGGACCACCCTGCCGATGCCATGCCGGTCCGTGAGCCATCGTTTAGCCGCGCCCGATCAGGAACCGGTCGAGGTCGCACCGACGGAAGATCTCAAAGGAGCGGCTCCTTACGCAGCCAGCCCGAGTTCAGCATCTGGTCGCGGTTCAGCGCCGCGAACGGGCTACGGCTGCCCCGCTCTGCCATTTCCGCTAGCGGAGGGTCACTCCGCAACCCCCTTCTTGTGTAAGTGACAGTAACTGAAGTACCTTGCTGCGCATGCAAGATGAGGCATGGTCACCGCCTGCTGTCCTACTGACGGTCGATCTCGTGATCCTGACGCTGCGCGAGAGTCGTCTGCATGTCCTCTTGGTGGAGCGGGGCGAGGACCCCTTCCGGGGCATGCTCGCGCTGCCCGGAGGATTCCTCAGCCACGATGGCGAGGAGATCCTGGACGCCGCCCACCGCGAACTGCGTGAGGAAACGGCGCTGACCTCCGACTCGGTGCACCTTGAACAGTTGAACGTGTACGGAAGCTCGGGTCGCGACCCGCGGGGCCGAGTCGTCTCGGTAGCTCACCTGGCGATCGCACCAGGGCTGCCCGACCCTGTCGCGGGGACGGACGCCACCGACGCCGCGTGGATTCCCGCAGAAGCCGTCCTGTCCGGCGAGGTTGCCCTCGCCTTCGACCACCGTCGAATCGCCGCGGACGCGATCGAACGCGCGCGCACCAAGATCGAATTCTCAGCGCTGGCGACTGCGTTCTGCGGGGAAAGCTTCACCATCGCAGAGCTTCAGCAGGTGTACGAGGCCGTCTGGGGCACCCCACTCGACACCCGCAATTTCTATCGAAAGGTCCAAGCCGCGAAGGGATTCATCGTCCCCGCCGGCACGGACCGCAGGACCACGAAAGGACGGCCCGCACGGCTGTACCGGGCCGGCCCGAACACCGTGCTGTTCCCACCGCTGATCCGACCCACGCCATCTGAGACGGAAGAGAACACGAGAGGGGAAGAGGAGTAGATGCCGAAAGGCCCGGTGGTGATTCTCACCGCCCTCAATCTTGAATATCAGGCCGTGAGCCAGAGGCTGGCAGGTCTTCAGGTGCATCACCATGAGCGCGGTACCCGGTTCGAAGTGGGCACCGTACGCGGCACATCGTGCCGCGTAGCACTCGGCCTGACCAACAAGGGGAACCATTCCGCGGCGGTGATCGCAGAACGCGCGATCCAGGAATTCTCGCCAGTGGCCGTGGTGTTCGTCGGCGTCGCCGGCGCCCTGTGGGACGCCACCAGGCTGGGTGACGTGGTGATGGCGTCACACGTGTACGCCTACCACGGCGGGACCAGCGAGGACGACGGGCTCAAAGCCCGCCCCCGAGCGTGGGAAGCGCCGCACGGCATCAGTCAGGTCGCGTCACACCTGGCCCGTCTTGACGACTGGGCCGACCCGACCCCCGGTCACGAGGATGGACCGCAGGTGCGTTTCGGAGCGATCGCCGCCGGCGAGATCGTCCAGAACTCGCGGCTCTCGGCCGAGGCGAAATGGATCAGACAGCACTACAACGACGCACTCGCCATCGAGATGGAGGCGGCCGGTGTGGCCCAAGCCGGCCATCTCAGCGGAGCGCCGGTGGCCATCGTCCGGGGGATCAGCGACCGGGCGGACGGCACAAAGAAGAGCTCGGAGGACCGCCACTGGCAGCCGCGGGCCGCGGCGAACGCTGCGGCGTTCGCCATCCGATTGGCAGTGGAACTGATGCGCGAGCAGGAGGAGACCGCAATGCCCCAGGATGACATGGCCCCTTCGGCCGATCGGTTCGATCGGGGCGTCAGCAACACCGTCCACAACAGCACCGTCGGCATCATGGCCGGCTCAGTCACGGGCAGCAGTGTCCGCATGAACGCGGCCCCGAAGGCATCCGGCCCGACGGACCTGATCACGGAACTGAACAGCTTCCGCAATCAGCTGGGGTGGCACCGCACCGAAGGCGTCCTCGACGAGGACAGCTACCGGGAGGCCCTGACCGATCTCGACTCCGCCCTCCGGTCGGCCGGGGAGCACACCCCTGAATCGTCGAAACGGACGGTCATGACGCTCAAGAGGCTACGTGGACTGGTCGCGGAGTGCCCCGCGCTGGTGGCAACGTTGGCCCCCATGGTTGCTGCGGCGGGTGACCTGGCATGAACCACAACGACGGTGCCACATACAGCTCGGCCGCGTACAACTCCACCATTGGGATCCAGGCCGAGACCGTACACGACTCCAACATCTACATCGTCCACCCGGACGCCTCACCACAGGAGAGGTACCGGGTCGGCCTACAGCTCCTGAAGGACGGCGTCCCCAGCCGCGCCCGAGAAATGATCACTGATGCGATCGCCCGCGGCCACGACAGCGCGGAGGTTCGGTTCCATTGGGTGCTCGCCATGCTCAGCTCACGCACGCACCACGACCTGAGCACCGAAGAGGTCCAACAGCTGCGCTACACCTCCAGGCTCGTACGGACCTACCCCAAGGACGTGTGGAAGGAAGCCCTGCGCGTCGCTTTCGACCTTCTGGCGGTACTCAGCACCACCGGCAGCGAGACCGGCCCCGTGCTGAAACAGCTTCAGGACCTGCCGCGCCGCCAGCACGACGCGATCCTCCGCCACCTCGACCTCATGCTCACCGGAGGGCTGAAGGATGACCTGTGGGCGGAGACCCTCGAACGGGCCCATGCGGAACGCTTCGGCAATGACCGGGGCCGACGGGTCTGGGCCTACTTCGCACCCATCCCGATCGGGCCGCGGGCCCTTCCGCCGCGCCCGAGCACTGCTGCCGCAGCCAAGGCGGCCCTCCCTGCCCGGGCGGCCCTGTTCGTCGTCAGCAGTGCGCTCCTCTGGGTCCTGGCACTGATCGCGGATCCGGCCCGGGCGATCGTCGAGTTACCGGTGGCACTCGGTGCGGGCCTGGCTGCGGCCCGCTTCGGCGTCCGGTGGTGGGGCCGGAGGCCCAAGCCGGGTCTCGCGGCCGGGGCCCGCGTCCCGCACCCGCGCGACCCCGCCTCCGCCGAGGACGGGTTCACCAAGCGCGTCCGCCATTCATTCGATCACTACTTCAGTGTTCGCAGGCCGCACGGGTTCACTTGGGACGCCTGGCTCGCTCACACTGCGCAGATCCGCAGCGGTCTCGCCGCCGAGATCGCGGACCTCTATCGGGAGAGCCGGATTGGTGTGGAGCGGGTCGACTGGCTGATCCGGTACCTCGCCGAGAACACCCGAGATCGCTACAACAACGGCACCTTGTCCGATCAGCACAGCCAGGACCGGACCCCGGGCAGGACGAAGGCTCTGACCATTGCGGCCCTCGCGGTTCTCGGTGCGGCGGCTCTGTCCGTGTTCGGCACGGCGGCCTCCGGGGGCGCCCAACCACAAGCTCTGTGGGCGTTTTTGGCCGTGCTCGGTGCGGCCTGGTCCGGGCACGCGACCGCCTACCGATGGCTGGAGGTACGGCGTGAAGAGCACCGGCTGGACCGGGAGGCTCAGCAGTACACGGAGAATCTGACCGCACGACAGATCGCCTACCAGCGCTGGCAGTCGTTTCTGGACGCCACGCGCCCCAGCGAACTGGAGATGGAGACCTGGCTCGCTTGCGATAAGTCGACGTTCATCGATGAGGCACTCCGGCACCACCGGCTCACCTGGCGCGACCTGATCACCCACACCATCCTGGTAGCCCCGGCTCCTTCGTACAAGCGGGGCCGGGTCCGAGGCGGCCCATGGCGGTACTCGCACTACGTATTCCGCCTGTTCCTGTTCACTCAGGACGGTATCCGCGAGATCAGCGCCGAGTTCAACTTTTCCGACGCGACGCGCAGGAACGAGCAGCGGAGCAACTACCGGTTCGACTCACTGACCTCCGTGCAGGTGACGGAGACCGCCGACATCGGCTACGACCTGGAGCTGGTCCTCACCAACGGACCGGCAAGGAAGATCCGCGTCAAGGACGCCGACGCCCATCAACTGGCACCCACCGAGGATTCCCAGGAAATCGCCGAGATCAACCTCAGCGCGGCCGGCTCCACCCACACCTTCCGCCTCCTGGAAGGGATAGCGGCGGACGGAAAGAGCTGGCTCGAACGGCACGGCCCCGACAGTCTGGCGCCCTTCCAGATCGCCGTCTGATCCTTGACTCGACCACAGGAGTGCCTGTGACCCGCACGGATGATGTCACCGAGGGCAAGATCCTTCTGGCCGAGTACGACCGGCTCAAGGAAGAACAGAAGACCCGTATAGGGTTTCGCGACAATCTGCTCTACTTCACGCTCGCCGCAGCCACTGCGGTCGTGGCGATCACCGCCCAGACCGGACAGTCCCGGCTGTTGCTCTCCGTCCCTGCGATCTGCCTGATCCTGGGCTGGACCTACCTGGTCAACGACGAGAAGATCTCGGCGATCGGCTGCTACGTCCGCGACCAGCTAGGACCGCGCCTGGCGCAACTCACCTCCGCCGACGGCGCAGTGTTCGGCTGGGAGGTCTACCACCGCAGCGTTTCGGGCCGCACCGTGCGCAAGCGGCTGCAGACTGCGGTGGACCTGTTCACGTACCTGGTGCTGCCCATGGTCTGCACGGCCGCCTTCTGGTGCTCTCCCGTCGTTCAGCCGCTCCTCGTGCTCGCCTCTCTCGGGCAGACGCTCGCCCTGGCCGTACTGGGCTGGCAGTTCCTGCGTCGTACGGAGCGGTAGCACCAGGCCCCGACAGGCACGTGAACGACACTCAGGGCGCCTTGTACGAGTCCACTGGCACCAGAGACAGCTGCCCTGCCTCACAGCGGCCACCGCGCCGCGGAACGCGCCCCTCGCTCGCGCGGGCCGCTCGTAGGCCACCGGACGGCATCCGTTGATCGTCGCCCCCTCGCGCTCATGCCTCCCACCAAGGACACTCGTAGACACAGGAGTTGCCGCCGGAGGGGGACCTGACATGCGGGACAGTCATCGGGTGGAGGCCGAGCGGCTGTTGGCGCGGGCCGTCGAGGAGGAGGTGCGCCGCTCGGGCGGGCGCAGCGACGGGAACGTGCTGCTCGCGCGGGCGCGCGGAGGGCTCGACACGATGGCGCAGAGCGCGCGCGAGGAGTACGAGGCCTACACGCGCGCCCTGGACGAGGCGGCGGCCGGGCAGCTGACCTTCGGGCAGCGTTACGCCCGGGAGGGTGCCGGGACACCGCTGCTGGTGGCCGGCGTGGCGGCGGTCGCGGCCGTGGTCGCCGACATGGCGCTGGGCACGGGGACCGGGACCGCCCTCGGGGCGGGTGTGACGGTCGGTGTCGTAGGGGCGGCGGCGACGGTGGTGAAGGTGGTCGGGTCGCATGTGCCGGCCGCGAGCCGTCGCGCCGGGGCCGTCAGCCAGCCCGGCGGGCCCGAACAGTTGCGGCTCCAGTGGCTGACGGCGCTGGAGGTGCGGGGCATCCGGCCGTTCCTGGACCAGCAGCGAGTGCTCGCCGCCTCGACCGGGCCGAAGAAGACGGCACCACGGCTGCGGGGCGCGGACAAGAGCGCGGCGGCGCGCGGGCGCAACGTGCTGGAGCAGTCCTTCGCACAGCTCCCCGGGCCGGCGGAGCCGTTCGCCGGTCGGCGGCACGAGCTGGCGCAGATCCGGCAGTGGGTGCAGTCGGCCCGGGCGAGCACGGACACGCAGCCGACCGTGGTCGTGCTGCACGGCACGCCCGGCAGCGGCCGTACGACGCTCGCGGTGCACGCCACGCACGATCTGAAGGACTACTTCCGCGGTGCCTGCGTCGTCGACCTGCGCGCCGACGGACCGGGCGAGTCCCCGCTGCCGACCCGCGACGCCCTGCTGCATCTGCTGAACCGGCTCGGCGCACCCCGCGAGCAGCTGCTGTTCCGTGAGCGCTCCTCCCCCGACCAGCAGGTCAAGCGGCTGAGCGAGTTGTACCACCAGCATCTGACGGGCCTGCCGGTCACGGTCGTCCTCGACGACGCCTCGGACCCCGAGCAGATCCGCGCCCTGGTCCCGGAGCGGTCCGACAGCCTGGTGCTGGTGACCGCGCGGGGCCCGCTGGAGCTGGAGGGCCTGCCCGCGCGGGTGCACCAGCTGGCGGTCGCACCCCTGGACGCCGCGGGCGCGGAGGAGCTGCTGGGCGCGGCGGCGCAGGATCGTTCCGGGCCGTACGACGCGGAGTCCGCGGACCGGGTCCGGGAGCTGTGCGGCGGGCTGCCGCTGGCACTGCGCATCGCCGGCTCGTGCCTCGGCCCCCGCTCGCCCCGCGCCCTGGCCACCGACCTCGAGGCCTACGGCCCGGTCGAGCCGGTGGAGCGCGCCCTGTGGCTGCGCTACACCGACCAGCCGGAGACCGTACGGCGGCTGCTGCGCCGGCTGGCCCTGGCCGGACGGGCCTCGCTCGGGGCCGCGGCGGCCGCCGCGCTGCTGGCCACGGACGAGGCGGAGGCCAAGCGCCATCTGGAGGTCCTGACCCGGGCCGGTCTGATCGACCACGTCCGGGGCGACCGCTACCGGCTGCACGACCTGGTCCGTTCCTTCGCCCAGGCCCGCCTCCTCGACGAGGAGGATCCGGCCGAGCGAACGGCGGCGCAGGAGCGGCTGATCGTGAACTACGCCGAGCTGGCCGACTCGGTGCTGCGGATGGTCGACGGCAACATGTCGACCCGCACCAACCGCTTCAGCCCGTACGGCTTCACCTCCCTGGACGAGGCGCTGCGCTGGCTGGACGACGAGTCGAGCTTCATCACGGCGGCGCTGCGGCATGCCGAGGGCGTGGACCAGGCGGCGGTGCTGAATCTGCTGGGCGCGCTGTGCGACTACTGCCTGCTGCGCGGCGACCTCTACCGCCTGGGCGAGATCAGCGAGCTGGCGCAGGCGGTGGACGAGGGGCTGCTGGTCCGCTCGGTGCAGTGGCGCACCGGCATCGCGGCACGGCAGCTGGGCGAGCTGGACAAGGCCCGCACGACCCTCGCCTCGGTCGTCGACCTCTACCGCGAGGCCCACCACGACGCGGGTGCCGCCCGCGCGCTGTGCTCCCTCGGCATCACCCTGCACCACCAGGGCAATCTCACGGAGGCATCGGCGAAGCTCCGCGAGGCCCTCGCCCTGCAGTCCTCGCCCGAGCTGGCGACGGACCGGGCGTGGACCATGCACGCCCTGGCGGCGGTGGAACGGGACCGGGCCCGGGTCACGGAGGCGCTGGACCTGCTGACCGAGTCGCTGGTGCTGCACCGGGCGGGCGAGTCGGTGCACGGCCAGGCGTGGGCGCACTTCCAGCTCGGCCAGCTGGGCCTGCGCATGGGCGATGTCCCGCGCGCCGAGGCGGAGCTGCGGGCGGCCCTGGAGCTGTACGGGCGCACCCGTGACGCCCGGGGCGAGGCCTGGGCCCTGACACAGCTGGCCCGGGCGCTGCTGGTCGCGGGGGACGCTTCCCCGGCGGTGGAGGAGCTGCGCGGAGCGGCCGCCCGGCACCGCGACAACGAGGACGCGCGCGGTGAGGCGTGGACGCTGTACTACCTGGGCCAGGCCCTGGAGGAGACGGGCGATCTCGATCAGGCCGTCCGCGAGCTGGAGCGCGCCCGCACGATGTTCTCCCGGATGCGGGACGTCTACGGCCTGGCCTGCGCCCGCCACCACTCGGCCCGCGTCACCCGCGACCAGCGGGCGGCCCAGACCGGCTCCCTGCGCAACTCGGGCTTCGCCCGGCAGCTGCTGGTCGACGCCCGGGCCGACTTCCAGCGCATCGGCGTCGCCCACGGCGAGGCCTGGACGTGCCTGGAACTGGCGGTCGTGGACGCGGGCAACGCCCGCACCCAGCAGGCGCTGACCCTGTGCGACGCGGCGATCGAGCTGTTCGCCTCCTACGGCGACCGCCGGGGCGAGGACTGGGCCCGCTTCCTGCGCTGCACGCTCCTGCCCTACGCGGCCCCGGGCGGCATGGAGGTGGGTACGGCGGTGGCCCAGGAGGAACTGACCCAGCTGTCCCGCACGAGCCACGACCTGCGCGACCGGAAACTGGACGACTACCTCGACGCGTACCGGCTGCTCCTGGAACGCGGCGTCACCCTGGAGGCGGGCTGGCAGGCCTGGCGCCTCGGCATGGTGCCGAACCGCCACGCACGCGAGGTGATGGGGGTGGCGGTGGAGTCGAAGGCCTAGGTCGTATCCGCATGGACCCGGGGGCCGGCCCGGCGCGGGACCCCGTCGGGTGCGAGACGCACCCGCCGGCGGCACTCGGTGCCGGCCGGTGGGGGACCGCCCGCCGGCGGCGCTCGGTGCCGGCCACCGACGGGTGGTACCCCCCTGGGGGGCGTCAGCCCTGCTTCTTGGTGCCCTGGCCGGAGGGCTCGGCGGCGTAGACCCGGGGGCCGGCCCGGCGCGGACCCCGACGAGTGTCAGACGCACCCGCCGGCGGCGCTCGGCGCCGGCCACCGACGGGTGGTGCCCCCCCCATTACCGTCTTCGTAGCCCCGCAACGGGGTTACCGGCCTTCGGAGTTGGCATGACTACCTCCCCTTGTCGAGTGCATGGCCTGGGGGGTGGTGTCACCAGCTCCGGAGGCACTGACAGACCGCTGATTAGGGGCATGACCACCGACTTCTTCGCAGGTCGGGAGGCTCTTCGTAATGTGGATGTGGCGATCAGTGCCGTGGCAGGGCCGGACGAGTACGACCGGAGGACACCGCACGTGATCGACACCGGCGACATCGACGTCTACCTCGGCCTGGACGTCGGCAAGGGCGAACACCACGCCACCGCGCTCACCCCGGCCGGGAAGAAGACCTTCGACCGTAGACTGCCCAACAGCGAACCCAAACTCCGCGAGGTCTTCGCCAAACTGCAGGCCAAGCACGGCACCGTTCTCGTCATCGTCGACCAGGTCGCCTCCATCGGCGCCCTGCCGCTGACCGTCGCCCGCGAGCTCGGCTGCCATGTCGCCTATCTGCCCGGCCTGACCATGCGGCGGATCGCCGACCTCTACCCCGGCGAGGCAAAGACCGACGCGAAGGACGCGTTCATCATCGCCGACGCCGCCCGGGCAATGCCTCACACGCTGCGGTCGGTCGACCTCGACGACGAGACGATCGCCGAGCTGCAGATGCTCGTCGGCTTCGACGACGACCTCGCCGCCGAAGCGACTCGCCTGTCCAACCGGCTGCGGGGCCTGTTCACGCAGATCCACCCGCATCTGGAACGGGTCCTGGGCCCGCGCATGCAGCACCCGGCCGTGCTCAGGCTGCTGGACCAGTTCGGCTCGCCGGCCCAGATCCGCAAGGCCGGACGCCGACGGCTCGTCACCCTGATCCGGCCGAAGGCGCCCAGGATGGCCGAACGGCTGATCGACGACGTGTTCTCCGCGCTGGACGAACAGACCGTCGTCGTCCCGGGCACGGATGCGGCCGCGCTGATCGTCCCCAGCCTCGCCTCCTCGCTCCAGGCCGTGCTCGACCAGCGCAAACTGCTGGCCCACCGGATCGAGGAACTCCTGGAGGCCCACCCTCTTTCCAAGGTCCTGATGTCCATGCCCGGCATCGGCATCAGGACCGGAGCCCGCATCCTCATCGACGTCGGTGACGGCACCGCGTTCCCGTCCGCCGCCCACCTCGCCGCCTACGCCGGCCTCGCTCCGGCGACCCGGACCTCCGGGTCCTCCATCCGCGGGGAACAGCCCTCACGGAGAGGAAACAAGCAGCTCAAACGCGCCTTCTTCCTCTCCGCGTTCGCCGCACTGGCCGACCCGGCCTCCCGCACCTACTACGACAAGAAGATCGCCCAGGGAAAGCACCACACCCAGGCCATCCTCTGCCTCGCCCGACGCCGAGCCGACGTGCTCTTCGCGATGCTCCGCGACGGCACCTTCTACCAACCACCAACCCCGACCACCCCTTGACCAAAGTCATAGGGGCACCCCCCCGGGGGGCGTCAGCCCTGCTTCTTGGTGGTGCCCTGGCCGGAGGGCTCCGCGTCCGCGTCCGTCTGGGCCGGCTCCGCCGGGGACTCCTCCGGCTGCTCCGCCTTCGGGTCCGGGACCTGGGTGAAGTCGACCCGGTTCATGTGCCGGCTCATGGACTTCATCAGGGCCCAGACCGCCAGGGCCATCGCCGCGAAGACGATGAAGCCGAGGACGCCGGGGGTCACCTTGTCCTCGTCGACCTCCTTGGCGAAGGAGACGAGGTGCGTCATTGCCAGGCTTGCGCTTGCGCTCATGTCAGGCATTGTCGCGGATGCCCGCGAAGAGGTCGTCCTCGGGGAGGGAGGTATCGACGAGGGCCTTCGCCAGCTCGTACTCCTCCGTCGGCCAGACCTCCTTCTGGATCTCCATGGGCACCTTGAACCAGCCGCCGTCCGGGTCGATCTGCGTGGCGTGGGCGATCAGCGCCTTGTCACGGATCTCGTAGAACTCGGCGCAGGGGATGTGCGTGGTCAGCGTCCGCTGCTTCATGCCGAACTCCTCCCAGCGCTTGAGCCAGTCCCCGTAGGGGGACTCCAGGCCTCGGTCGAGCATCGCCTGGTGCAGGGCCTCGGTGCGCGGGCGGTTGAAGCCCTGGTTGTAGTAGAGCTTCTGCGGCTGGTAGGCGGGGCCGTACTCCGCCTCCGGGTACTTCTCGGTGTCCGCGGCCGACTCGAACGCCACCATGGAGATCTTGTGGGTCATGATGTGGTCGGGGTGCGGGTAGCCGCCGTTCTCGTCGTAGGTGGTGATCACCTGCGGACGGAAGGCCCGGATCTTGCGCACCAGCTCACCGGCCGCGTGCTCCACGTCCTCCAGGGCGAAGCAGCCCTCCGGCAGCGGCGGCAGCGGGTCGCCCTCGGGCAGGCCCGAGTCGACGAAGCCGAGCCACTCCTGCTTGACGCCCAGGATCTCCCGGGCCTCGTCCATCTCCTTCTTGCGTACCTCGTGGATGTGCTCCTCGATGTACGCGTCACCCTGAAGCTTCGGATTGAGGATGGAGCCGCGTTCCCCGCCCGTGCAGGTCACGACCAGCACGTCCACCCCCTCGGACACGTACTTCGCCATGGTCGCCGCGCCCTTGCTCGACTCGTCGTCGGGGTGTGCGTGAACGGCCATCAGTCGCAACTGGTCAGTCAAGACTCAATCCTCAGTAGGTCGGCGCCCTGTGTGCGTCGGCGCAATCAGCGGCTTCTATAGTGACCGAATCGGGGGGCGAATAATTCCGGGGCCCGGTCCCGGAGCCCCTTCCGGGACCTTCGTCCCGGCCCTGCCAGGAGGACGATCATGACCACCGCGAGCACGCGACCGCCCGAGGGCCGATACGGCCGCTCCTCGGACGAGCGCGCCGACCGCACGCTCAAGGTCGTGGGCACCGTTCTCGCGGTGGCGCTGCTGGGGCTCGTCGGCTGGTTCGGCTACCACTACGTCGCCAAGAACGAGATCAGCGCCGAGGTGATCAGCTTCGAGCCGGGCAAGGAGTCCGTGCAGGTGCATCTGGAGGTCCGCAAGGACGCCGGCACCGACGGCTACTGCACCGTGCGCTCGCAGGCCGAGAACGGGGCCGAGGTGGGCCGGGCCGACTTCCGTTTCGACGGGGACGGGACCCGCATCGACAAGGTCGTCACGCTCCGCACGACCTCCCCGGGGACGACGGCCGAGCTGCTGGGCTGCCACACCGGCTGACCACAACCGGGCATCACCTGGAATACGTAGCGCCTGACCTGCCTTGACGTAAATCTGATGGCTTATGTCCTCCCCCTTGGGCCCCTGAATTGTTAGGCTCGTGGTTTCGCCCTTCCGTGAAGGAACATTCTTCTGGGTAGGGCGATGCTTTGTATTCCCAGTACCTACGAGGAGCACCTGTGACCCAGACCAGCGAGAACGTCACCTGGCTGACCCAGGAGGCGTACAACAAGCTCAAGGCTGAGCTTGAGCACCTTACTGGTCCCGCGCGGGCGGAGATCTCCGCGAAGATCGCCGCGGCGCGCGAAGAGGGCGACCTGCGTGAGAACGGCGGGTACCACGCGGCCAAGGAGGAGCAGGGCAAGCAGGAGCTCCGTGTGCGCCAGCTCACCCAGCTCCTCGAGAACGCCAAGGTCGGCGAGGCTCCCGCGGCGGACGGCGCGGTGGCGCCCGGCATGGTCGTCACGATCGCCTTCGACGGTGACGAGGACGACACGCTGACGTTCCTGCTCGCGTCCCGCGAATACGCGAGCTCCGACATCGAGACCTACTCGCCGCAGTCCCCGCTGGGCACCGGCGTGATCGGCCACAAGGTCGGCGAGGACGCGGAGTACGAGCTGCCGAACGGCAAGAAGGCCCTGGTGAAGATCCTCAAGGCCGAGCCGTACGAGGGCTGACCGCCCCTTTCCGATCCCTGCTCTGCCCCCGGTGCCGCAGCGGCCCCGGGGGCATTCTCATGCCGTCGCCGAGCGATACTTGCGCACCGCCAGGGTCCGGAAGACAAGGGGTTCCACTCGGCGATGTGGCGCAGCCATGGGGTCATGTGGCTGGTGTCCACGAACGCGTCGTCGCCCCACGCGGGAGCGCTGCTCACCTCGCGCCCTCTCACCGACGCCGCGGCCCTCGACTTGCTGACGAAGCACTTCCTCGACAACCCGCAAATGGTGGCCGGAGGACGGGCGGTGGGGCGGACGCGAGCCTCGGCACTGAGCGGGAGTACACGCTCGAAGCCCCGAAACCCTATCGGCCGGCGTCGATGTGAGATGGGCGTACTACAACCGGCCCGCCAGCGTGACGTCAGCACCCCACGAAGAAGGCCCCCACCTGTTCGGTGAGGGCTTCTCCGTTCGCGCGGGCGGAACCGGTCAGCCTTCCGCCGCCCGGTACTTCCGCACGGCAAGAGTCCGGAAGATCGCAACAATCAAAGCGGACCAGATCAGGGACGCCCAGACCGGATGCTGCATGGGCCAGGCGTCGGACTGGACCACCCCCGGATTGCCGAACAGCTCGCGGCACGCCTGCACCGTCGCGCTGAACGGGTTCCACTCAGCGATGTGTCGCAGCCAGGGCGTCATCTGGCTGGAGTCGACGAAGGCGTTCGAGATGAACGTCACCGGGAACAGCCAGATGATCCCACCTGAAGTGGCTGCCTCCGGGGTCCGGACCGCGAGCCCGATCAGCGCCCCGATCCACGTGAAGGCGTAGCCGAGGAGGAGGAGCAGCCCGAAGGCTCCCAGGACTCGGCCTACATTGGTCGGCTCGGCCGAGCCAGTGCGCCATCCGACGATCAGCGCGACGATCGCCAGGACAGTCAGCGTGATGCAGGTCTGCACGAGATCCGCAACGGTCCGACCCGTCAGCACCGCACCGCGGGCCATCGGTAGGGAGCGGAAGCGGTCGACGAGCCCTTTCTGCATGTCGTCCGCGATGCCGGCGGCCGATCCCGCGGTCGCGAAGGTCACCGTCTGGGCGAAGATGCCGGCCATCAGGAAGTTCTTGTAGACGTCCGGATCGGTGGACCCTCCGACGCTCATCGAGCCGCCGAAGACGTACGTGAACAGGACCACGAACATTACTGGCTGAATGACACCAAAAAGGACCATCTCAGGAATCCTGGTCATACGAATCAGGTTCCTGCGGGCGATGACCAGCGAGTCGGCGACCATGCTCATGCGGGACACCCCTTCCCTGCACTCAAGTGCTGACCGGTGTCGGTGACGGCGCTCACTGGGCGGCCTCCTTGTCGTTCTCCTGGTCCTTGATCTCGGCCACGTGTCCCGTCAGGGACAGGAAGACGTCGTCGAGGGTGGGCCTGCGCAGGCCGATGTCGTCGATCTCGATGCCCCGGGCGTCCAGTTCACGGATGACTTCGGCCAGGAGTTTGGCGCCGCCGGTGACGGGAGCGGTGAGCTTGCGCATGTGCTCCTCGACCGTGGTCTCGCCCTTGCCGAAGCCGGCGAGGACCTCGGCGGCGGGCTGGATGTGCTCGCGCTGGTGCACCACGACCTCGACGCGCTCGCCGCCGGTGCGGGCCTTGAGCTGGTCGGAGGTGCCCTGGGCGATGACCTTGCCGTGGTCGACCACCGCGATGTCGTGCGCCAGGTGGTCGGCCTCCTCCAGGTACTGCGTGGTGAGCAGCAGTGTGGTGCCGCCGGAGACGAGCTGCTTGATGACCTCCCACAGCTGCTGGCGATTGCGGGGGTCGAGGCCGGTCGTCGGCTCGTCCATGAACATCACGGGCGGTGAGACGACCAGGGCCGCGGCGAGGTCGAGGCGCCGGCGCATGCCGCCCGAGTAGGTCTTGGTGGGGCGGTCGGCGGCGTCCGCGAGGTGGAACTGCTCCAGCAGCTCGGCCGCGCGCTCCTTCGCCGCCTTGGCCCGCATCTGGTAGAGCTGGCCGACCATCTGGAGGTTCTCCCGGCCGGTCAGGTATTCGTCGACGGCCGCGAACTGGCCGGACAGCCCGATGGAGCGGCGGACCGCGTCGGGCTGCTTGATCACGTCGATGCCCGCGACGACCGCCCGCCCGCTGTCGGGGCGCAGCAGGGTGGTCAGACAGCGGACGGTGGTGGTCTTGCCCGCGCCGTTCGGCCCGAGCAGGCCGAGGACCGTGCCCTCGGGCACGTCGAGGTCGACGCCGTCCAAGGCCTTTACGTCACCGAAGGTCTTGACCAGACCTTCGGCGTAGATGGCGCCTGGCATATGAGTCTCCACGTCTTCGGGGATGACCGGACAGACGTCCGGCAAGGCTTCTCACCGACACACCATAGCGCGATGTATCGCGTCTCACAACGAGTTTTTCCTCGTCACTCTCCGTGAGACGAAAGGATCTTGAACAGCTTCGGTGCCGGGCCGGCCGAGGACCGTGCGCTCAGCCGATGACCGTGTAGCCCGCCTCGCGCAGCGCCTGACCCACCTCGGCGCAGTGCGCCGGGCCCTTCGTCTCCAGGTGCAGCTCGACCTCCGCCTCCGTGAGCCCGAGCCGCGGGTCGGTTCGGACGTGGCTCACATCGAGGACGTTAGCGTCGACCACTGACAACACACCCAGAAGAGTGGCGAGAGCACCGGGCCGGTCCGTCAGCCGCAGCCGGACCGCGAGGTAGCGGCCCTGCGCGGCCATGCCGTGCCGCAGCACCCGCTCCATCAGCACCGGGTCGACATTGCCGCCGGACAGCACCGCCACGACCGGCCCCTCGAAGGCGCCGGGCGCACTCATCAGCGCCGCGACCGGGCTCGCCCCGGCCGGCTCGACGACCAGCTTGGCCCGCTCCAGACACAGCAGCAGCGCGGCGGACAGCTCGTCCTCGCTGACCGTGCGCACCTCGTCGACCAGCTCGCCGATGATCCCGAACGGCACGTCACCGGGCCGCCCGACCTTGATGCCGTCGGCCATCGTCGCCGGGTTCTCGACCGACACCGGCCGGCCCGCCGCCAGCGAGGGCGGGTAGGCCGCCGCGCCCGCCGCCTGCACCCCCACCACCCGCACGTCCGGCCGCAGCGACTTCACCGCCACGGCGATCCCGGCGGCCAGGCCTCCCCCGCCGATGCCGACGAGGATCGTGCGCACCTCAGGGCACTGCTCCAGGATCTCCAGGCCCACCGTCCCCTGGCCCGCGATGATGTCCGGGTGGTCGAAGGGGTGGATGAACACCGCGCCCGTCTCGGCCGCGTACTCCTGTGCGGCGGCCAGCGTCTCGTCGACCACCTGGCCGTGCAGCCGCACCTCGGCCCCGTAGTCCCGGGTGGCGCTCACCTTCGGCAGCGGGGCACCCTTGGGCATGAACACCGTGGAGCGCACGCCGAGCAGGGCGGACGCGAGGGCGACACCCTGCGCGTGATTGCCGGCGCTGGCGGCGACGACACCGGCAGCGCGCTCCTCAGGCAGCAGACCGGCGATCCGGACGTAGGCGCCGCGCAGCTTGAACGAGCCCGTCCGCTGGAGGTTCTCGCATTTGAGGTGCACCGGCGCACCGGCCGTCTGGGACAGGTGCCTGCTGCCCTCCATCGCGGTCACCCGCGCCACACCCGAGAGCATCTTCTGTGCGCCGCGCACGTCGTCGAGGGTGACGGGCCGAAAGGAGTCAGCCGTGCTGTAGCTCATGACTCCAGCATCGCAGTTCACAGGCGGGAACAACCGTTGTGACCAACCTCCGAGACCCGCTTTGCGCAGCGTCGGTACGGCCCGCCTTCCGGCCGCGTACCCTGTCCCCCAATCTGCCAGCCCTCCACGAAGTGAGCCCCCGGCCATGCCCACAACACCTGAAATGTCGATGGACATGACGACCGTCGGTGACACCGGTCTTCTCGACACGCTGCAGCACGAGGTGGCGCTGTTCGCCCGCCGTGCCGAACAGACCCGGCTCGGTGGAGTCGGGCAGGTGCGCAACTCCATGGACCGCGCCGCGTACCTGCTGCTCAACCGCCTCGACAAAGAAGGCCCGATGGGCGTCAAGGCGCTCGCCGCGAGCATGGGGATCGACTCCTCGACGGTCACCCGGCAGGTGGCGCCGCTCGTCGACACCGGCCTGGTCAAGCGCACCTCCCACCCCGAGGACGGGCGCGCGGTGGTGCTCCAGCTGTCCCCGCGCGGGCAGGCCCGGCTGGAGGAAGTGCGCTCCTCCCGGCGCCAGTTGATGGCCGAGCTGACCCACGACTGGGAGCCGGACGAGCGCGAGGCGTTCTGCGACCTCCTCACGCGCTTCAACAGCGCGCTGTCCTCGCGGATGGCGGCGCAGGGCGTGCCCGGGCCCGAGGCACAGCCGGAGTCCTGACACGCCGTACCGCACACCGTCCGGTGCCACGGCCCGGACTCCACGCGCGCGTGGCGCCGCCCGAGCCGTGCGCGGCTCTTGACCTCGGGGCCGTACCTGGCCTGATATGAGACCGGGTCCCCGTCGCGCGCGGCCGGGTGCCCGCATCCTCAGGGTCGCCGTCAGGCGGGAGGCGCGGTGCTGGAGCGGCATGTATCCCGGGCAACCCGTCGCACCCGGGAGTTCGAGGCGTTCGTCGCGGGCGCGGCCGGGCGGCTGCTGCACGCCGCCACGCTGCTGACCGCCGAGGCCCCCGACGACAACCCGCGCGCGCGGCGCCTGCTGACGCTGTCGCTGGCGCACACCTACGCGAGCTGGGACCGGCTGCACGGCGAGGATCCGTACGACCGCACCCGCCAGTACCTGGTCACCCGCTTCGCGCGCGGCACGTGGCACCACTACGGCGCGCTCGGCCGCTCCCGGCCGCATCCCGCGAGTCCCCTGGCGCCGCTCACGCCTCAGGAACGGCTGATCCTGGTCCTCAGGCTCTACGAGGGTGTCGCCGAGGAGCAGACGGCGGCCCTGCTGGGCCTGTCCCCCGAACGGGTACGGGCGATCCGCCACCGGGCGATGTCGGTCCTGCTGCACCGGCCGCGGGGCCCGGCGCCTGCGGTGACGGCCGCGAAGGCAGTGCGCTCATGAGCCCGTCCGGCGACCGCGAAGGCGGTGCGCTCATGAGCCCGTCCGGCAACCGCGAAGGCAGTGCGGTCATAAGCCCATCCGGCAACCGCGAAGGCAGTGCGCTCATGAGCCCATCCGGCGACCGCGAAGGCGAGCGTTCATGAGCCCGTCCGGCGACCGCGAAGGCAGTGCGCTCATGAGCCCATCCGGCGACCGCGAAGGCAGTGCGCTCATGAGCCCGTCCGGCGATCGGAGAGCGGCATGAGCGGGAACGACCGCGAGGCGGCCGTACGGCGGCTCCTGGAGCAGACGCCGCGGCCCGTGCCGCCCGAGATCCACACCGAGGCGGTGCGCCGCGGCGGGCGGATGCTGCGGCGCCGGGCGCTGGCCCGCCGCGTGATGTGGCTGCTGCTGCTCGCGGCGGCCGTGGCGTTCACCGTGTGGGCGCTGACCGCCCGCCCCTGGGTGGAGCCGCCGTCCGACACGACTCCACCCCTCACCGGCTGGTGACTCCGCGAGGGGAGCCTGTCTAGCCGAGCGCCTGCTGCAGGTCCTCCAGCAGGTCCTCGGCGTTCTCGATGCCGACGGACAGCCGCACCAGGTCGGCGGGGACCTCCAGGGCCGAGCCGGCCACGGAGGCGTGCGTCATGCGGCCGGGGTGCTCGATCAGCGACTCGACGCCGCCCAGGGACTCGCCCAGCGTGAAGATCTTCGCCCGGTTGCACACCTCGACGGCCGCCTCCTCGCCGCCCGCGACGCGGAAGGAGATCATGCCGCCGAACGACTTCATCTGCTTGGCGGCGACCTCGTGACCGGGGTGCTCCGGCAGGCCCGGGTACAGCACGCTCGTCACGCGCGCGTGCCGTGTGAGCATGTCGGCGACCTTGACGGCGTTCTCGCTGTGCCGGTCCATGCGCACGGAGAGGGTCTTGGTGCCGCGCAGCACCAGCCAGGAGTCGAAGGGCCCGGCGACCGCGCCCATCGCGTTCTGGTGGAAGGCCAGTTCCTCGCCGAGGCCGGCGTCGGCGGTGACCAGGGCGCCGCCGACGACGTCGGAGTGACCGCCCATGTACTTGGTCAGCGAGTGCACGACGACGTCCGCGCCCAGCGACAGCGGCTGCTGCAGGTAGGGCGTGGCGAAGGTGTTGTCGACGACGAGGCGGGCGCCCGCGTCCCGGGCGACCTGGGCGACCGCGGCGATGTCGGTGATGCCGAGCAGCGGGTTGGAGGGGGTCTCCACCCAGACGACCTTGGTCTTCGGGGTGAGGGCGGCCCGCACGGAGGCCGGGTCGCTCGTGTCGGCGACCGACCACTCCACGCCCCAGCGGGCGACGACCTTGGCGAACAGACGGAAGGTGCCGCCGTACGCGTCGTTCGGGATGACCACGTGGTCCCCGGGGCCGAGCAGCGTGCGCAGCAGGCAGTCCTCGGCCGCCAGCCCGGACGCGAACGCGAGCCCGCGGCGGCCGCCTTCCAGGGCGGCGAGGTTCTCCTCCAGCGCGGTCCTGGTGGGATTGGCGCTGCGGCTGTACTCGTAGCCGCCGCGCAGGCCGCCGACGCCGTCCTGCTTGTAGGTCGAGACCTGGTAGATCGGCGGGACGACCGCGCCCGTCAGGGGGTCGGCGGTGTTGCCCGCGTGGATCGCGAGCGTCTCGAAGTGCTGACTGATGTGCCTGTCGCTCATGAGCACCGAGGGTAGTGCGCCGACGCGGCTCGTGCCGGGGGGCGGGGCGGGCCGGGGTTTTCCACAGGTCGCGGGAGAGCGCGGGGCAGCGTTTTCCACAGGTTCGGGGAGCAGGTTGGCCAATTGTCGGCGCGGTCTGGTTCGCTTGTTGCATGGAGATTCTGTGGGTCCTGATCGCGCTGGTCATGCTGGGCTTCGTGCTGCTCCCCTTCCTGCGGCGCAGGCGCGGTGGTGCGATAGGGCTGGTCTCGCCCGACCACCCGGACGCGGCGGACCCGGCGAACTACGGCTTCGTCCGCGAGGAGGAGCTCGACATCCGCATGCCGGGCCCCGACCAGGACCTGCTGGACGTTCTGGACGTGGTGCAGCGCACGCAGGACCACCGCGCCGCGCAGCAGCTCCTGGCGGGCACGGAGACGGAGGGCGAGCGGCGCTGGCAGCGCGTGCAGGCCTTCGCGGGCGCGGCCTCGCTGGAGCTGTCGCGGCGGCCCGGCGGGGTGAGCGAGGCGCCGGGCGGGCAGTGGCTGCGCGTGTGGCGGGCCGAGGCGCCGAAGGACGCGGGCGGTGCGGCGGTGCATGCCGAGTTCCTGGTGCAGCAGGCGTGGCGGACGGCGACGCCGGGGACGGACGAGTTCCGGATCATCATGGAGGAGGCGAGGACGGCGTGCGGCGAGGCGGCGCTGCTCGCCCCCGGTGACCCGATTCCGTACATCGTCGAGTTGTCGGTGGCCCGCGGGCTCGGCTACTCCCAGAAGGACTTCGAGCAGGTCTGGCTGAAGATCCTGGACCGCGCTCCGGCCCATATGGGGGCGCATCTGGCCGCGCTGCACTACTGGTGCGAGAAGTGGCACGGCTCCCGGGCGGAGGCGTACGCGTTCGCGGAGGCCGCCGCGGCCCGTGCGCCCCGGGGCTCCCTCCTCTCGGCGATGCCCCTCTTCGCGGTGTTCGAGCACCTCCCCGAGGTGACCCTCGTGGCGAGCTTCTGGCAGAGCGAGGTCGTCACGAAGGCGATGCACGGCGCGCTGCACGCGGTGCACTCGGCCCGCGCCGACGACCCGATGCTGGCGCATGTGCGGCACCTGCTGGTCTTCTTCCTGGTCCGCAGTGAGCGCTGGTCGGAGGCCATGAACCAGCTGATACACATCGACGGCCATGTGGGCGCCCTGCCCTGGACCCTGTCGGCCGACCCGGCGGCGGAGTTCGCGGTGTACCGGGCGCTGGCGGTGGCGGGCTACGAGGCGAACGGCGGCAGCCCGGCGAGCCTGCCGCACTGAGCCCGGGCGGGGGCCTGGACCCCGCCCCGGCCCGCCCGGGCCCGCCGGAATTCCGGGAGGTCGCGGCGCGTTGAGGAGGGCGTCGCCCCGATTGGAGACCGCATGTTCCTGCACAGCCGTACGCCCCAGCTGCCGACCGCCGGGCAGGCGCTGCCCGGGCGCCCGGAGCCGGCGTTCACGGTCCCCGACCGCCACACCGTCCTCGGCACGCCGCTGCTCGGCCCGTACCCCGAGGGCCTGGAAACCGCCGACTTCGGCCTGGGCTGCTTCTGGGGCGCCGAGCGCAAGTTCTGGCAGCTCCCGGCCGGTGTGTGGACGACCCTCGTCGGCTACCAGGGCGGCCGCACCGAGAACCCCACGTACGAGGAGGTCTGCTCAGGCCTGACCGGCCACACCGAGGTCGTACGGGTGGTCTTCGACCCGGAGCGGATCTCCTACGAGCGCCTCCTGAAGACGTTCTGGGAGTCCCACGACCCGACGCAGGGCTTCCGCCAGGGCAACGACGTGGGCACGCAGTACCGCTCGGCGATCTACACCCACACCCCCGCGCAGGAGGCCACCGCCAAGTCCTCCCGGGAGGCGTACCAGAAGGTCCTGACGTCCTCCGGCTACGGCACCGTCACCACGGAGATCGTCCCGGCCGAGGGCCGTCCCTTCTACCCGGCGGAGGGCTACCACCAGCAGTACCTGGACAAGAACCCCGCGGGCTACTGCGGCATCGGCGGCACGGGAGTGTCCTGCCCGATCGGCGTGGCCAGGGCCGGTGGGTGAGCCCTCGGGGGCGGTCCTGGGCGGAGGCTGGATCTTCGCGGAGAACCTGCGGCCGCTGTGCGAGTCGGTCGCGGAGTTCTCGGGCTACGGCTTCGACGACTCGGACTGGCAGGCGATCGAGACCGCCCTCCCCGGCACGGACGCGGAGAAGCCCGGCGGCTGGTACGACTACCCGCTGGCCGGCCGGGTGCCGTTGACGCTGCTGGTCGCGGAAGACCCGGGCTCGTCCGTCGTCTTCGTCCGGCTCACAGGGAACCCCGATGACCGCACGCGGGCACAGATCGAAGCGGTCCTGCGCATCTTCAGTGTGTACACCGTCCGCTGACGGTCCGTTCCCGGGTACGGGGGGCTGCTGCGGGCGCCCCGTCAGCCCGTAGGGTTCCTGCGTGACTGCGCCCCTGAGTTCCGACAGATCCCGTGCCGCGCTGCGGATATCCGCGCGGGTTTCCGCCGAGTTGCTGCTGGTGTTCGCCCTGTCCGCCGTGGCGTTGTGGTTGCTGGGCCGGATGTGGTCCGTGGTGTGGCCGCTGATGGTCGGGCTGCTGCTGACCACGCTGACCTGGCCCGCGGCCCGGTTCCTGCGCCGGCGCGGGTGGCCGCCGGCGCTGGCCGCGTCGGTCGTGACCGTGCTGTTCCTGCTGGTCGCCGTCGGTGTGGTGGCGCTGATCGCCGTCCCCGTGGCATCCCAGTCCGGGGAGCTGACGGACGGTGTCGTGGAAGGCATCCAGCGGCTGCGGGAGTGGGCCGCCGGGCCACCGCTGAACATCGGGGACGCGCAGATCAACAAGGCCTTCGACAGCGCGGTCTCCCGCGCCCAGGAAGGCGTCGGCAGCATGGTGGGGGCTGTGGTCACGGGCGTGAGCACCGTGGTGAACGGCGTCGTCACGGCCGTCCTCGCGCTCTTCCTGATGTTCTTCTTCCTCAAGGACGGCCCGCGGTTCCTGCCGTGGCTGTCCCGTCAGCTGCCCGGCCGGCTCGCCACCGATGTGCCGGCCGTGTTCGACCGCGGCTGGGCCACCCTGGGTGCCTTCGTACGGTCCCAGGCGGCGGTCGGTCTGCTCGACGCCGTCCTGATCGGCCTGGGCCTGTGGGTCCTGGGTGTCCCGCTGGTGCTGCCGCTGGCGGTGCTGACCTTCGTCTCGGCGTTCGTGCCGATCATCGGCGCCCTGTTCGCCGGTTTCGTCGCGGTGCTCATCGCGCTCGTGTCCAACGGTCTGACGGACGCGCTGATGGTGCTGGCCATCATCGTCGTGGTGCAGCAGCTCGAGGGCAACGTCTTCCAGCCCATGATCCAGAGCCGCGGGCTCGGCCTGCACGCGGCCGTGGTGCTGCTCGCGGTGACCCTGGGCGGCAGCCTGGCCGGCATCGTGGGCAGTCTGCTGGCCGTGCCCGTCGCGGCGCTGATCGCGGTGGTCTGGAACTACGTGCGTGAGCAGCTCGTCGATCCGGCGGGCGAGGCGGGCACCGGTGAGCAGGGGCCCGGCGGACCGGGGACCGACGAGCCGGACGCCGGAGCCGCCGTCCCGTCGTAGCGGCACCCCCGTGGGGCCGCGCGGGCGGCGTCCGCCGCGCGAACGGCCCCGCCCGGGTCGCGGGGCCCCTCCTCGCTTGCGAGTCTGCAGGCGGAGAGGAGGGCCGCCAGATGATCCCTGTCACCGCGTCGCCCGTGCGCCTGGAGGCGTCCGTCGATCCCCGCCTGTCCCGGTGGATGTGGCTGGTGAAGTGGCTGCTCGCGATCCCGCACTACATCGTGCTGGCGTTCCTGTGGATCGGGTTCGTCGTCGTGACCGTGATCGCCTTCTTCGCGATCCTGTTCACCGCCCGCTACCCGCGACCCCTCTTCGACTACAACGTCGGCGTGCTGCGCTGGAACTGGCGGGTCAGCTATTACGCGCACACCGCCCTCGGCACCGACAGGTATCCGCCGTTCACCCTCGCCGACGTGCCCGACTACCCGGCGCACTTCGACGTCGTCTACCCCGAGCGGCTGTCCCGCGGGCTGGTCCTGGTGAAGTGGTGGCTGCTGGCGATCCCGCAGTACATCGTCGTCGCGATGTTCGTGGGCGGCTGGGGCAGCGGGGACGACTGGCGGGGCGGCGGGCTGATGCCGTTCCTCTCCCTGGTGGCCGTCGTCATCCTGCTCTTCACGGCCCGCTACCCGCGACACCTCTTCGACTTCCTGATCGGCCTCGCCCGCTGGTCGGCCCGGGTGACGGCGTACGCCGCGCTGCTGACGGACCGGTACCCGCCGTTCCGGCTCGACCAGGGCGGGCAGGAGCCGCCGCCGGCGTCGCCCCCGGCCTCGCCGACGGCCTCCCCGCTGACCAAGTGAGCTGTGACGGGCCGGGGTGCGCGGGGTTCAGCCGCCGCTGCCGTAGGGCCTGGTGATGATCTCCAGGCGGTGTCCGTCGGGGTCGTCGAAGTAGGCCCCGCGGCCGCCGTCGTTGTGGTTGATCTCGCCGGGGCGGCTGTGGAACGGGTCCGCCCAGTAGGTCAGGCCGGCCTGCTGGATGCGGCCGAAGATCTCGTCGAACTCGTCCTCCGAGACGAGGAAGGCGTAGTGCTGCGGTGTGATGGCGCCGGGGCTGTCCATGAAGTCGAGTGTCACGCCGTTGGAGATCTCGACCGGCAGGAACGGGCCGTAGGGCGGGCTCACCTCGAGCCCCAGGAGGTCGGCGAGGAACCGGGCCGAGGCGCGTTTGTCGTGGGTGACGACGATGGTGTGGTTGAGCTGCACGGTCATGGTGGCCTCCCCTGACGTACGTGGCGGCGGACCCTCCGGTGCACTCCCCCAGGTGTACCCCGCGCGCGCCCCGTCGTGCATCACGAACGCCCTGAGGGCCCCGGCGCGCGGCCGGGGCCCTCAGGGCTGTGTCACGGAGGGTGCGGGGTCAGATCGTCGCCGTCACGGACGGTACGGGGTCAGGTCGCCGCGTCACGGAGGGCGGGGTCAGATCGTCGCCGTGTCGATCACGAAGCGGTAGCGCACGTCGCTGGCCTGGACCCGCTCGTAGGCCTCGTTGATCTGGTCGCCGCGGATCAGCTCGATCTCGGCGCCGAGGCCGTGCTCGGCGCAGAAGTCCAGCATCTCCTGGGTCTCGGCGATGCCGCCGATCATGGAACCGGCGAGGGTCTTGCCGCCGCCGATCACCGAGAAGAGGTTGAGGGAGATCGGCTCCTCGGGGGCGCCGACATTGGCCAGGGTGCCCTCGGTCTTCAGCAGGGACAGGTAGGCGTTGAAGTCCAGCGGGGCGGACACCGTGGACACGATCAGGTCGAACGTGCCGGCGAGCTCCTCGAAGGTCTTCGGGTCGCTGGTGGCGTAGTAGTGGTCCGCGCCCAGCCGCAGGCCGTCCTCCTGCTTGCGCAGGGACTGCGACAGCACGGTCACCTCGGCGCCGAGGGCGTCGGCGATCTTGACGCCCATGTGACCGAGGCCGCCCAGGCCGACGATCGCGACCTTCTTGCCGGGGCCGGCGCCGAAGCGGCGGAGCGGGGAGTAGAGGGTGATGCCGGCGCACAGCAGGGGCGCGGCGACGTCGAGGGAGAGGCCGTCGGGGATGCGGACGACGAAGTTCTCGTCGACGACGACGTTCTGCGAGTAGCCGCCGTAGGTGGGCTCGCCGTCGTGGCCGATGCCGTTGTACGTGGGGACGTTGCCCCGCACGCAGTACTGCTCGCGGCCGGCCTTGCAGTTCTCGCACTCACGGCAGGAGTCGACCATGCAGCCGACGCCGACGCGGTCGCCGACGGCGAACTTCGTGACGCCGGGGCCGACGGCGGAGACGACACCGGCTATCTCGTGGCCGGGGACCATCGGGAAGATCGCCTCGCCCCAGCCCTCCTGGGCCTGGTGGATGTCGGAGTGGCAGATGCCGGCGAACTTGATGTCGATCAGGACGTCGAACTCGCGGACCTCGCGGCGCTCGATGGTGGTGCGCTCCAGCGGAGCCTTGGGAGCGGGAGCGGCGTACGCAGCAACAGTGGTCATGCCGGGGGTTCTCCTAGCGGGGTTCCGTGCCCGGCTGCCTTCTGGACCTTCGGACCGGGCACGATCACCAGCGTGCCGGATTCCTTCGTGCTCACCCAGACCACGCTTTTGCGTACGCACACGGTGCGTACCACTGGCGGGGTCAGGCTCGTGTGCGTACGACCAGGAATACTGGACGGCATGGACGAACAGCCCGAACCCGCACAGACGGCCGGTGGCGGCCTGGACCGGCGCGCCGAGCTCAGTGAGTTCCTGCGCACCCGGCGGGCCCGGCTGAAGCCCGAGGACGTGGGACTGCCCGACTTCGGGCGGCGGCGGGTGCCCGGGCTGCGCCGCGAGGAGCTGTCGCAGTTGGCGGGGGTGTCCGTGGCGTACTACACGCGCCTTGAGCAGGGCAACGGCCGCAATGTCTCCGCGGAGGTGCTGGACGCGATCGCGCGCGCCCTGCGGCTGAGCGACGCCGAGCATGCGCATCTGTCGCATCTGGCGAAGCCGAAGCAGCACAAGAAGAAGCCGGTGGCGCGCAGCCAGCAGGTGCGGCCGGCGCTGCGGCATCTGCTGGACTCGATCGAGTCCGTCCCGGCGTACATCGTCGGGCGCCGCTCGGACATCCTGGCCTGGAACCGGATGGCGTCGGCCCTCTTCGGCGACTGGGCGGAGATGCCGGCCCAGGAGCGGAACTGGGCACGGATGGTGTTCCTGCGGCCCGAGTACCGCGAGCTGTTCGTGGAGTGGGAGCAGAAGGCGTCCGACATCGTCGGCTATCTGCGCATGGACGCGGGCTGCCACCCGGACGATCCGCGGCTGTCGGCCCTGGTGGGCGAGCTGTCGGTGAAGAGCGAGGACTTCCGCCGCCTGTGGGCCGCCCACGACGTCAAGGAGAAGAGCTACGGCGTCAAGCGCCTGCGCCACCCCCTGGCCGGCGATCTGACCCTGTCCTTCGAGACGTTCCGCCTGGTGGACGACGGCGAGCAGTCCCTGATCACGTACCACGCGGAGCCGGACACCCCGTCGGCGGAGGCGCTGCGCCTGCTGGCGAGCTGGGGGGCGGACGCGACCCGCTCGGGCACCAGGGCGCCGGCATCGTCGGAGTGAGAGGCACCCGCGAACGGCACCCGCGCCTCAGTCTGCGACGCCCAGGTCCTCCCGCATCAGCCTCCGCATCGCGGACAGCCGCGGCTCGGCCTCCTTCAGGTCGTGCAGGGCGCCCTGCGCGCTATCGCCCTCCCGGGCCACACCCCGGTCGAGGCGCTTGACCGCCGCGTCGATGCCCGCGAGGACCTCGTTGACGGACCGCGAGGCCTCCAGGATCCGCTCGGGAACGATCATCTGGGCCTCGGCGTACCGGTCCCGGTAGTCGCGCCGGGTCTCCTCGAGCTGGTCGCGCTCGGCATCGCCGTAGACCCCGTCGCGCAGGCGGTGCAGGGCGTCCTTCAGGAGGGTGTGGAACTGGCGTGAGGCCCTGTTCATGGCCGTGTACGCGTCCCTGCGCTCCTCGAACCGGCGTCGCTGATCCTCGGCCCGGGTCTCCTCCTCGCGCTGCCGTGCGGAGAGCCGCCGGCCGAGCACCGGCGCGAGGAGTGTGCCGAGGACACCCACGACGGCGGTGATCATGGCGGTCACTGCGGCGGTCATGCGAGGACCCTACTGATGCGACGGGCCCGCCGGAAGCGGGGGCTTCCGACGGGCCGTCAACGCGTGCGCGCTACCGCTTACTTGCCGTAGTACGCGTTGTAGATCGAGATCGTCGACTTGTTGCCCTTCTTGTCGGCGATCTTGGCGTGGAAGGAGATGGCCTTCCCCTTCGCCGGGTTCTTGACGCTCACCTTGCCGCCCTTGACGGTGAGCTTCTTCCAGGTCTTGCCGTAGTCGTACGACACGTACACCGACAGGGACTTGAGGTTGCCGCCCTTGGCCGCGCCCTCGACGGTGACCGGGACCTTGACGGTCTTGCCGGCCGGGACCTTGCTGTCCAGGCCGGTGGTCGCGCCGAAGCGGGCCGTGGAGACGGGCAGCTTCGTGATGCTGTTGGTCTTCTTCGAGCGGAACGTCCAGCTGGCGTCGACACGGGTGGAGGCCGCCGCGACCTTGACGCTGCGCTTGACCGACGTCGTCAGCTTGTACTCGGCGTCGGCGGACGGGACCTTGAACTGCTTGTCACCGAACAGCGGGTCGTTGTTGCTGCCGACCTTGGTGCCGTTGCGGTACAGGGTCGTGTCGACCGCGGAGAACGTCGAGTAGCCCACGTTGCCCTTGCCGTCGGCGAACAGCGGCAGGGAACCGTAGATCTGGTTGCCCTCGCGGATGACGCCGAAGTCGCCGGTCAGACGCGGCCCGAAGACGGCCGTGTTGACGGTCTTGGAGTAGCTCTTGCCGGCGGCGAATGTGTGCGTGCCCATCGCGTAGGCGGCCTCGTCGACCGGGAAGCCGTCCGCGTCCACACCGCCGGACTGGGCGAACTCCAGCTGCCACTTCACGCCGCCCTGCGCGGACAGGTGGAGCGTCCGGGTGCCGGGCAGGGTCTGCTGCATGCCGATCGAGGAGGCGCTGGAGCTCCACGGCATCCAGCCCACCGCGTTGACCGAGCCCTTCTTGCCGCTCGCCGCGGCGCCGAGACCCGCCTTCACCGTGGCGAGCTCGCTCGCCTTGTAGTGCTTGGTGAAGCCGGTGGCGAGCTGCTTGACCTTGCCGCCGGCGACGGTGTTGTACTCCTCCTTGCTGCCCTTGGACCAGTGGCCGTCCCACTGCTGGGTCACCGAACCGTCGGTGATCTGCGGGCCGACGTGGGCGCTGCGGAAGCCGTCGTAGGAGTCCAGCCACCAGCCGAAGCCGTAGCTGCTGTCACCGCTCTCCACCGTGTAGTCGGCCGAGGCGAACTCCGATGTGACGCCGGTGGCCGGGACGGTGATGTCCACCGGCTTGGCCTTGCGGGCGTCCAGCGTGATCGTCGTGTTCTTGGTGAGGTTCAGCTTGGGCTGGGCGAGCCAGTCGACGCCCTCGAACTTCTCGGGGTCGTCGCCCACGTAGATGTTGGTGTTGAGGACGTAGGTGCCCTTGGGGACACGGGTGGTGACGGTGCCGTCCTCGTCGTACGGCGCGGCCCCCTTGCCCTTGCCCAGGCCGGTTATGCCGGTCAGGTCGGCGCTGTAGTTCTTCGCCGCCTTGCCGTCGCGGTCGAGGAACTTCAGCGTCAGGTCGTACGACTCGACCTCGCGCTGCACCGCGGCCGCCGTGCGGACGGTCTGGCCGCCGCCCGTCGCCGTCACGTACGCCGAGTACGCGCCGTCGACCGTGCCGCCGAGCTTGGTGTTGACGGTGAACGGCACGGAGGCCTTGCCGCCGGCCGGGACCGTCACCGAGGTGGCGCCGAGCTTGAAGAAGCCGGACGGGACGGCCTGGCCCTTGGGGTTGGTGGCCGTCGACGTCAGCTTCAGCGTGACGTCCTTCGTACCGAGGTTGCGGTACGTCAGCTCCTTGGTGACCGGCTTGTCGTCGGTGTGCGGCCACTGCTGCACCCCGAAGCTCACGGAGACCGGCTCGGCGATCACGGACTGCTTGATGGCCTTGTCGACCTGGATCCGGCCCGAACCCTGCTCGAACGGGGTGTACTTGCCGCCCTTGGTGGAGCCGGTGAGGGCGCCCTTCAGCTCGGCGTACTTCCAGTCCGGGTGCTGCTGCTTGAGGATCGCCGCCGCGCCCGCGACGTGCGGGGTCGCCATCGACGTACCGGAGATCGTCATGTAGCCGGCCGGCTTCTCGCCGACCTCCTGGGCTATCAGGTTGCCCGGGGCGGAGGCCGCGGTGATGTCCACGCCGGGCGCGGTCACGTCGGGCTTGAGGGCGCCGTCCATGCCGGGGCCGCGGCTGGAGAAGTCCGCCAGCACGTCCTTGTCGTCGACCGCGCCGACGGTCAGGGCCGCGGCGGCGCTGCCCGGGGAGCCGACGGTCTGCTCGCCGAAGTCGCCCTCGTTGCCGGCCGCGATGGCGAACAGGACGCCCTTGTCGTCGGACAGCTTGTTCACCGCCGCTTCCAGCGGGTCGATCGCGGGCGTGTCGCCGCCGCCCAGGCTCATGTTGATGACGTCGGCGCCCTCGGCGGCGGCCCACTCCATGCCGGCGAGGATCTCGGAGTCGCTGCCGAAGCCGCCGTCGTCGAGGACCTTGCCGTTGAGGATCTTCGCGCCGGGCGCGATGCCCTTGTACGTGCCGCCGGACTTCTTGCCCGTGCCGGCCGCGATGGACGCGACGTGCGTGCCGTGGCCGACCTTGTCGGAGGCGTCGGGCGAGGTGGTGAAGTTCTTGGCGCCGACCACCTGACCCTTGAGGTCGTCGTGGGTGGCGTCGACACCGGTGTCCAGGACGGCGATCTTGGTGCCCTTGCCGTCGAAGCCGGCCGACCAGGCCTTGGGGGCGCCGATCTGCGGGACGGACTTGTCGAGGCTGGCCTTGCGGACGCCGTCGAGCCAGACGTGCGCGATACCGGAGGCGGTCTTCTCGCCGTTGGTGACCGCGTCCCAGAGTTCGGGCGTGTCCTGCTGCGGCGTCTGCACGGCGTCCGCGTTCACGGACTTCAGCGCGTGGCTCAGGGTGCCGGCCTCGCGGACGTCGGCCTTGGTGGCGGCGGCGCTGCCCCGGTAGCCGACGATGACCTTCAGGCCCTTCTTCTGGGCCTTGCGGGTCGCGGACTTGTTGAGCTCGGTGACGTCGAAGAGCCGCTGGTCGAGCTTGCCGGTGGCGACCAGGCGGGCCGCGTCGGCCGGGATGACGAGGGTGTGGCCGTCGACCTTGCGGATCTGGACGGGTACCTTCTCGCGGCCCTTGGCGTGTTCCAGGCCGATGACACGGCCCTTGGCGTCCAGCACGACGCGGTCGCCGGTGATGAGTGTGATGCGGTGCTTGGCGGTGAGGGACGCCGGCTTGGCGGACGCCGCCGCCTGCTCGCCGTTGGCCGACGCCGGGCTGGTCATACCCGCCGCCAGCGCTACGGCCGCCGCTGTGGCGACTGTGGCCGCATACGCCCTTTTCACTTGTCTGCGCAAGTTTCCCCCTTGCAGAAGAACCGGGTGAATTCCCCGTTCACCCGGCCGGGGGTGGTCTCGTACGCGTGCCCGTACACCCCCCGGTATACGCAGTATGCCGACGGGTGATCAGCCGCTCAATAGATGAGAGGACGGCAAGAATTCCGTCGGCCGACTGTTACACGGCCGACGGAACTCCGTTACAGGGCCGCGTGGTTACGCACGCGCGTTCTCCTTGACAGAGATACGGCCCTTGCGGATCGTCGCCACACGCGGCGCCTTCTTCGCTATCGCCGAGTCGTGGGTGACCATCACAAAGGTGAGGCCGAGCTCCTCCCACATGCGTTCGAGTACGTCCATGATCTCGTCGCGCATCGACTCGTCCAGATTTCCGGTGGGTTCGTCGGCGAGGAGTACCTTCGGTTGTTTCACCAAGGCCCGGGCGATGGCCACGCGTTGCTGCTGACCGCCGGACATCTCGCCGGGCAGATGCGCGAGGCGCTCGCCGAGACCGACCGACTTCAGTGCTTCGGCGGCCTGTTCGCGCCGCTGCTTCGGCTTGACGCCGAGGGGGACGAGGGCGGTCTCCACGTTTTCCTGCGCGGTGAGCGTCGGGATGAGGTTGAAGGACTGGAAGACGAAGCCGATGCTTTCGCTTCTCACCCGGGTCAGTCTGGCCTCCGGCAGTGCGGCGAGGTCGGTGCCGTCCAGGACGATCTCGCCGGAAGTGGGCCGGTCCAGGCCGCCGAGCATCTGGAGCAGCGTGGACTTTCCACCGCCGGTGGGGCCCTGGATGACCAGGCGGTCGCCGTCGGGGATGGTGAGGTCGATGCCGTCGAGGGCTTGGACGGTGTCTTTGGAACGGGTGTAGTGCTTGGTGAGAGCTCTGAGTTCGTACATGTGTGGGCTCCTGGGGTAATTCGTCGAGTGCGGGTGCGTGGGGGTGTTCGCGCAGTTCCCCGCGCCCCTGGGTCGGTGGATGCCGCCGGAGAGTGCGGGTGCGTGGGGGCCGTTCGCGCTCTCGCGGCGGAGCCGCATATCGATACAGCCCCGCGCCCCTGGGCCGGTGGATGCCGCCGGAGAGTGCGGGTGCCTAGGGGGCGTTCGCGCTCACGCGGCGGAGCCGCATATCGATACAGCCCCGCGCCCCTGGGTCGGTGGATGCCGCCGGAGAGTGCGGGTGCCTAGGGGGCGTTCGCGCTCACGCGGCGGAGCCGCGTAGCGATACAGCCCCGCGCCCCTGAGGTCCGTGCTCGTGCCATCGGACTGAGGGAGGCGCCTACTCCACCCGCCGCAGCGCGTCCGCCGGGCGCAGCCGGGAAGCCCGCCAGCCGCCGAAGGCTCCCGCGATCAGGCCGCCCGTCACGGCCAGGGCCACCGCCAGGGCGATCGTCGTCAGGCTCACCGGTGCGGTGAGGGCGACATCGAGGGTCTTCGTGGCCGCCGCACGGCCCGGGCCGCCGATGCCGCCCCGGAAGCCCTCGCCCCCGCCGCCCCCGCCCAACTGGGCCTGCAGCGTGGGACTCACGGCCGTCACGGCGTACGCCCCCGCCAGCCCCAGCGCGATCCCCAGCGCACCGCCCACCAGGCCGTTCACCACCGCCTCGCCGACGACCTGCCGCGTCACCCGGCCGGACTTCCAGCCCAGCGCCTTGAGCGTGCCGAACTCGCGCACCCGGCGGGAGACCGCCGAGGACGTCAGCAGGCCCGCGACGAGGAACGCGGCCACGAGGACCACGATCGACAGCCACTTACCGACGCTCGCGGCGAGGGAGGAGGCCGTGGACAGCGAGCCGGAGACGGTGTCGGCGAGGTCGGCGGAGGTGGTGACCGTCGTGCCCGGGACGTTCTTCCCGATCTCCGACTTGACGCTGTCGATCCGCTGCGAGTCGGTGGCTTGACGTAGATCGTGGTGACCTTGTCCTCGGCGCCGGCGAGCGTCTGCGCCCGCTTCAGCGGGACGTAGAGGTCGGCGGCCGCGTCCCCGCTGTCGGCCGTGGCGATGCCGACCACCGTGAACTCGGTGCTCTTGACGGTGACGGTGGAGCCCGCCTTGAGCTTCTTCTCCTTGGCGTACGCCGCGTCCGCCACGGCGACCTTCGCGTTCGTCTCGCTCGTCGTGAACGTCCGGCCGCTGGTGATCTTCGAGGAGGTCAGCGGGCCGAGGGCCGGCTTGGTGACGTCGGTGCCGTAGACGGAGCAGGAGTTGACGTCGAAGTCGGCGCCGCCGCCCTCCACCCGGCCCTGCGGCGAGGGCTGGGCCCCGCCCGGGCCGCCGCCCTGCCCGCCGCCGCTCTCCCCCTGCTCGAACCGGCCGCGGGTGAACGCCCCGCTGACCTTGACGACCTGGAGGCTCAGCCCGCCCACCGCGTCCGCGACGCCGCTCTGCGCGCCGACCTTGCCCACCGTCGATGCCGCCAGGGTCTGGAAGCCCTGCACCATGACACGGTCGCTGCTCTGCTCACCGCCCGAGTCGTCGTCCTGGGCGTCGAAGCGGAAGCGCGGCCGTTCGGAGCTGCTCCCGGCCGGGGCCGCGGCCTTGGTGACGGTCAGGTCCGTGCCCAGCCCGTACAGCGACTGGAGGACCTTGTCCTGCGCCCTGCCCATGCCGGCGGACACGGACGTGACGACGATGACCAGCGCGATACCGAGCGCGAGTCCGGAGGCGACGACGAGAGCCGCCCTTCTGCGGCGGCGCAACTCGCGCCTCAGGTAGGTGAAGAACATGGCGGCAAGCTAAGGACGGTCCGTGATGAGGACTTGAGGTGCGCATAAGAGCTGGATGAGAAGAGCGGGGAACGGACGAAAGGCCGCCGCCCACCCCGTGTGTCCGGGGTGGGCGGCGGCCTTGCGTCGAGGGAGCCGGCGGACCGTCAGACCGCGGAACCGGCCTTCCAGTCGGCCCAGCCCATGTTCCAGCCGTTGAGGCCGTTGTCCGGCGCGACCGTCTTGTCGCCGGTGTTCTCGACGACCACCACGTCACCGAGCATCGAGTTCTTGAAGAACCACGCGCCCGGGGTGTTCGGGTCGTTCGCGCCCTTGGCGTCCTGCAGACCGACACAGCCGTGGCTGGTGTTCACGCTGCCGAAGATGGACTTCGCGCCCCAGTAGTTGCCGTGGATGAACGTGCCCGAGCTGGAGAGGCGGATGGCGTGCGGCACGTCCTTGATGTCGTACTCGCCCTTGCCGTCGTCGTCCGTGAAGCCCACGGTCGCGCCGTTCATGCGCGTCTCCTTGAACTTCTCGGACATGACCATGATGCCCTCGTAGGTCTTGTTCTCGGGCGAGCCGGCGGAGATCGGGATCGTGCGGACGGTCTTGCCGTCCTGCGTGATCTTCATCTGCTTGGTCTTCGCGTCGACGTAGGAGACCTGGTTGCGGCCGATCTTGAAGGTGACCGTCTTCTGCTGGACGCCGAAGACGCCCTTGGCACCCTCGACACCGTCGAGCGCGAGCTTCAGCGTGACGGTGGAGCCTTCCTGCCAGTAGTCCTCGGGCCGGCAGTCCATGCGGTTGGCGTTGAACCAGTGGCAGGCGACTTCCTGGCCGCTGGTCGTGCTGACCTCGACGCCCTTCTGGACCGCGGCCTTGTTGGTGATCGCCTTGTCGAAGTTGATCGAGACCGGCATGCCAACGCCGACGGTGGTGCCGTCGTCCGGCGTGAAGTTGCCGATGAAGCTGTTGGCCGGGGAGACCGTGGTGAACGAGGCGTTCTCGTGGGCGACGCGACCGTCGGAGTCCTTCGCCTCGGCCGCGAGCCTGTAGGTGGTGGACCGCTCCAGCTGGGCGGTCGGCTTCCAGCTGGTCTTGTCGGCGGATATCTGGCCGCTGACCTCCGCGCCCTCCGACGACGTCATCTTCACGGCGGTGAGCGTGCCCTTGCTCACGGTGACGGCGGCGGAGTTGTTGATGGAGGCGTTGTCCGAGCCGTCCTCGGGCGTGATCTTGATCTGGGCCTCGGAGGTCTTCTTCGCCGCGGCCTCGTCGACCTTCGACTGGGAGCTGTCGCCTCCGTCGCCGCCGGAGGCGCTGTCGTCGCCTCCGGAACACGCCGAGAGCATCAGCACTCCGCCGAGCAGTGCGGACGCGACCGTCAGGCCTTTGCGCCGCTTACTGACCGTCATCACACGCTTCTCCATCGTTGCCGATTTCCCCAAAACCCCGAGTGTCCCCGTCGAGAACGTGAGTGCCCCCGTCGCGACCCGTGAGTCCTCACCGGGACTCGCGCGCCCTCGCCGGGACTCGTGAGTCCTCATCCGGAACTTTCAACGCTACGACCGGGTCATCCGGTTCCCCAGGTCGCGCAGGTGTGGGGATCACCACGTCCGTGACGGACGGGGCCGGTCGTTACGGGTGCGGTCGGTGCGCCGCTTGAGACGCGAAGACCCCGGGCGGCGGTTGCCGCCCGGGGTCACGAGTTCCGGACAGCTCAGCCGTCGCTGTCGTCGCCATCATCCTCGTCGAGGTCCCAGTCCGGCGAATCGGGGTCGTAGTCAATCCGTTCACTGCTCCAGGAGGCCTGCTGGAGCTCGACCCCCGGCACCTGGCTGACCAGGTCGAACGGATCCACGAGGTACGCGAGGGCCTCCGCAGTGTCTTCCGTCACAGCGCCCTCGGCGTGGGCTCGCTCCGCCGCCGGCATCTCCGCCTCGTCGGCGATCCGGCGCAGCGCGGACTTGGTGACCGCGTCCGCGTCGTCGACCTCGAGAACGAGTTCCACCCGAAGCCGTACAAACCGTGATGTCTCTGGAGTGCTCATGGCGGGAGCGTACGTGCAGGCCCTCCCGTGACTTTCCCGTGACCCGCGACTTTCACTAACATCGCCCCACACGGCCAATTCGCCGACGCCACAAGGGGATCGATATTCCGTGTCATCCGCTCGCCGCCCGTTGCTGACCGCCACCGCCGCGGCGTCCCTGCTGGGCGCCCTGTGGTTCGTCCCGTCCGCCAACGCGACGTCGGACTCCCCGGTGAGAGACGCGGTCTCGACGAGCCCGTCGCCGCAGGTCACGGAGCAGGCCCGGATCGCGGCGACGACCGCGGACACCTCCGTCACCGGCACCCGCCTCGCCGACACCGGCAGCTTCGACAGCACGCCGTACGTGATCGGCGGGACCTTCTGCCTCACGCTGGGCGCCGGGTTCGTCGTGTACTCGGTGCGCCGGGAACGGCTCGGTTTCTGACGGCCGTTGACGCGGGGCCCCGCCGGACGACGGGACCCCTGCGGCCCTACTGGAGCGGCCCGGTGACCTTCTCGACCGCGGCCAGCAGCCGCCCGTCACGCACGAACGCGTCCGCCGCGGCGAGGTCGGGCGCGAGGAACCGGTCCGGCCCGGCGCCCTGGACTCCCGCCTCCCGCGCGGCGTCGATGACCGCCTGCGACGCGGGCGCCGGGGTCAGGCCCTCGCGCAACTCCACCGCGCGCGTGGCGGCGTAGAGCTCGATGGCGAGCACCCGGGTGAGGTTGTCGACGGCCGTGCGCAGCTTGCGCGCCGCCGACCAGCCCATCGAGACGTGGTCCTCCTGCATCGCGGAGGACGGGATCGAGTCGGCGGACGCCGGTACGGCGAGCCGCTTCAGCTCGCTCACCAGAGCGGCCTGCGTGTACTGAGCGATCATCAGGCCCGAGTCCACACCGGCGTCGTCGGCGAGGAACGGCGGCAGGCCGTGGCTGCGGTTCTTGTCGAGCAGCCGGTCGGTGCGCCGCTCCGCGATGGAGCCGAGGTCGGCGGCGGCGATGGCGAGGAAGTCCAGGACGTAGGCGACGGGCGCCCCGTGGAAGTTGCCGTTGGACTCCACGCGCCCGTCGGGCAGCACGACGGGGTTGTCCACGGCGGCCGCCAGCTCGCGGTCGGCGACCAGCCGGGCGTGGGCCATGGTGTCCCGCCCGGCGCCGGCGACCTGCGGGGCGCAGCGCACCGAGTAGGCGTCCTGGACGCGCGGGGCGTCGTCCTGGTGGTGCCCGGTCAGGCCGGACCCCTTCAGCACGGCCAGCATGTTGGCGGCGCTGGCGGCCTGCCCCGGGTGGGGCCGGATGGCGTGCAGTTCGGGGGCGAGGACCTTGTCGGTGCCGAGCAGGCCCTCCAGGGACAGGGCGGCGGTGACGTCGGCGGACCGGTAGAGCGTCTCCAGGTCGGCCAGGGCCATCACCAGCATGCCGAGCATGCCGTCGGTGCCGTTGAGGAGGGCGAGGCCCTCCTTCTCGCGCAGTTCGACCGGCTGGATGCCGTGCGCGGCGAGGAGTTCGGCGGCCGGGCGTACGACGCCGTCGGGGCCCTCGGCGTCGCCCTCGCCCATGAGCGCCAGCGCGCAGTGGGACAGCGGCGCGAGGTCGCCGGAGCAGCCGAGGGAGCCGTACTCGTGCACGACGGGGGTGATCCCGGCGTTGAGGAGGTCGGCCATGGTCTGCGCGACCTCGGGCCGGACGCCGGTGTGCCCGGAGCAGACGGTCTTCAGCCGCAGGAACATCAGCGCGCGGACGACCTCCCGCTCCACGGCCGGGCCCATCCCGGCGGCGTGCGAGCGGACGATGTTGCGCTGGAGCTGCGCGCGCAGCTCCGGGCTGATGTGCCGGGTCGCCAGGGCACCGAAGCCGGTGCTCACGCCGTACACGGGGTCCGGCTTGGCCGCCAGCGCGTCCACGATCTCGCGGGCCGCGGCGAGGGCGGCCACGGCCTCCTCGGAGAGCTCGACGCGGGCGCCGCCGCGCGCCACGGCGAGCACGTCGGACGCGGTCACCCCGGACGTCCCCACCACCACAGTGTGCATATCCATATTCAGGAGCGTACGCAGTGAATTCGATGATGTCACCACTGGGGGCGGCGTTCACCCCTTACCGAATACGTGACACACCACCGGCCACCGGTCACACCGCCGGGCACCGGTCACGCCCCCGGACCAGGTCAGGGCGCGTGCCGGCCGCGGAACCGCCGGCGCTCCCCGCCCTCCTCCTGGGACGGCTCGTCCGCGAGCCGTACGACGGGATCGTCGGGCCCGGCCCGGCCCGCCACCACCGGCCTGTCCGCCCGCTCGGCCTTGGCCCGGTACTGGGCGGCGTCGGCGAGCCGGAACAGCCGCCGGGCGGAGCGCACCGGCCCGATCGGGTCCTCGGTGGACGCGACCCCGCAGGCCACCCCGTCCCCGAGCTCCAACTCGGCGGCTCTGCGGCACAGTTCGCCTGCCGCCTTCACGACCTGGTCGGCGGGCGGCCCGACCGCGAGCAGACAGAACTCGTCCCCGCCGAGCCGCGCGGCCAGCGCCCCCGGCAGCATGGCCCCGCACAGCGACAGCACCGATCCGAACCGCTCCAGGAGCCGGTCCCCGGCGGCGTGCCCATGGGTGTCGTTGACCCGCTTGAGCCCGTTCAGATCGCAGACGACGAGACTCACCACGGCGCCGTCCCGGCGGTGCCGCTCGATCGCCCGCTCCAGGCGCACGTCCACGGCTCGGCGGTTGGCCAGCCCGGTGAGGGAGTCGGTGAAGGCGAGCCGCCGGGCCTCCTCCAGCCGCTCGGTCTGGGCGATGCCGGCGGCCACGACGGAGGCGAGGACCGTGGCGAAGTCGGCGTCGCCCCGCCCGAAGACGGCCTCTCCGGCCGGACGCGCGACATACAGCTCGCCCCAGGCCCGCCCGTGCAGCACGATGGGCGCGACGACGCAGCAGCCGCGGCCCCGGCGGCGCAGGGCGGCGACCCGCTGATGGCAGTACCCGGGCTCCCGGCCGGCGGCGGGCCCCTCGGCGGTCTCCACCCACGCGTCGGGCTCCCCGCCTCCGGCCCACTGCTCGTGCAGGAACTCGGTGATCTCCGCGAACTGGTGCACCGGGTAGGCCTCGTCCTCGGGGAACTCCTCCTCGCCCTCGGCCAGCTCGCCCACGTTCACCAGGACCCTCAGCCGCCCGAGCTCCCGCTCCCAGACCGACAGCGCGGCGAAACTCCCACCCAGCGCCCGGCACGCCCCGGCGGCCGCGGCACGCCACGCCTCACGCGACCCGTGCGCGGCCGCCATCCCCTGAGCCAACGCGACGACGGCCGCCAGCCGTCTGTCCTCACCCATCACTCCAGGCTAGGGAGTTTCCAGCCAGACTGACCTGTTTACGACGCGAACGGGGACGACTGTTGTCACGGGGGTCCGCTCCGTTGACCTCAGTGGAGCCCCTCCGGTGAGGTCACCGAGCTCCCTCCGGTGTTGTCAGCGGGTCCACTCCGGCTTTCTACTCCCCCGGCCACTGCGGCTTGCGCCGCTCGTTGAAGGCCGCGACGCCCTCCGCCCGGTCCCCCGAGAACGCCGTGGTCCGCCACGCCGCGTCCTCGACCTCCAGCCCGGCCCGCAGATCCAGCCCCTGCCCGAGCCGCAGCGCCCGCTTCGCCGCCCGCAGCCCCACCGGGGAGTTCCCGGCGATCCGCCCCGCCAGGGCCAGGGCCTCCTCCCGGTCCCGCCCCTCCTCCACCAGCTGATCGACCAGCCCCAACTCGCCCGCCTCCGCGGCCTCCACCCGCCGCGCGGAGAAGATCAGCTCGGCCGCCCGGGCCGCCCCGACCCGCCGCGGCAGCAGCTGTGTGCCCCCGCCCCCGGGGATCACCCCGACCGACACCTCCGGCAGCCCCACGACCGCCGTCCGGTCCGCCACGATCACGTCGCAGGCCAGCGCCAGCTCGAACCCGCCCCCGAGCGCGAAACCGTGCACCGCCGCCACCGTCGGCACCGGCAGCTCCAGCACCCCGGTGTACGCCCCCCGCGTCACCGGCCGCTGCCGCAGCAGATCGGTGTCACTGAAGGAGTTCCGCTCCTTCAGATCGGCCCCGACACAGAACGCCCGCTCATGCGTCGAGGTCAGCACGACCGCCCGCACCTCCCGGTCCTCCCCCAGCGCCGTACACGCCCCGGCGATGGACCGCGCCATCTGCGTCGACACGGCGTTCATGGCCTTGGGCCGGTCGAGGACGAGCTCCGCGACATGCCCCTGCTCATGCCGCCGCACCAGCACGAACTCCCCGAACCGTTCCTCACTCATGACACCCTCCGGTTAACGCGGGTTAACAAGGTCGACGCATCGATCATCGCAGCCGCACCCCACCCGCGAAAGGGCCGTCGGGTCCGGTTCCCTTTGCCACCCCCCGCCCACCCGTTCGAGTGACATCACCCCAACTCCGACCCAACCGCCCATGGGAGCGCATAGCGTGCGTCCCCCACGGCGCACAGGGGGCGCAAGTGCAACGGGGAGGGACCGATCCGGGGAAGGACCGTGATGACGACGAACACGACGGCGAAGCCGCCAGAGGACAGCAGGGCCGCCACGGCACCCCTCCGGTGTGAGCCGCCCGCAGCCCACCGGCCGGCCCCCGCCGAGGCCGCTCCCTTCCCTCCCCGCGTCCGGGGCCGCCACCGCAAGCCCCGCCCCCGCAAGGTCCTGCTTGCCGCCGGCGGCCTCGTCCTCGCCGCGGGGGCCCTGAGCCTGGTGCGCCTGACCTCCGGCCCGGGCGCCGACGCCGGCACCGTCGAGGCCGGGCCCCGCCCGGACCCGGTCACCACCGCCACGGACGACGCCACCCAGACCGCCGCGACCTTCCCGGCGGTTCCCGACGCGAGTCCCTCGTCACCCACGGCCCTGGGCACGCTGCCCGCCTCCCCGGTCTCCAAGGGCGCGCGGCCGTCCCCGTCCGCCACCGCCGCAGCCCCGGCCACCGCCACGGCCGCCGGTCCGACGTCCACGACCATCCCCGACACGCCGAACGCCCCCGCCCCGGCGCCGACGGCCTCGAGGGGCGGCGACGCCCCGCGCCCCGCCCCGACCCCGCCCGCACCGCCGAGCCGCACCACACCGGCGCCGCCGCCCCGCCCCGAGGAGCCGAAGAAGCCACACGACCCGGGCCTGTGCGTGCCGGTCATAGGCCTGTGCGTGGACACGCCGGTCGGCCGCCGCTGAACGTCGCCGACCAGCCGGCCGGCAACCGGCGAGCGGCTACGGCGCCCCGTCCCGGCGCGTGAGCAGCCACGGCTCCACGACGCCCAGGCCACGCACCGGCCGCTGCCACATCGGCTGCAGCCCGAAGCGGTACGCCGGGGGCTCCTCGCCCTCCTTCTCCGCCGCGGCGGCCTCCTCGGCCGCCTCCGCCTCCGAGGCCGGGGCGTCCTGCGTGCGGATCAGCTCCTCGGCGAAGGCGGTGTCGACGAGGACCGCGTCCTTCGGAGCTATCGAGGTCAACCGGGAGGCCAGGTTGACGGTCGTACCGAACACATCACCCATTCGGGTGGTCACCGTGCCGAACGCCATGCCGACGCGCAGCTCCGGCATCGTCTCGTCGTGCGCCATGGTCTCGATCAGCCGCAGGGCGATCTCGGCGGCCGTGCCCGCGTCGTCGGCGGCGTAGAGCACCTCGTCGCCGAGGGTCTTGATCAGCCGCCCGCCGTTCGCCGCCACCAGGTCGGCGGCCGTCGTCTCGAAGGCCTCGACGAGCTCGCCGAGCTCCTCCTCCTCCATGCGGCGGGTCAGGCGCGTGAAGCCGACCAGGTCGGCGAAGCCCACGGCGAGGCGCCGGTCGACCATCTCCTCGTCGTCGGCCGCCTGCACGACCCGCCCGGCCGAGGCGGCGAGCTGCCGGCGCCAGACGTAGACGAGGAACTCCTCCAGCTCGGGCAGGAGCAGCTCGACGATCGGGTACGTGACCTCGGTGCGGGTCATGCCCGGCTCGGGCGGCTCGGTCAGCCCCTCCAGGAAGGAGTCGATCTGCCACTCGGCGAGCCGCGCGGTGGTCTGCCCCGTGGACCGGGCCACCTGGACGGCCATCGCCTCGCTCAGCAGCCCCGCCTCGACGAGACCGGCGAGCCGCCGCAGCGCGAGGACGTCGGCCTCCGTGAGGGCCTTGGCCTGGCCGATGTCGGCGAAGCCCATGGCCCGCCAGAAGCGGGAGGCCAGTTCCATGGAGACACCGGCGCTGCGGGCCGCCTGAAACGGGGTGTAGCGGCGCTCGGCGCCCAGGATGAGCCCTTCGAGGCGCAGGGCGAGCGGATCCTCGCCGGAGTCGGCGCCCTGCGCGTCCTCGCCGGAACCCGAGTCGTCGACGGTCACGCGTGTTGCCCTTCCGATCTGTCACGGTCATGTATCGACCGGCCTCAACTCTACGGCAGTGTGCGCCAGCTCACTCCGTCAGGTTCAGCCGAGGGGTGAGGTGCCCGGCGTTTGCCCGGTGCTCGGCGTTGGTGCCGGGGCCCTCCGGGGGCTGCCGCCCCCAGACCCCCGCTCCGGCCTGAACGGCCTCGTCCTCAATCGCCGGACGGGCTGCAAACACCTGGCCCACGCCCAAGGCTCAGCTCACGCCGGCCTCAGGTGCACGATGTCCCCGGCACCGACCGGCTCCTGCATCCCCTCCTCCGTCGCCAGCACCAGCCGCCCGTCTCCGTCCACAGCCACCGCTTCCCCCACGAGCGCCCGGTCTCCCGGCAGCTCCGCCCGCACCACCCGCCCGAGCGTCGCGCACCCGGCCGCATACGCCTCCTGCAACCCGCTCGGCCCCGGGTCTCCCCCGGCCTCGCGCCACTTGCCGTACCACTCCTCCAGCGAGCGCAGCACCCCCCGCAGCAGCGGATCCCGGTCCGTGCTCACCGCCCCGGCCAGCCCCAGCGACCCCGCCGTCGGCACGGGCAGCTCGTCGTCCTTCAGGGAGACGTTGATGCCGACCCCGATGACGACCCCGTCGCCGCCGGCCCGCTCGGCCAGGATCCCGCCGGCCTTGCGTTCCGCTCCCCCGACCGTGACCAGCAGATCGTTCGGCCACTTCAGGGCCGTGTCCACGCCCGCCGCCCGCGACAGGCCCGTCGCCACCGCGACCCCCGTGAGCAGCGGCAGCCAGCCCCACCGCGCCACCGGCACCTCGCTCGGCGTGAGCAGGACGGAGAAGAACAGGCCGGAGCGCGGCGGCGCCGTCCACTGGCGGTCGAGCCGGCCGCGGCCCGCCGTCTGTGCCTCGGCGACCAGCACCGCGCCCTCGGTCACCTCGCCCTTGGCCGCCCGGGCCACCAGATCGGAGTTCGTGGAGCCGGTGCGCTGCACCACGTCCACCTCCGACCACAGCCCTCCCGGCCGTACCAGACCCCGGCGCAGGGCGGTGACGTTGAGGGGCGGGCGGTCCAGATCCGACCACCGGCTCCCGTTCGGCTCTGATGCATCTCGCGGCGTCATGCAAGCCACCCTAGGTGTGGCAAACGCCGCACTGCCGATGTGGAGGCACCCCACTACTCTACGGATGAGTAACCGTCCCCCTTTTGAGCAGGCAGGGAGCCGCATCCCGATGTCCGAGCCGGAAGAGCAGCAGCAGCCCGACATTCACACGACCGCGGGCAAGCTCGCGGATCTGGAGCGACGCATCGAGGAAGCGACACATGCCGGCTCCGCTCGTGCTGTCGAGAAGCAGCACGCCAAGGGCAAACTGACGGCCCGTGAGCGGATCGAGCTCCTGCTCGACGAGGGTTCCTTCGTCGAGCTCGACGAGTTCGCCCGGCACCGCTCCACCAACTTCGGCCTCGACAAGAACCGCCCGTACGGCGACGGGGTCGTCACCGGGTACGGCACCGTCGACGGCCGCCCGGTCGCCGTGTTCTCGCAGGACTTCACCGTCTTCGGCGGGGCCCTCGGAGAGGTCTACGGCCAGAAGATCGTCAAGGTCATGGACTTCGCCCTGAAGACCGGCTGCCCGGTCATCGGGATCAACGACTCCGGTGGCGCCCGCATCCAGGAGGGTGTGGCGTCGCTCGGGGCCTACGGCGAGATCTTCCGCCGCAACACCCACGCCTCCGGTGTCATCCCGCAGATCAGCCTGGTCGTCGGGCCGTGCGCGGGCGGCGCGGTCTACTCCCCGGCCATCACCGACTTCACGGTCATGGTCGACCAGACCTCGCACATGTTCATCACCGGGCCCGACGTCATCAAGACCGTCACCGGCGAGGACGTCGGCTTCGAGGAGCTGGGCGGCGCCCGGACCCACAACGCGACCTCCGGAGTCGCCCACCACATGGCGGGCGACGAGAAGGACGCCATCGAGTACATCAAGCAGTTGCTGTCGTACCTGCCGTCCAACAACCTCTCCGAGGCGCCGGCCTTCCCGGAGGAGGCCGACCTCGAGGTCAGCGACGAGGACCGCGAGCTGGACGTGATCGTGCCGGACAGCGCGAACCAGCCGTACGACATGCACGCGGTGATCGAGCACGTCCTGGACGACGCCGAGTTCTTCGAGACGCAGCCGCTGTACGCGCCGAACATCGTCACCGGCTTCGGCCGGGTCGAGGGCCACCCGGTCGGCATCGTCGCCAACCAGCCGATGCAGTTCGCCGGGTGCCTGGACATCAAGGCCAGCGAGAAGGCCGCCCGTTTCGTGCGGACCTGCGACGCCTTCAACGTCCCCGTCATCACGTTCGTCGACGTGCCCGGCTTCCTGCCCGGCGTCGACCAGGAGCACGACGGCATCATCCGCCGCGGCGCCAAGCTGATCTACGCCTACGCCGAGGCGACCGTCCCGCTCATCACGATCATCACCCGCAAGGCCTTCGGCGGCGCCTACGACGTCATGGGCTCCAAGCACCTGGGCGCCGACCTCAACCTGGCCTGGCCCACCGCCCAGATCGCCGTCATGGGCGCCCAGGGCGCGGTCAACATCCTGCACCGCCGCACCATCGCGGAGGCCGAGGCCAACGGCGAGGATCTGGAGGCGGTCCGGGCGCGGCTGATCCAGGAGTACGAGGACGCCCTCCTCAACCCCTACGTCGCGGCCGAGCGCGGTTACGTCGACGCCGTGATCCGGCCGTCGCAGACCCGCCGGCACGTCGTACGGGGTCTGCGTCAACTGCGTACGAAGCGGGAATCCCTGCCTCCGAAGAAGCACGGCAACATCCCCCTCTAGCCCGCAGCGAGCCCAGGAGGCCCACATGACGATCAAGGTCGTACGGGGCAACCCGACCCCGGAGGAGCTGGCCGCCGCCCTGGCGGTGGTCAGGGCCCGCGCCGTGGCGGCGGCAGCCGCCCCGCCCGGCGCGCCGACGTCCCGCGATTCCTGGTCCGACCCGTCCCGCATCGCGGCCCACCGCCTGCCCCAGCCGGGGCCGGCGGCGTGGGGCCGGACCTACTGGCCGGGGTGATGCGTGGGGGTGGGCCCGGCAAGTTGAGTACGCGTACTCAGGCGCCGGCCCACCCCCCGTCCGACCATGGAAGGCATGCTGTGGTCCGACCCCGAGAACGAGCCGCCCGAAGAACTGCGTGACATGCAGGACATGCTGCGGCGGCTGAGCGTTCTCCTGGCCCTGGCCATGGTGCTCGTGATGATCGTGATCGGCGTCAGGTGAACCGGCCCCGCCGGGGTGACTAACCTGACCGCATGACTGCTCAGCGCCGCAGGCGACTCGTCCTCGCCTCCCAGTCCCCCGCCCGGCTCGGACTGCTCCGTCAGGCCGGTCTCACCCCCGAGGTGATCGTGAGCGGCGTCGACGAGGACGCCGTCACCGCCCCCACACCCGCCGAGCTGGCGCTCGCCCTGGCCGAGGCGAAGGCCTCCGTCGTGGCGGCCCGCCCGGAGGCCAAGGGCGCGCTCGTGATCGGCTGCGACTCGGTGCTGGACCTGGACGGCCGGGCTCTCGGCAAGCCCGCGGACGCCGAGGAGGCCACCGCCCGCTGGAAGTCGATGCGCGGCCGGGCCGGCACCCTGCAGACCGGCCACTGCGTCTACGACACGCTCGCCAGCCGCTACGTCTCCGCCACCGCCTCGACGGTCGTCCACTTCGGCGAGCCCACCGACGAGGAGATCGCCGCCTACGTCGCCTCCGGCGAACCCCTCTACGTCGCCGGGGCGTTCACCCTGGACGGCCGCTCGGCCCCGTTCATCGACGGCATCGACGGCGACCACGGCAACGTGATCGGCATCAGCCTGCCGCTCCTGCGCCGGCTCCTCGCCAAACTGGGCGTGGGCATCACGGAGTTGTGGGCGCCGGTGGAGAAGTGACCGGGGACCCGTCGCCGCCCTTGCCGCCCTCGGGCGCGGCGTCGGCGGGCTCGGCCGGACGGTCGTACGTCATCAGCAGCAGCACGATCAGCGCGAGGACCAGCACCATGAACAGGAACGCGGTCCAGCCGACGAGGCCCCAGGTGAACGCGCCCAGCAGCCCGTGCACGACGGCCGCGCTGATCAGCAGCACCCGTCCGAAGCCCGCCGCGGGCCGGTCCCGCAGCGCCACCAGCAGGGCGACCAGGCCGCACAGGGCGAAGTAGAGACCGAAGACGATCCCGCCGATCTTCGAGGACACCGACATCATGTGCGGGTCCAGCCCGGCCAGTGACATGTCCTGCCGGTCGACGACCATCCCCAGGAACCAGTTCAGCGCCGCGATGCCGAACGCCTCCGCGAACAGCACCACCGCCACGACCCACGCCACCGGCCTGCGTATCACCGGGCCCACCCTCTTCCCTTGAAGACATCGCGAACGCTACTAACCGGTAAACCGGGGGACAAGGGTCCGGCGGCGGGCAAAGAATCATTGGGCCATTCGTAGGGACTCGACAAAGAAACCGAGTGGCCCGCAGCACGTGATGACAGAGACCTTGACCACAGGAGAGGGCTAGGGTTTCCCGCAGGAGTACTGCGTACCGCGGTGCGACAAGGGATTTCGCCGGTCGAGCGGGCCTCGCATCACGCTCCGTGTGGGCAAGCTCACCACTGGGGACGGGTCGAAGTGTCGTGTCGGCTGTCCCTAAACTCGGCTTGTTTCAAGGAGGGAGCCTCAATCGTGCGCAAGGTGCTCATCGCCAACCGTGGCGAAATCGCTGTCCGCGTGGCCCGGGCCTGCCGGGATGCCGGTATCGCGAGCGTGGCCGTCTACGCCGACCCGGATCGGGACGCTCTGCATGTCCGCGCCGCGGATGAGGCGTTCGCCCTGGGCGGTGACACGCCGGGCACCAGCTACCTCGACATCGAGAAGGTGCTGGGCGCCGCCCGCGAGTCGGGCGCGGACGCCATCCACCCGGGCTACGGCTTCCTCTCCGAGAACGCCGAGTTCGCGCAGGCGGTCCTGGACGCGGGCCTGATCTGGATCGGCCCGCCGCCGCAGGCGATCCGCGACCTCGGTGACAAGGTCGCCGCCCGGCACATCGCGCAGCGCGCGGGTGCCCCGCTGGTGGCCGGTACGCCCGACCCGGTGTCCGGTGCCGACGAGGTCGTGGCCTTCGCCGAGGAGCACGGCCTGCCGATCGCGATCAAGGCCGCCTTCGGTGGTGGCGGTCGCGGTCTGAAGGTCGCCCGCACCCTCGAAGAGGTGCCGGAGCTGTACGACTCGGCGGTCCGTGAGGCCGTCGCCGCGTTCGGCCGGGGCGAGTGCTTCGTCGAGCGCTACCTGGACAAGCCGCGGCACGTGGAGACCCAGTGCCTGGCCGACCAGCACGGCAACGTGGTCGTCGTCTCCACCCGTGACTGCTCGCTGCAGCGCCGCCACCAGAAGCTGGTGGAGGAGGCCCCGGCCCCCTTCCTGTCCGACGCGCAGGTGGCGGAGCTGTACTCCGCCTCCAAGGCGATCCTGAAGGAGGCCGGCTACGTCGGCGCCGGCACGGTCGAGTTCCTCGTGGGCCTCGACGGCACGATCTCCTTCCTGGAGGTCAACACCCGCCTCCAGGTGGAGCACCCGGTCACCGAGGAGGTCGCCGGCATCGACCTCGTGCGGGAGATGTTCCGCATCGCCGACGGCGAGGAGCTCGGCTACGGCGACCCGGAGCTGCGCGGCCACTCCTTCGAGTTCCGCATCAACGGCGAGGACCCGGGCCGCAACTTCCTGCCCGCGCCGGGCACCGTCACCACCTTCGCCCCGCCGTCCGGCCCGGGCGTCCGCCTGGACGCGGGCGTCGAGTCCGGCTCGGTCATCGGCCCGGCGTGGGACTCCCTGCTGGCGAAGCTGATCGTCACCGGCCGCACGCGCAAGGAGGCCCTGCAGCGGGCCGCCCGTGCGCTGGAGGAGTTCCAGGTCGAGGGCATGGCCACGGCGATCCCGTTCCACCGTGCGGTGGTGAAGGACCCGGCGTTCGCGCCCGAGCTGACAGACTCGTCGGACCCGTTCACAGTGCACACCCGCTGGATCGAGACGGAGTTCGTCAACGAGATCAAGCCGTTCGCCGCGCCGGCGGACGGCGCGGACGCGGACGAGGAGCCGGGCCGCGAGACGGTCGTCGTCGAGGTCGGCGGCAAGCGTCTCGAGGTCTCCCTGCCGTCGTCGCTGGGCATGTCGCTGGCTCGTACGGGCCTCGCGGCGGGCGCCAAGCCGAAGCGCCGCGCGGCGAAGAAGTCGGGGCCCGTCGCCTCCGGCGACACCCTCGCGTCCCCGATGCAGGGCACCATCGTCAAGGTGGCCGTCGAGGAGGGCCAGGAGGTCAAGGAGGGCGATCTGATCGTCGTCCTGGAGGCCATGAAGATGGAGCAGCCCCTCAACGCGCACCGGTCGGGCACGATCAAGGGGCTGAGCGCGGAGATCGGGGCGTCGGTGACGTCGGGCGCGGCGATCTGCGAGATCAAGGACTGACCGCCCCTGGGCGGACGGACCCTTTCGGCGCGGCCCCGGGCTTGGGGGCCGCGCCGACTGCGTGGAGGAACGCGTACGGCGCGGCGCCGACTGGGTGAGGGACGTCCACGGCTCGGTCCTGGGTCGGGGCCGCGCCGGGGGGTATCCGTCCTCGGAACGGCGCGATGGGGTGCCACACCGACTGACTGTCCGTTGACGCGCCAACCGCTGCGGGCGGACACCCCCCGACACGACCCCTTACGTCGTCCGGCGGCTGCGGGAGCGTCGTGGCACGCCAGGCGCCGCGCAGGTCCAGGGCTGGGGGCACGTCTCGCTTCGCGCGCCGCGGGGAGGCGAGGTCGACGCCCGTTCCGCCGCCGCTGCGGGCATGCGTGCCGCTAGGGGCGGCACCCGTCCCAAGGAGAGCGGCACCCCGCTACGCCGGGCTGCGGACCCACCTGGCCTCGGCACAGATGCAGCAGGACCTCGCTATGCCGGGTTGCGGACCCACCCGGCCTCAGCACCAGCGCCGGGTGCCAGCAAGCGGACGGGCTCAGCCAGCACCGACGTCATCGCCGCCGTAGATCAGCCACCCGCGCCCGCTCGGACCCGGGCCCCTGCTCTCCCAGCATCGAGGCGGAGGCGGACCTCAACTGCCCACCAGCCCCCGGCACCTGCCGCCGAGGCCCGGGCAACGGCACGTCCCGGCGCTGCTGGCGTGCCGGGACGGCATCACCCCCCGGGCCCCCCGCCCCCGCTCCGGCAGAACTCCCCTGCCCCCCGGCGACAGCGATCTGCACACCCTGGTCGGCAAGCGCCTGGAGCTCCGTGGCGGCACGGTCGTCATGCGCCGGCGGCTCGTCCGTGACGAGGCGCGTGATGAGATCCGTCGGCACGGTCTGGAACATGGTGTCGGTGCCGAGTTTCGTGTGGTCGGCGAGGACCACGACCTCCGCGGCCGCCTGCACCAACGCCCGGTCGACGGACGCCGACAGCATGTTGGACGTGGACAGCCCGCGCTCGGCGGTCAGCCCGCTCCCGGACAGGAACGCCCGGGACACCCGCAGCCCGTGCAGGGACTGCTCGGCCCCGCTGCCCACCAGGGCGTAGTTGGAACCGCGCAGCGTACCGCCGGTCATCACGACCTCGACCCGGTTGGCGTGGGCCAGGGCCTGCGCCACCAGCAGCGAGTTGGTGACGACGGTCAGGCCGGGCACCCGGGCGAGCCGGCGGGCCAGCTCCTGGGTCGTCGTACCCGCCCCGACCACGATCGCCTCCCCCTCTTCCACGAAGTTCGCGGCGAGGTCGGCGATGGCGGTCTTCTCGGCGGTCGCGAGATGAGACTTCTGCGGAAAGCCGGACTCCCGCGTGAAACCGCCCGGCAGTACCGCACCGCCGTGCCGGCGGTCGAGGAGTCCTTCTGCCTCCAGCGCGCGCACGTCCCGCCGTACGGTCACTTCGGAGGTCTGGACGACGCGGGCGAGCTCACGGAGCGACACGGCCCCGTTCGCTCGCACCATTTCGAGGATCAATTGGCGACGTTCTGCAGCGAACACGAAACTGACAGTAACGCCAGCGACCGTCTGCTTTCAGCAGTTTGCGCTGAATAGCAGAAGATGTTCGCACCGGGCAGCGGGAAGTGGTATAGGGCTTAGTCCCGCCGCCTATGCCGTACGAATGGTCGAACACTCCCCGTGACCAGGGAGGAGTCGGTTCCGGCCTCAGCCGTCGCCGTTCTCCTTGCGGGTGTGCAACTGGCGTGCCACCTCGGCGATCGAGCCCGAAAGCGAGGGGTAGACGGTGAACGCGTTCGCGATCTGTTCGACTGTCAGATTGTTGTCGACCGCGATCGAGATGGGGTGGATCAGTTCCGAGGCGCGCGGTGAGACGACGACACCGCCCACCACGATGCCCGTGCCCGGCCGGCTGAAGATCTTGACGAAGCCGTCGCGGATGCCCTGCATCTTCGCGCGCGGGTTGCGCAGCAGAGGCAGCTTCACGACCCGGGCGTCGATCTTCCCGCCGTCGACGTCGGCCTGGGTGTAGCCGACGGTGGCGATCTCCGGGTCGGTGAAGACGTTCGACGAGACCGTCTTGAGGTTCAGCGGGGCCACGGCGTCGCCCAGGAAGTGGTACATGGCGATGCGGCCCTGCATGGCGGCCACGGAGGCCAGGGCGAACACGCCGGTCACGTCACCGGCGGCGTACACGCCCGGAGCGGTCGTGCGCGAGACCCTGTCGGTCCAGATGTGGCCGGACTCGCGCAGCCGGACGCCGGCGTCCTCCAGGCCCATGCCCGCGCTGTTGGGCACGGCACCGACGGCCATGAGGCAGTGCGAGCCGGTGATGACCCGCCCGTCGGCGAGGGTGACCTCGACCCGGTCCCCGACCCGCTTGGCGGACTGGGCCCGGGAACGCCCCATGACGTTCATGCCGCGCCGCCGGAAGACGTCCTCCAGCACGGCGGCCGCGTCCGGGTCCTCACCCGGCAGCACCCGGTCGCGCGACGACACGAGCGTCACCCGCGACCCGAGCGCCTGGTAGGCACCGGCGAACTCGGCACCGGTCACACCGGATCCGACCACGATGAGCTCCTCGGGCAGCTCGTCGAGGTCGTACACCTGCGTCCAGTTCAGGATCCGCTCACCGTCGGGCAGGGCGTCGGGCAGCTCACGGGGGTGCCCGCCGGTGGCGATGAGCACGGCGTCAGCCGTGAGCGTCTCCTCGCTCCCGTCGGCGGTGCGCACCACGACCTTGCGCGACCCGTCGAGCGCCTGCATGCCCTCAAGCCGCCCGCGCCCGCGCATGACACGCGCCCCGGCACGCGTCACGGCGGCGGTGATGTCGTGCGACTGGGCGAGCGCGAGCCGCTTCACACGCCGGTTGACCTTGCCCAGGTCGACACCCACGACCCGGGCGGTCTGCTCCATGGGAGGGGTGTCGTCGGCGACGATGATCCCCAGCTCCTCGTAGGAGGAGTCGAAGGTGGTCATCACCTCGGCCGTAGCGATCAGGGTCTTCGACGGCACGCAGTCGGTGAGCACCGACGCCCCGCCCAGACCGTCGCAGTCGACGACGGTCACCTCCGCGCCGAGTTGAGCGGCCACCAGGGCCGCTTCGTATCCGCCGGGTCCGCCACCGATGATCACGATCCGAGTCACGTACTCCATTGTCCCGCACCGCCCGGCGTGCCACCGCCCCGGGGCCCCGCCGGTGCGCCTGTTGTTACGACAGTGACGCCGGGGCCGCTGCCGTACCCTTCCCCCATGTCGCTCTACGCCGCGTACGCCGGCAACCTCGACGCGCGGCTGATGTCCCGCCGCGCCCCGCACTCGCCGCTGCGCGCCACCGGCTGGCTGAACGGATGGCGACTGACCTTCGGCGGCGAGCACATGGGCTGGGAGGGCGCTCTGCCGACCATCGTGGAGGACCCGCTCTCCCAGGTCTTCGTCTCCCTCTACGACATCGCCCCGATGGACGAGGAGTCCCTCGACCGCTGGGAGGGCGTGGGCCTCGACATCTACCGTCGTACCCGCGTACGGGTCCACACCCTGGACGGTGAGGAATCCGCCTGGGCCTTCGCCCTGAACGCCTACGAGGGCGGCCTGCCCTCCGCCCGCTACCTGGGCGAGATCGCCGACGCGGCCGAGTCGGCCGGCGCTCCGCACGACTACGTGATGGAGCTCCGCAAGCGCCCCTGCTGAGGGCGGCCCGCGCGACACTCCCTCGTCGGAAACGACAACACAACGATCGCCACCCCGTGAGCTCCGCCATCTACGCGCGTAGGCAAACAGCGGCTACCCTCATCGGCGTGAACGCATCTCTTCTTCCGGACGACATCCAGGGCGACCCCCACGCCGCCGCCGACGCCGCCGCGGCCCGCCTGCGCGAACTGACCGGCGCCGAGACCCACGACGTCGCCCTCGTGATGGGCTCCGGCTGGGCCCCGGCCGTGGACGCGCTGGGCGCCCCCGAGGCCGAGTTCCAGGTCACCGAGCTCCCCGGGTTCCCGCCCCCGGCGGTGGAGGGCCACGGCGGCAAGATCCGCTCGTACCGGATCGGCAACAAGCGCGCCCTGGTCTTCCTGGGCCGTACGCACTACTACGAGGGCCGGGGGGTGGCCGCGGTAGCCCACGGCGTCCGCACCGCCGTCTCGGCCGGCTGCAAGACGGTCGTCCTCACCAACGGCTGCGGCGGCCTGCGCGAGGGCATGCGCCCCGGCCAGCCGGTCCTCATCAGCGACCACATCAACCTCACCGCCACCTCCCCCATCATCGGCGCGAACTTCGTCGACCTCACCGACCTGTACTCCCCGCGCCTGCGGGCCCTGTGCAAGGAGGTCGACGCCACGCTGGAGGAGGGCGTCTACGCCCAGTTCCCCGGCCCGCACTACGAGACCCCGGCCGAGATCCGTATGGCCCGGGTCATCGGTGCGGACCTGGTGGGCATGTCGACGGTCCTCGAGGCGATCGCCGCGCGCGAGGCGGGCGCCGAGGTCCTGGGCATCTCCCTCGTCACCAACCTCGCCGCGGGCATGACGGGCGAGCCCCTGAACCACGAGGAGGTCCTCCAGGCCGGCCGCGACTCCGCGACCCGCATGGGCTCCCTGCTCGCGCAGGTCCTGGGTCGTCTCTGAGCGATTCGCGGCTGCGGGCCCGTGGTGGCCGGTCGCGCAGTTCCCCGCGCCCCCAGGGGCGCACAGCCATGGGGACGCGCCCGCACCCGCCGTCGTACGCAAGGGGCCGTGTCGGGGGGTGTCCGCCCGCAGCGGTTGGCGCGTCGACAGGGGGTTAGTCGGTATCCGACCCCATCGCGCCGTTCCGAGGACGGACACCCCCCGGCGCGGCCCCGACCCACCCCCGGCGCCAGGCGAAGAACGCGCACCCCACCCCGCCGCAGGCGAACCGCACGGCAGGCACACCCCGCCGCAGGCAAACCGCACCTCAGGCACACCGCACGTCACCACACCGGAGAGGCTGACCCCACACCGTGCACGACGAACTCATCGCACAGGCCCAGGCGTGGCTCACCGAGGACCCCGACCCGGACACCCGCACCGAACTCGCCCGTCTCATCGAGGCCGGGGACCACACCGAACTGGCCGCCCGCTTCAGCGGCACCCTCCAGTTCGGCACCGCCGGCCTCCGCGGCGAACTCGGCGCCGGCCCCATGCGCATGAACCGCTCGGTCGTCATCCGCGCGGCGGCCGGCGTCGCCGCGTACCTGAAGAAACAGGGCCACGACGACGGCCTCGTCGTCATCGGCTACGACGCCCGCCACAAGTCCCACGACTTCGCCCAGGACACCGCCGCCGTCATGACCGGCGCCGGCCTGCGCGCGGCCGTCCTCCCCCGCCCCCTACCGACCCCCGTGCTCGCCTTCGCGATAAGGCACCTCGGCGCGGTCGCCGGCGTGGAGGTCACGGCCAGCCACAACCCGCCCCGCGACAACGGCTACAAGGTCTACCTCGGCGACGGCTCCCAGATCGTCCCCCCGGCGGACGCCGACATCGCGGCGGAGATCGCCGCCGTCCCGTCCCTCACCACCGTCCCGCGCCCCACCGAGGGCTGGGACACCCTCGACGACAGCGTCCTGGACGCCTACCTGGCCCGCACGGACGCCGTCCTCTCCGAGGGCTCCCCCCGCACGGCCCGCACGGTCTACACGGCGATGCACGGCGTCGGCAAGGACGTACTCCTCGCCGCCTTCGCCCGCGCCGGCTTCCCGGCACCCGTCCTCGTCGCGGAGCAGGCCGACCCCGACCCGGAGTTCCCGACCGTCGCGTTCCCCAACCCGGAGGAGCCCGGCGCGATGGACCTGGCCTTCGCTACGGCACGCGCGCTCTCCGGCGAAGCCGCCCCGGACCTGATCATCGCCAACGACCCGGACGCGGACCGCTGCGCGGTCGCCGTACAGGACGCACCCGAGGGCACCGACGGCACCGACTGGCGCATGCTGCGCGGCGACGAGGTCGGCGCCCTGCTCGCCGCCCACCTGGTCCGCCGCGGAGCGACCGGCACCTTCGCGGAGTCGATCGTCTCGTCGTCCCTCCTCGGCCGCATCGCCGAGAAGGCGGGCCTCCCGCACGTCGAGACCCTCACCGGCTTCAAGTGGATCGCCCGCGTCGAGGGCCTGCGCTACGGCTACGAGGAGGCCCTCGGCTACTGCGTGGACCCCGAGGGCGTGCGCGACAAGGACGGCATCACGGCCGCGCTGCTTATCACGGAACTGGCCTCCCAGCTCAAGGAGGAGGGCCGCACCCTCCTCGACCTGCTGGACGACCTGGCGGTCGAGCACGGCCTGCACGCGACGGACCAGCTGTCGGTCCGGGTCGAGGAGCTCTCCCTCATCGCCGCCGCGATGCGGCGCCTGCGTGAACAGCCCCCGACGGAGCTGGCCGGCCTGCCGATCACCCGCACGGACGATCTCACCAAGGGCACGGCCGACCTCCCGCCCACGGACGGTCTGCGCTACACCCTCGACGGCGCCCGGGTGATCGTCCGCCCGAGCGGCACGGAGCCGAAGCTGAAGTGCTACCTGGAGGTCGTGATCCCGGTCGGGGAGCACAAGGATCTCCCGGCGGCCCGCGCGAAGGCGACGGCGCTGCTGGAGTCGATCAAGCGCGACCTGTCGTCAGCGGCGGGCATCTGAGGGCCGAGCCCCCGCACCACCGCCGCTCGCTTCTCTCCCCCGCCGATCCCGGCCACCCCGCCGAGGACTCAGAAACCCTTCCGGGCGGCCTCCCGCCGCTGCCGCTTGCCGAGAGGCGCCTGGGAGAGGTCCTCGGCGGTGGAGCGGAGGTTCTTGTAGCCGTACCCGCGCTGCTCCAGCCATGCCCGCGCCGCCTCCTCGGCCCGCTCGGTCGCCCACAGGATGTCCTCCTCGGCCTCCCCGGAGTCGAGGAAGCGGAACGTGAAGGCGGGCCGCACGGCCACGTCGTACGTCAGGCTCCCCTCGGGCGTGAACGCGGCGCGCAGCACGTCGTGCTCGGCGGCCCGCTCCAGCAGCCCGGCCCGCTGCTCGGCGCTCAGCCCGTCGAAGACGCCCCGGACGGTGACACGGAAGGTACGGGTACTCATGCCCCGAACCTAGGCGCGGGCGGCGAACGCACTCCACCGGTTTTCGGCGACGCCCCGACGCCGGAAAGGGCACCCAGCCCACACCCCACACCGGCACGACCGGCCGCCGAACCGTCAGCCCATCACCACGAGGATCAGCAACAGCACCGCCCCCGCCAGCGCCGGCGCCAGCACCTCGTAGGCCCACCGCACGGTGACCTCACCCCGCGCCGACTCCACGTCGTGCCGCGCCTCGTGCAGCCCGCGCAGATCGTCCATGATCCGGTCGGTCTCGGCCCGCGCGGGCCCCTCGGAGACGGAGCCCCTGCCGAGGCCACCGCCGAGGCCCCCGTCCAGACCGGCCCGCATCCCGAGTGCGCTGCCACGGCCCTCGTCCCGCCCCATCTCCCGCCGCGCCTGCGCCGTCGCCCGCATCTCCCGCCGCGCGGCCTTCTTGCGGGCGCGCAGCGACACGGGTACGGCCCACAGCTGGTACTTCGCACCGGACTCGGTGAGGACCTCGTTCGAGTAGGCGGAGCGCAGCGACGCGACCTGCCCCCAGGGCACGACGACGATGCGGAAGGGGTTGCGGATCCGCAACCGGTCGTCGCCGGCGTACACGGCGGGCCGGAGCGTGAAGGCGATGACGAGCGGTACGACGAGGAGCAGTACGGCGAGCGCCAGCCACGGTGTGCGCCCCTCCCCCGAGACGATCGCGTCGATTCCGAGCCACCCGGTGATGGCGAGCAGCAGCACGCCACCGGCGATGGCCGGGGCCGACCGGTGGACCCGGTCCTTGGACTCGGGCTCCGAAGGCTGCGGCGCCGGGGACTGGGGTTCGGGGCTCGTCATGTCTCGATTCTGCCGGACCCGCCCCGCCCCGTACCTCCGCCCCCTCCGACCCAGCCCCCTGCCCTCTCCCCAAGGCCACCCCAGCCCTCCGACCCAGCCCTCCGCCCCCTCCCCAAGGCCACCCCGACCCTCCGCCCCACCCCGAAGACCACCCCCGCCCCCAGGCACCCCCTCGAGCCGCTCGGAACCCCGTTGAAGAGAACCGGGGGCTGTACAGCCGCTACGCGCGTAGATATGCTCGTCTGGTGACCATGCCCAGTTCTGCACTCACCGCAGCTCACCCCCTCAAGGACGTCGCCTCGTCCGACAGCGCGCTGCGCCGCTTCCTCCACGGGCTCCCCGGCGTCGACGCGGTCGGGCTCGAGGGCCGTGCGGCCTCCCTCGGCACCCGTTCGATCAAGACGACCGCGAAGGCGTACGCCATCGATCTCGCGATCTCGATGGTCGACCTGACGACGCTGGAAGGCGCGGACACCCCGGGCAAGGTCCGGGCGCTCGGCGCGAAGGCGGTCAAGCCCGACCCGACGGACCGTACGACGCCCGCCACCGCGGCGGTCTGCGTCTACCCCGACATGGTGGCCGTGGCCAAGGAGGCCGTCGCCGGCTCCGGCGTGAAGGTCGCCTCGGTGGCCACGGCGTTCCCGGCCGGCCGCGCCGCGCTCGACGTCAAGCTGGCCGACGTGCGAGACGCCGTCGCCGCCGGTGCCGACGAGATCGACATGGTCATCGACCGCGGGGCGTTCCTCTCGGGTCGATACTTGAAGGTGTACGACGAGATCACCGCCGTGAAGGAGGCCTGCGGGACCTCCGCGCGCCTGAAGGTCATCTTCGAGACGGGCGAGCTCTCGACGTACGACAACATCCGCCGCGCGAGCTGGCTCGGGATGCTGGCGGGCGCGGACTTCATCAAGACCTCCACCGGCAAGGTCGCGGTGAACGCCACCCCGGCGAACACCCTCCTCATGCTGGAGGCCGTCCGCGACTTCCGCGCCCAGACCGGCATCCAGGTCGGTGTGAAGCCGGCCGGCGGAATCCGCACCTCCAAGGACGCCATCAAGTTCCTCGTGCTGGTCAACGAGACCGCGGGCGAGGACTGGCTGGACAACCACTGGTTCCGCTTCGGCGCCTCGTCGCTGCTGAACGACCTGCTGATGCAGCGCCAGAAGCTGGCCACCGGCCGCTACTCCGGCCCCGACTACGTGACGGTGGACTGAGACCCCATGACCATGGAAAACGTGTCTTCGGTATTCGAATACGCCCCGGCCCCCGAGTCGCGCGCGATCGCCGACATCGCGCCCTCGTACGGCCTGTTCATCGACGGCGAGTTCGTCGAGGCGGCGGACGGCAAGGTCTTCAAGACCGTCTCCCCGTCCACCGAGGAGGTCCTCTCCGAGATCGCGCAGGCCGGTTCCGAGGACGTCGACCGCGCGGTGAAGGCCGCGCGCCGGGCCTTCGAGAAGTGGTCGGCGCTCCCGGGCGCGGAGCGCGCGAAGTACCTCTTCCGCATCGCCCGCATCATCCAGGAGCGCTCCCGCGAGCTCGCCGTCCTGGAGACCCTCGACAACGGCAAGCCGATCAAGGAGACGCGCGACGCCGACCTGCCCCTGGTCGCCGCGCACTTCTTCTACTACGCGGGCTGGGCCGACAAGCTCGACCACGCGGGCTACGGGGCGAACCCGAGGCCGCTGGGCGTGGCGGGCCAGGTCATCCCCTGGAACTTCCCCCTGCTGATGCTGGCGTGGAAGATCGCCCCGGCCCTCGCGACCGGCAACACGGTCGTCCTGAAGCCGGCCGAGACCACCCCCCTCTCGGCGCTGTTCTTCGCGGACATCTGCCGCCAGGCGGGCCTGCCCAAGGGCGTCGTCAACATCCTCCCGGGCTACGGCGACGCCGGCGCGGCGCTGATCGCCCACCCCGACGTGAACAAGGTCGCCTTCACCGGCTCCACGGCCGTCGGCAAGGAGATCGCCCGCACGGTCGCCGGAACCAAGAAGAAGGTCACGCTGGAACTGGGCGGCAAGGGCGCGAACATCGTCTTCGACGACGCCCCGATCGACCAGGCCGTCGAGGGCATCGTCAACGGCATCTTCTTCAACCAGGGCCAGGTCTGCTGCGCGGGCAGCCGCCTGCTGGTGCAGGAGTCGATCCAGGAGGAGCTCCTGGAGTCCCTGAAGCGCCGTCTGTCCACGCTGCGCCTCGGCGACCCGCTGGACAAGAACACGGACATCGGCGCGATCAACTCCGAGGAGCAGCTCACCCGCATCACCTCGCTCGTCGAGCAGGGTGAGGCGGAGGGCGCCGAGCGCTGGTCGCCGGCGTGCGAGCTGCCGGAGAGCGGCTACTGGTTCGCCCCGACGCTGTTCACGAACGTCACCCAGGCGCACCGGATCGCCCGCGACGAGATCTTCGGCCCGGTGCTGTCGGTGCTGACCTTCCGCACTCCGGACGAGGCGGTCGCGAAGGCCAACAACACGCCGTACGGCCTGTCCGCCGGTATCTGGACGGAGAAGGGCTCCCGCATCCTGGCGGTCGCGAACAAGCTCCGCGCGGGTGTCGTCTGGTCCAACACGTTCAACAAGTTCGACCCGACGTCGCCGTTCGGCGGTTACAAGGAGTCGGGCTTCGGCCGCGAGGGCGGCCGTCACGGCCTGGAGGCGTACCTCGATGTCTGAGAAGTCCGAGCAGCAGCGTCTGTCTGTCTTCAAGACCTACAAGCTGTACGTCGGCGGGAAGTTCCCGCGTTCCGAGAGCGGCCGGGTGTACGAGGTGAGCGACTCGAAGGGCAAGTGGCTGGCGAACGCGCCCCTGTCGTCCCGCAAGGACGCCCGTGACGCGGTCGTGGCGGCGCGCAAGGCGTTCGGCGGCTGGTCGGGCGCCACGGCGTACAACCGCGGTCAGGTCCTCTACCGTGTCGCCGAGATGCTGGAGGGCCGCCGCGACCAGTTCACCCGTGAGGTGGCCGACGCCGAGGGCCTGTCGAAGTCCAAGGCGGCCGCGGTCGTGGACGCCACGATCGACCGCTGGGTCTGGTACGCGGGGTGGACGGACAAGATCGCCCAGGTGGTCGGCGGCGGCAACCCGGTCGCGGGCCCGTTCTTCAACCTGTCCTCCCCCGAACCGACCGGCGTGGTCGCCGTCCTGGCGCCGCAGGAGTCGTCGTTCCTGGGCCTGGTCTCGGTGCTCGCCCCGGTGATCGCGACGGGCAACACGGCGATCGTGGTGGCGAGCGAGAACGCCCCGCTGCCCGCCCTGTCCCTGGCCGAGGTCCTGGCCACCTCGGACCTGCCCGGCGGCGTCGTCAACGTCCTGTCGGGCCGTACGGCCGAGATCGCGGCCCCGCTGGCCGCCCACCAGGACGTCAACGCGATCGACCTGGCGGGGGCCGACGAGGTTCTCGCGAAGGAACTGGAGATCGCCGCGGCCGACAACCTCAAGCGGGTTCTCCGTCCACAGCCTGTGGATTACGCGGAGACCCCCGGCATCGACCGCATGACGGCGTTCCTGGAGACGAAGACGGTCTGGCACCCCACGGGGTCACTGGGCGCGTCGGGTTCCTCGTACTAGCTAGCCCCCCACAGCCGAAGCCCCGGCCCTCCTCCGTCCGGGAGGACCGGGGCTTCTCCGCGTGCGCCTACTGCTGCGACAGCAGCCCGGCCGCCTGCCCCACCACCGGGATGCTCCCGATCGACTGCGCCTGCGCCACCGGACCCGTCAGTGCTTGGGACGTCATCGGCTTGAAGTCGGCGAGGCCGGTGCCGACGCCGTTGTCGAGCGGGTCGACTCCGGTGCCGGCGAGCGGGTTGGGCTTGAGGCCGGCGACCGGGCCGGTGACGTAGCCGAGGGTGCCGGTCGCGGCCTGGAGGCCGGACTGGGGGTCGATCTTGCCGAGGGAGGTGGGGCGGGAGTTCACCACGCCCAGCAGCGACTCGGTGTCCGCCGCGGCCGACGCGGTGCCCGCCCCCAGCGCCACGCCCGCGGTCGCGAGGACGGCCAGGGCACGCTGGGCGGCCGGCTTCTTGGGAGAGTCGTGTCGGGCCATTGACTGCCACCTTCTGCTGCACTGGGTAATCGTGTCGGGACCGAGGGTAGTTGAGGTGTGACGCGCGCATCAAAGACGACCCGCGGGGTCGTACGGCCCCCGGTGGATGCCTCACACTGGTGTCCCGTGAGTTCTCCTCTGCCCATATCGACGCGAGTCGTGCTGCTCTGCGGCCCTTCCGGCTCCGGCAAGTCCCTCCTCGCGGCCCGCTCCGGTCTCCCGGTGCTCCGGCTCGACGACTTCTACAAGGAGGCCGGCGACCCGACGCTGCCGCTCGTGGCGGAGAGCTCCGACATCGACTGGGACCACCCCGACTCGTGGGACGCGGACACCGCCGTCGCCGCGATCGCCAGGCTGTGCCGCACGGGCCGTACGGACGTTCCCCTCTACGACATCTCCCTCAGCGCCCGCACCGGCGTGGAGACGGTCGACATCGGGCGGTCCCCGCTGTTCATCGCGGAAGGCGTCTTCGCCGCGGAGATCGTCACGCGCTGCCGCGAACTCGGTGTCCTCGCCGACGCGCTGTGCCTGAGTCGCGGCCCGGTGAGGACCTTCCGCCGACGGTTCCTGCGGGATCTGAGGGAGGGCCGCAAGTCGGTGCCGTTCCTGCTGCGCCGCGGCTGGCGCCTGATGCGGCAGGAGCGCACGATCGTCGCCCGCCAGACGGCGCTGGGCGCGTACGCCTGCGACCGCGACGAGGCGATGGGCCGCCTGGCGGCAGCTGCGGCCGGCCGGTGCGCGAGCCTGCGTACGGCGGCCTAGCCGGCCGGGGCACGGCCGGGGCACAGAGGAAAGCGGGACTGGACGGACCCCCCGGCCCTCCAGTCCCGCTCCTGTGCTCCCCCGTGGTCCTCCCCCGAGTCCCCCGCTCTTCCTGCGGAGACACCCCCCAGCGTCCCCGCAGTCCCCCACTCTCCTGCCAGGACGCCCCCCAGCGTCCCGCAGTTCCCCCGTGGGGCCCCCTTTGTGGTGCTTCCCCCCGACCTTCAGGCCACAAGCTCGCCGAAGGCGTCCTCCTCGTCACGGCCGAAGCTGAGGACCTCGTCCTCGCGCAGCCGGCGGAGCGACCGCCAGATGCTGGACTTCACCGTGCCGACACTGATGTCGAGGATCTCCGCGATCTCCGGGTCCGTGCGGCCCTCGTAGTAGCGCAGGACCAGCATGGTGCGCTGGAGTTCGGGCAGCCGGGCCAGCGCCTGCCACAGGACCGCGCGCAGCTCGGTGCCGCGCATCGCGTCCGTGTCGCCGGGCGTCTCCGGCAGTTCCTCGGTCGGGTACTCGTTGAGCTTGCGGCGCCGCCAGGCGCTGATGTGCAGGTTGGTCATGGTGCGGCGGAGGTACCCGCCGACTGCGGCCTTGTCACTGATCCGGTCCCACGCCCGGTAGGTCGAGAACAGCGCGCTCTGCAGCAGGTCCTCGGCCTCGAAGCGGTCACCGGTGAGGTGGTAGGCGGTCGCGTACAGGGAGGCGCGGCGCTCCTGGACGTAGGCGGTAAACGCCGCTTCGGCGTCTACGGTCTCCGTCAGCGAACGGCGCTCCCCCGAGCCCTCCCGGTACGCTGCTCCCCCGACGGTGCCCGTGGCGGCTGCCGCCGCGGACCCCTTGTTGATCTCCCCCGTGGGTGCGTCAACCACCGTCATGAACGCGGTGTGCTGACGCCCAGTGCCGCGAGCGCACCCCCGCCCTCCCCCGAGCTCTCGGCTGCGCTCGAGCAGGGACGTACCCCCATCCGCACCGGACTTCTCGGAAACCCTGTGCACGTCGTGCAGACGCGTGACAACCGCGCTGGTGCTGATGCCGTGCAGCGTGTTCATCTCGCGCCCCCCGTCGTGGACTTCCGTTGTGCGGCCCGCCGGTTGGGGCGGGCTTTCCTGCCTGTGCCGAAAAGCTTGCCGCGGCACTTTCATGGCCGTGTCCGCCGACTGTCACAGACCTGTCACAGGGGCCGGCCACAGGTCCGCCACAGCTCCCGCACACGCGTCGGCGGTACCGGCCGCACCGAGTGGGCCCCACCGGTCGAACCCCGACCCCTCCATGGGCCAGAATGAGCGCGTGCCTTCCCTGTTGCTGATCGAGGACGACGACGCCATCCGGACGGCCCTGGAGCTCTCACTGACGCGCCAGGGCCACCGCGTGGCGACCGCTGCCAGCGGTGAGGACGGTCTGAAGCTCCTTCGCGAGCAGCGGCCGGATCTGATCGTGCTGGACGTGATGCTGCCCGGCATCGACGGGTTCGAGGTGTGCCGGCGCATCCGGCGCACGGACCAGTTGCCGATCATCCTGCTGACCGCGCGCAGCGATGACATCGACGTGGTGGTCGGGCTGGAGTCCGGCGCCGACGACTACGTCGTCAAACCGGTCCAGGGCCGGGTGCTCGACGCCCGGATCCGGGCCGTGCTGCGGCGCGGCGAGCGGGAGTCGAACGACGCGGCGAGCTTCGGCAGCCTCGTCATCGACCGCTCGGCGATGACCGTGACGAAGAACGGCGAGGACCTCCAGCTCACGCCGACCGAGCTGCGGCTGCTGCTGGAGCTGAGCCGGCGGCCGGGCCAGGCGCTGTCCCGGCAGCAGTTGCTGCGGCTGGTGTGGGAGCACGACTACCTGGGCGACTCGCGGCTCGTGGACGCGTGTGTCCAGCGGCTGCGCGCCAAGGTCGAGGACGTGCCGTCGTCCCCGACGCTGATCCGTACCGTGCGGGGTGTCGGCTACCGGCTGGACGCGCCTCAGTGACCCAGGCGCACCAAGGGGGGGCCCACGGCTGGACCGGGGCGCGCAAGGGAGCTCTGTCGCGGCTGCGCTTCACCAGTCTGCGGCTGCGGCTGGTGGTCGTCTTCGGCCTGGTGGCCCTGACGGCCGCCGTGTCCGCGTCGGGAATCGCGTACTGGCTCAACCGCGAGGCCGTGCTCACCCGCACCCAGGACGCCGTGCTGCGTGACTTCGAGCAGGAGATGCAGAACCGGGCGGGCGCGCTGCCGGAGCGTCCGACGCAGGACGAACTGCAGCACACCGCGGGCCAGATGGCGGGCAGCGACCAGCGCTTCAGCGTGCTGCTGGTCGGCCGCGACGCCGAGGGCCGGACCGTCTACGGCAGCTCCGGCGGGCTGAGCGGCTTCTCGCTGCAGGACGTGCCGAAGTCGCTGCGCACGGCGGTGAACCGGACGCAGAAGGTCGACGAGGCCAACAAGCACCCGTACCACCTGTACTGGCAGCGAATAGTCGACCACGACACCCCGTACCTGGTGGCCGGTACGCGGGTGATCGGCGGCGGCCCGACCGGCTACATGCTCAAGTCGCTGGAGCCGGAGGCCAAGGACCTCAACTCGCTGGCCTGGTCGCTGGGCATCGCCACGGGGCTCGCTCTGATCGGCTCGGCGCTGCTCGCGCAGGCCGCGGCGACGACCGTGCTGAAGCCGGTGCAGCGGCTCGGGGCGGCCGCGCGGCGGCTCGGCGAGGGCAAGCTGGACACCCGGCTTCGGGTGTCCGGGACCGATGAACTCGCCGATCTGTCGCGGACGTTCAACAACGCGGCCGAGGCGCTGGAGAAGCGGGTCGCCGACATGGCCGCCCGCGACGAGGCGTCCCGGCGGTTCGTGGCGGACATGAGCCACGAGCTGCGGACGCCGCTCACCGCGATCACCGCCGTGACGGAGGTGCTCGAGGAGGAGCTGGAGGCGGAGACGGGCAGCATGGACCCGATGATCGAGCCCGCCGTCCGGCTGGTGGTCAGCGAGACGCGGCGGCTGAACGACCTGGTCGAGAACCTGATGGAGGTCACGCGTTTTGACGCGGGTACCGCCCGGCTCGTCCTGGACGACGTCGACCTCGCCGACCAGATCACCGCCTGCATCGACGCCCGTGCCTGGCTGGACGCGGTCGAGCTGGACGCCGAGCGCGGCCTGCACGCCCGGCTGGATCCGCGGCGCCTGGACGTCATCCTGGCCAACCTCATCGGCAACGCGCTCAAGCACGGCGGCTCCCCGGTGCGGGTGTCCGTACGGGAGGCGGACGATTCGATCGTCATCGAGGTGCAGGACCACGGTCCCGGCATCCCGGAGGACGTCCTGCCGCATGTCTTCGACCGCTTCTACAAGGCCAGCGCCTCCCGGCCGCGTTCCGAGGGCAGCGGCCTGGGACTGTCCATCGCGCTGGAGAACGCCCATATCCACGGCGGTGAGATCACCGCGGCCAACTCGCCGGATTCGGGTGCGGTGTTCACGCTGCGGCTGCCGCGTGGCACGTCCCCCGCGGAGGAGCAGCCCGCCGAGGACGGGCTGACGCCCGGGAGCGACACCGACCGGCCCCAGAGCGAGGACACGAAGGGGGACGCATGAGGACCGCACATCGCGCGGCCGTGTCCCGGCTGCTGGCCGTTCCGGCGCTCGCCGTGCTGCTGGCCGGCTGCGGGATCCGGGCCACGGAGGTGCCGACGAACTTCGGGCCGGCGCCCTCGCGGGTGCAGTGCTCGCTCGCCGAGCCGGACATCTCCACGCAGGCCGCCCGCGGGCTGCCGGTGCAGGTGTTCCTGCTGTGCGGGTCGTCGCTGGTGACCGTCGACCGGACCGTGCGGGTCCCGGACGGCGCGGCCGACTCCGAGCGGCGCATCCTGGTCGCACAGGGCCTGCTGGACCAGCTCGCCACGCCGACGTCGGCCGCGGAGAAGGAAGCCGGCTACAGCACGGACGTGCGCGGCGGCATCACCGTCGGCGGTCCGCGCCCCGGCGACCCGGACGACACGCTGCGACTGAGCACGGCACCGGCCGGCCTCACCTCGTACGCCCTGGCGCAGGTCGTCTGTACGTTCTCCGACTCGGCGGCGGCCGAGGGGGACGGCTCGGTGGTCCTGGGCGGTCCGGGCGCCGAGGCACCGCGCCGCTACGAGTGCACCGACGAGGTGCGGGCCCGGCCGGGCAGCACGGAGCCGCCGTCGAGGGACGCGGCCGGGGAGTGATCCGCCCGGGCTGTGGCGCATGCCTCACAGGTCTGCCGGGGCCCATCCCGGAACCGATCCTGCCGGAGGCGGCGTCTTGGGGGTCGTGCAGCGTCAAGGCTCCATCGGCGGCAGCGCCGCGTTCCGCATCCGTGTGACAGGGGGTGTCCTCCTCGTCGCCCACCTCGCGTTCGTCGCCTGGTTCACGCTGCGGCCGCTGGACGTGCCCTGGGTGATGCCCGCCAATCTGCGGCCGTTCGCCGGTATCCGGGCCGATGTCGCCCTGGGCTGGCCGGAGGCGGCCCGGCGGATCGGTGAGGGGCTGGCCCTGCTCGCCCCGCTGGGTGTGCTGCTGCCGTTGGCCGGCGGCAGGCTGGTCGTCTCGCCGCTGGCGTCCCTGCTGCGCACCGTCGCGGCCGGCGCCCTGCTCTCCTGGGGCATCGAGCTGTTGCAGACGGGCGTGCCCGGTCAGGTCGCCGACGTCGACTCACTGTTCCTGAACACCCTGGGCGTGGCCCTCGCGCATCTCGCGCTGGTGCCGGCGGGCCGCTCCTGGCTGCGCCGTCGTATCACCGCCCGCCCGCTCCGCACGCCCCTGGCCCCTCAGGAGCCGGCTCAGGGTCGGACCCCGACGATTCCCAGGGTCGGGATCGCCCCGTGGAGCGACGCTTTGCCCCCTTCGTCTCCGTAGCGTGGAGTGCAGATGGGGTACTCGGACGGGAGGCCTCACACACGCTCACGAAGGAGTCGCACATGTCCCGCCTCGCCCGCCCCACCCACGGCCGCATGATCGGCGGAGTGTGCGCCGCGCTGGCACGGCGCTTCGGCACCTCCGCGACGACGATGCGGGTGATCTTCCTGATCTCGTGCCTGCTGCCCGGCCCGCAGTTCCTGCTGTACATCGCACTGTGGATCGTGCTCCCCTCGGAGGACAAGGTCGACGGCAAGACCCAGACGGCCTGGTGACGCGTTCTGCGGAATCGCCGATGGGGCGCACCCCGTGCGGGTGCGCCCCATCGGCATGTGTTCACCTCGGCGGCGGGGTCAGCCGACCGGCACGCCGTTCACCGGCAGGCCGTGCGTGGGCAGGCCCTGGACCGGGAGCCCGCCCAGCAGCTTGGCGGCCGGGCCCGTGGGGCCGTTGGCGAGGATCTGCTCGGCGACCGGCTGGGCGGCGGCCAGACCGGCGCCGGCCGCCGTCTGTCCCTGGCCCAGCGCCTCGCCCGAGCCCGGGAGCGTCTGGGAGAGCTGCTCCGCCGGGAGCGCCGCGGTGACGGTCTCCAGCGTCTGGGCGGTGTCCGGGAGGGCCGGGGCGGCGTTGGCGGCGCCGGCGCCGGCGGCGGCGAAGGCGGCACCGAGAGCGGCGACACCGAGGGACTTGGCAGCAGACTGCTTCATGGAATGCGTCCTCGTAAGATGACTGGGTGGGTGAGCGGTGCAACGACCGTAAACACCCCGTGCCACCCGCCGCAAACATCGAAATGCGGACGGATTGTGAACACCGCTCGCAGCCACTGTGCGCCGAATATCTCCTATTCAGCCCTCCGAGTCGACAGAACCGCTGGTGGAGGCGGTCTGACGGAACAGCCATTCGGATTTCAGCTCGGCATATCCGGGCTTGACGACGTCATTGATCATGGCCAGTCGTTCATCGAAAGGAATGAACGCTGATTTCATCGCATTGACAGAGAACCACTGCATGTCGTCGAGCGTGTATCCGAATGCCTCGACGAGGTGCTCGAATTCCCGGCTCATGCTGGTGTGCGACATAAGACGATTATCCGTATTGACCGTGGCGCGGAAATGCAGACGGCGCAGCAGCCCGATCGGGTGCTCGGCGTACGAGGCGGCCGCTCCGGTCTGGAGGTTGGAGCTCGGGCACAGCTCCAGCGGGATGCGCTTGTCCCGTACGTAGGACGCGAGCCGCCCGAGTTCGACCCGGCCGTCCTCGTGGACCTGGATGTCGTCGATGATCCGCACACCGTGCCCGAGCCGGTCGGCGCCGCACCACTGGAGGGCCTGCCAGATGGAGGGCAGCCCGAAGGCCTCGCCGGCGTGGATGGTGAAGTGGTTGTTCTCGCGCTTGAGGTACTCGAAGGCGTCGAGGTGCCGGGTGGGCGGGTAGCCGGCCTCGGCGCCCGCGATGTCGAAGCCGACGACGCCCAGATCCCGGTAACGGTTGGCGAGTTCGGCGATCTCCAGGGCGCGGGCCGCGTGCCGCATGGCGGTGAGCAGCGCGCCGACGCGGATGCGCTGCCCGTTCTCCCGCGCGCGCCGCTCCCCTTCCCGGAAGCCCTCGTTGACGGCCTCGACGACCTCTTCGAGGCCGAGGCCGCCCTCCAGGTGCTGTTCGGGTGCGTAGCGCACCTCGGCGTAGACGACGCCGTCCGCGGCCAGGTCCTCGGCGCACTCGGCGGCGACCCGGACCAGGGCGTCACGGGTCTGCATGACGCCGACGGTGTGGGAGAACGTCTCCAAGTACCGTTCCAGGGAACCGGAGTCGGCGGCCTCGCGGAACCAGACGCCGAGCTTCTCGGGGTCGGTCTCGGGGAGGTGGGTGTAGCCGTTCTCGCGGGCGAGTTCGACGATCGTGCCGGGGCGCAGACCGCCGTCGAGGTGGTCGTGCAGCAGAACCTTGGGCGCCCGGCGGATCTGGTCCGGTGTCGGGGTGTTCGCGATGGTCTGGCTCGTCATTTCCGCACTCTAACTCCTACGCGCGTAGATGGCGCGTTCCCGGATGCCTCGCGTTTTCGTCGATACGTAACGGTGATCCCGAGGACGGGTCGTGTACACCCGCGCTTCTGACACTGTTCTGTCATGGCACACCAAGCGACGCCGGTTCGCAGGCCCCGGCTGGGCCGGGCACTCGGTCCGGAGCCGACGGCGGTGAGCGGCGCGGTGCTGCTGCTCCCCGGCGGCGACGAGGTATCCGGCCGCAGGCCCTCGCCCCTGCTGGCGACCGCCTCCATGCGCGGCGTCGGGCGCAGGCTGGCCCGCGCGGGCCGGGACGAGGGTCTCGCCGCGCACGTCGTGCACTACCGCTGCCGGGGATGGAACGGCAGCGAGGCCAGTCTCGCGCAGGACGCGACCTGGGCGGCCGACGAGATCGTACGGCGCTACGGCGACGTCCCGGTCTGCCTCGTCGGGGTCGGGATGGGCGGCCGGGCGGGCTTGCGGGCGGGTGGCCACGAGGCCGTCAACTCCGTCCTGGCGCTCGCCCCTTGGCTGCCGGAGGAGGACGTCGCGGCGCCACCCGAACCGGTGAAACAGCTGGTCGGGCGCCAGGTGCTGATCGTGCACGGCACGAACGACGGGCGGACGGATCCGGAGCTGTCGTTCCGGCTGGCGGCGCGGGCGAAGAAGGCGAACCGGGACGTGTGCCGGTTCGAAGTGCACGCGGACGGGCACGGGTTGCATCAGTACCGGGACGAAGTGCTGGCTCTTTCCGAGGACTTCGTGATGGGTGCGTTGTTCGGGCGGGCGGTGTCGCGGCCTGTGCGGGACGCGTTCGCGGCGCCGCCGCCGTTGGGGTTGCGGATGCCGCTCGCCGCGGGGTTCAGTCCTTCGAGGCGGTAGCGCCATGTGAGGTGCCCGTAGTTTTCGGGGTGCGGGTTCGTGGTGGGTTGCTCGCGCCGTTCCCCGCGCCCCTTTCAGGTGGGCAAGAGACTGCCTCTTCTTGAGAGCAGGAACCTCTTGAAGGCTGCTACCGGGGGTGTGTCCGGGTGGCCTTCCAGCCAGGCCACGCCGATCTCGCGGACGGCTCTCGGTGCCGTGACCGTCAGTTCCACAACGCCCGGGCGGGGGACGGCCGGTGGGGGCAGGAGGGCCACGCCGAGGCCCGCGGCCACCAGACCCCTCAGCGTTTCCGCCTCCTCTCCCTCGAAGGCGATGCGGGGCTTGAAGCCGGCCTCCTTGCACAGGTCGTCGGTGATGCGGCGCAGGCCGTAGCCGGGCTCCAGGGTGACGAAGGTTTCGTCGGCCGCCTCGGCGAGGCGGATGCGGCGGCGGCCGGCCAGGGAGTGGTCGGCGGGGACGACCAGGCGCAGCTTCTGCTCGTCCAGGCGGCGGGCGACGAGGTCGGGGGCGTCCGGCACCGGCGACGTCAGGCACAGGTCGAGTTCGCCCGCGCGAAGGCCTTCCAGCATGGCCTCGCCGTAGTTCTGGACGAGGCTGAAGCGGACGCGCGGGTGGTCGGCGCGGAAGGCGTGCAGCAGGCCCGGGACGGTCTCGGCGCCCATGGTGTGCAGGAAGCCGAAGGCGACCTTGCCGGTGGTCGGGTCGGTGTCGGCGCGCACCTCCTCGGCGGCGCGCTCGATCTCGGCCAGGGCGCGCTCCACGGAGGCGAGGAAGGTGCGTCCTGCCGGGGTGAGGGAGACCGTGCGGCCGTGCCGGGCGAACAGATCGACGCCCAGGTCCTGCTCCAGGCGGGCCATGGAACGGGACAGGGTCGACTGGGGGACGTTCATCTCCTGGGCGGCCCGGGTGACGTGCTCGGTGCGGGCGACGCCCGCGAAGTACGCGAGGCGCGGCGCCAGCACCTTCGACATCTCCGCCATGTCTTCTGTGTCACTGCTTGGTGACAGGCGGGCCCGTGAACTCGGTTGATGCACCATGGGAACGATTATGGCTGTTCCATGCATTGGACGGATGAGTGCGCTGTTCGTACGTTCGAGGCATGTCTCCCGCCAGTACCGGGGCGTCCACCGTCGTGGGCGCCGATGTCCCTGTCCCCGCTGCCGACTCCCGCGTCTCCCCGGGCGGACCCGGCTATCGCCGGATGAGCTTCGCCCTCTTCCTCGCGGGCGTCGCGACCTTCGCGCTGCTGTACTCCACCCAGGCCCTGCTCCCGCTGATCTCCGGCGAGTTCGGGGTGGCGGCGAGCGACGCGAGCTGGACGGTGGCCGCCGCGACGGGCGGGCTGGCGCTGTTCGTGCTGCCGATGAGCGCCCTGTCGGAGCGCTTCGGACGCCGGGCGGTCATGACCGCGTCACTGGCCGTGGCCGTCACGCTCGGGCTGCTGGCGCCCCTCGCCCCGTCCCTCGGTGTGCTGATCGCCCTGCGGGCTCTTCAGGGCGCCGCCCTGGCGGGGCTGCCCGCGTCGGCGACCGCGTACCTCGCGGAGGAGGTCAGTCCCAAGGCGCTGGTCACCGCGATCGGCCTGTTCGTCGCGGGCAACAGCGTGGGCGGGATGAGCGGCCGGATCATCACCGGCTGGGTCGCCCAGGAGTGGGGCTGGCGCGTGGCCGTCGGCGTCATCGGGGTGATCGCGGTGGCGTGTGCGGTGGCCTTCCGGCTGTTGCTTCCCGCCCCGAAGCACTTCAGGGCCGGTTCGCTGCGGCCGCGGGTGCTGGCCCGGACGGTCCGCGACCACCTGTCCAACCCGCTGCTGTGCCGGCTGTACGCGATCGGCGCGCTGTTCATGACGGTGTTCGGCGGGGTGTACACGGTGATCGGCTACCGCCTGACCGAGGCCCCGTTCTCGCTGCCGCAGGGCGTCATCGGCTCGATCTTCCTGGTGTACCTGGTCGGTACGGTGTCGGCGTCCACGGCGGGCCGGCTGGTCGGCCGGCTGGGCCGCCGGGGCGCGCTGTACACGGGCGGCGGTACGACGGCGGCGGGCCTGCTGCTGTCCCTGGCCGGCTCCCTCCCGCTGGTGCTGCTGGGTCTGGTGCTCATCACGGCGGGCTTCTTCGCGGGCCACGCGGTCGCCTCCTCGGCGGTCAGCAAGACGGCCACGCACGGCAGGGCCCAGGCCTCGGCGCTGTACCAGTCGGCGTACTACATCGGCTCCAGCGCGGGCAGCACGGTCGGCGCGATCGCGTTCCACGCGGGCGGCTGGGCCGGGACGGTCGGGGTCGGACTCCTCGCGGTCCTGGGGGTCGTGACGATCACCGTCTTCGGGACCCGGGCGGCCCGGCTGCAGCGCCGGCACCTGGCCACGGCCGCCTGAGACTCGGCGCCACTCCCCCTGTCCGGGGTCGGTGGTCTGTGGGTGCGGATACCGTCCGCACCCACCGGCCACCGGCCCCGGCAGGGGGATTCCCCGTTCTGGATCATGCCCTTCTACCTGCGCTTTTGTTCGCTCGGGGGGCCGTTGTCAGTGGGCTGCGGTAGCTTCCGAAGTGCTGAGCGCAATGGCGCGTGAACAGAACTTCCACAGGGGTGGGTGGAGATGGCGAACGGCATGGCGACACCGACGGACCTGGACACCAGGCTGGAGGCATACCGAACCGAGCTGACGGGGTACTGCTACCGGATGCTCGGCTCCTCCTTCGAGGCGGAGGACGCGGTGCAGGACACGATGGTCCGTGCCTGGCGCAGCTACGACAAGTTCGAGGGCCGCTCCAGCCTGCGCTCCTGGCTCTACCGGATCGCGACCAACGTGTGCCTGGACATGCTGACCGCGGGCAACAAGCGCGCCCGTCCCATGGACCTGACCGAGTCCACCCCGCTCGCCCAGGCAGCCCTCTCCCCCCGACCGGACAACACCTGGCTGGAGCCCATGCCGGACGCCCGTGTGCTGCCCACGACCCACGACCCGGCGGAGGCGGCGGTCGCCAAGGAGTCCGTGCGGCTGGCCTTCATGGCCGCCCTCCAGCAGCTCCCGGCCAAGCAGCGGGCGGTGCTGATCCTGCGCGAGGTCCTGGCCTGGAAGGCCAGCGAGGTCGCCGAGCTGCTGGACACCTCGGTGGCGTCGGTGAACAGCGCCCTCCAGCGGGCCCGCGCCACCCTGGCCGAGCGGCAGGAGCCGGGCGCCGAAGCGGCCGTCTCCGACCCGCTGGACGAGGACCAGCAGAAGCTGCTGGACCGCTACGTGGCGGCCTTCGAGGGCTACGACATGACGGCCCTGACGGCCCTGCTGCACGAGGACGCGGTCATGACGATGCCGCCGTTCGACCTCTGGCTGACCGGCACGCGGGACATCACCGGCTTCATGACCACCCTCGGCGCGCCCTGCGCGGGCTCGAAGCTGGTGCCCGTCCAGGTCAACGGCCTGCCGGGGTTCGCCCAGTACAAGCCGGACCCGGACAAGGGCGGCTTCACACCGTGGGCGGTCCAGGTGCTGGAGATCTCAGACGGCCGCATCACCGGGTTCCACTGCTTCCTCGACACACAGCGGTGGTTCCCGCTCTTCGGCCTCCCCCTCCACCTCGAAGCGGAGACCGACCAGGTCGAGCAGGGCGCGTAGGGCCGGGTCGGGGTCGCGCAGCCGTATCCGTCCCCCGGCCCGGCGGGCGGCCAGCTGGAGCCTCGCCAGGAGGTCGACGGCGGCCAGGCCCGGGGGCCCCAGACCCCCGACGTCGCACACCACGACCCGGGCACCGCTGCCGTGCAGCAGTGCCCGCACCTCGTCGCTGAGCCCTCTCACCTCGTCCCGGGTGACGGGGCCGGGCAGTACGAGCACGGGCGGTGTCATGGCGTCCACGACCGGTAGACCGGGCGGGCGGCCGTAACTCATCGCGGCCGTCGGTCCCGGCGCGCGCGGTGCCGGCCGGGTGCCGCCGCGAGGATCACATTGACCTGGGCAGTGCCTTCCCCGGAGGGTTGACTGTATGCCCCAACCATCTCCCCCTGCCGCGCTGCCCGATGCCCGCTTCGCCGGTGAGGAGGCGCCGTGCAGGGGGTGCTGAGCGGGTTCGCGGTCATCGCGGTCGTCATCGGGGTCGGCTATCTGATCGGCCGCCGGGGGTATCTGGGCGACGGCGGCCGCGAGGTCCTCACCAGGCTCGCCTTCCATGTGGCGTCCCCGGCGCTGCTGTTCACGACCCTCGCGCAGGCCGACCTGTCGGTGATCTTCTCCGACCGGCTGCTGGTCACGGCGATGAGCACGGCAGCGGCGGCGGGTGTCTTCGTGGCGGTGGGTGCGGCGCGAGGGTGGGGAGTGGGCCGGACGACGATCGGCGCGCTGTGCTCCAGCTACGTCAACTCCGGGAACCTGGGCATTCCGATCGCCGTGTACGTGCTGGGCGACGCGTCCCTGGTCGCGCCGGTGCTGCTGTTCCAGCTGGTCGGTGTCACACCGGTGGCGCTGACGGTCCTGGACCTGGCGAGCGGCGGGGAGAAGCGGCCCCTGTGGCAGCGGCTGCTGACGCCGTTGCGCAATCCGATAGCCCTGGGCTCGCTGGCCGGGGTGGCGGTCTCGGCGTCGGGCCTCACGGTGCCGGGCCCTCTGCTGGACCCCCTGACCCTGATCGGGAACATGTCGGTCCCGGCGGTCCTGCTGGCCTTCGGCATCTCCCTGCGCGGCAGCACGCTCCCGCTGCGCGGTGCGGAACGGGCCCCGGTGCTCCTCGCCGTGGCCCTGAAGTCAGTGTTCCAGCCGCTGGTCGCCTGGGCCCTGGCGGCGGGCGTCTTCGGCCTGCGCGGCGCCTTGCTGCTCGACGTGGTGGTGACGTCCGCGCTGCCGGCGGCGCAGAACCTCTTCACGTACGCGAGCAGCTACCGGGTGGGCGAGGTACTGGCGAGGGAGGCGATCCTGCTGTCGACGGTGCTGGCGGTGCCGGTGCTGGTGGTCGTGGCTGCGGTGCTGGGGTGACTCAGTTCTCCGGGAACTCGCCGGTGTCGATGACAAGGTCGAAAGGAGCCGGCAGCTTGATCGGCTCGCCGAACTTCGCGGTGCTCAGAGGGCGGTAAACATCGCCCTTGGGCTCGCCGTAGAGCGTCACGGTGGGGCCGTCGGCGGCCCAGCGGTCTACGAGGAGGTAGAGCGGAATACCGGCAGTGGCGTAGGCAGCAGGCTTGCTGACGCGGTCGTGGCGAGCGTTGGACTTGGACGTGACCTCGACGACGAGTTCGGCGAGAGCGGCCGGGATGTGGGTGTCCGTGTCAGCGTCCTCCCATACGGGGGCCACCACGAGATCCGGGATGAGCATGCCGAGACGTGACGGCACGGCGAGCGCCAGTGTCTGGAAGATTTCCCAGTCCTCGGGGATCACGGAGTAGAGGCGACGCTGGATGCGGGCCGCGATCACGTTGTGGCGGTAAGCGGGAGCAGGTGACACGGTGATGATCCCCTCGATGATCTCCACCTTGCTGCCCTCGGGCCATTCCATCTCTTCCCAGAACCGGACGAGGTCGTCCCAGTTCTGGTCGGGGTCCTGGCTCACGGTGAGTGCGCTCATGGCGGTCTCCTTCGGTGCGTCACCGATCCCAGCATGCCGAACGGGACCGGCGGGGGTCCACCGGTCCCGTTCACCCGAAAGGGAAACCGCCTGGTCAGGCGATACGTTCCAGCACGACCGGGGACGCCGCGAAGTCCGTCCCGGGCGCCGCGACGTCGTAGGAGCCCTCGATCGACTGGAGGGCGTACTCGAAGCGCTCGGGGGTGTCGGTGTGGAGGGTCAGGAGGGGCTGGCCCTCCGTCACCGTGTCGCCCGGCTTGGCGTGCATCTCGACGCCGGCGCCCGCCTGCACCGGGTCCTCCTTGCGGGCACGGCCCGCGCCGAGGCGCCAGGCCGCGACGCCGATGTCGTAGGCGTCGAGACGGGTCAGCACACCCGAGGCCGGGGCCTTGATCACGTGCTGCTCACGGGCCACCGGAAGCGTCGCGTCCGGGTCGCCGCCCTGGGCCGCGATCATGCGCCGCCAGACGTCCATCGCCGAGCCGTCGGCCAGGGCCTTCGCCGGGTCGGCGTCCTTGATGCCCGCGGCGTCCAGCATTTCGCGGGCCAGGGCCACCGTCAGCTCGACCACGTCCGCCGGGCCGCCGCCCGCCAGGACCTCGACCGACTCGCGGACCTCCAGGGCGTTGCCGGCCGTCAGACCCAGCGGGGTGGACATGTCCGTCAGCAGCGCGACCGTCTTCACGCCGTGGTCCGTGCCGAGGCCGACCATCGTGGAGGCCAGCTCTCGGGCGTCCTCGATGGTCTTCATGAAGGCGCCGGTGCCGACCTTCACGTCCAGGACCAGCGAGCCGGTGCCCTCGGCGATCTTCTTGGACATGATCGAGGAGGCGATCAGCGGGATCGCCTCGACGGTGCCGGTGACGTCCCGCAGGGCGTAGAGCTTCTTGTCGGCGGGGGCCAGGCCGTCGCCCGCCGCGCAGATGACCGCGCCGGTGGTGTCGAGGACGTTCAGCATCTCCTCGTTGGACAGCAGCGCGCGCCAGCCGGGGATGGACTCCAGCTTGTCGAGGGTGCCACCGGTGTGGCCGAGGCCGCGGCCGGACAGCTGCGGGACGGCCGCGCCGCAGGCGGCGACCAGGGGGGCCAGCGGCAGTGTGATCTTGTCGCCGACGCCGCCCGTGGAGTGCTTGTCGGCGGTCGGGCGGGACAGGGACGAGAAGTCCATGCGCTCGCCGGAGGCGATCATCGCGGCCGTCCAGCGGGCGATCTCGCGGCGGTTCATGCCGTTCAGCAGGATCGCCATGGCGAGGGCGGACATCTGCTCGTCGGCGACCTCCCCGCGGGTGTACGCGTCGATGACCCAGTCGATCTGCGCGTCGCTGAGCTCACCGCGGTCCCGCTTGGTGCGGATGACGGAGATGGCGTCCATGGCCATGGCTTGGCTTCCTTCCGAGGGTTCCAGAAGCCGTACGGCCCCCCTGAGCCGGTCGCGTGAGCAACTCAGAGGGGCCGCACGGTGGTTACTTGCTGAGGTATTCCGGGCCGAAGGCCTGGGGCAGCATCTCCGAGAGCGGCAGGATCCCCGCGGGGGTCTCCAGCAGGAGCTCCGGGCCGCCGAACTCGTGGAGCAGCTGGCGGCAGCGCCCGCACGGGACGAGCGTGTCGCCGTCGCGGTCGACGCAGGTGAAGTGCGTCAGCCGGCCGCCGCCGGTGTTGTGCAGCTCGGACACCAGGCCGCACTCGGCGCACAGGCCGAGGCCGTACGAGGCGTTCTCGACGTTGCAGCCGGAGATGATCCGGCCGTCGTCGACGAGGGCCGCCACTCCGACCGGGTAGCCGGAGTAGGGGGCGTACGCCCGGGACATGGCGTCCCGGGCCACCGCGCGCAGCTTCTCCCAGTCGACGGCCGGGCCGGTGCCGGTCACTTGCCCTGCCCCTTCCGGTACGGCAGGCCGTCCGCCTTGGGCATGCGCAGCCGCTGGGCCGACATGGCGAGGACCACCAGGGTGATGACGTACGGCGTGGCGGAGACGACCTGGTTCGGGACCTCGTCGGTGGAGGCGTACCAGGCGAACACCAGGGCGGCGACGACCGCGGTGATGATCGCCGGGGTGTACCTCTTGCGGACGACCAGCCAGATGGCGCCGATGATCAGCAGCAGGGCGCCGAGCAGCAGCAGGGCGTGCACGTTGGCGGAGCCGCCGCGCAGGTTGAGGCTGTCGGTGTAGCCGAACAGGCCCGCGCCGAGGGCGAGGCCGCCCGGCATCCAGTTGCCGAAGATCATCGCCGCGAGGCCGATGAAGCCACGGCCGCTGACCTGGCCCTCCAGATAGAAGGGGTTGGCCACGATGGACAGGAAGACACCGCCGAGGCCGGCCAGTCCGCCGGAGATGACGACGGCGATGTACTTGTACTTGTAGACGTTGACGCCGAGGGACTCGGCGGCGACCGGGTTCTCGCCGCAGGAGCGCAGGCGCAGGCCGAACGCGGTGCGCCACAGGATCCACCAGGTTCCGGGGACCAGCGCGATGGCGATCAGGGTCAGCCAGGACACATTGGTGACGAGGCCGCCGAGCAGGCCCGCGATGTCGGAGACGAAGAACCAGCCCTGGTTGTTCAGGTCGCGCAGGGCGTCGGACAGTCCCGGCACGGTGAAGTGGCCGAGGGAGTCGACCGCCGGGGACTGCTTGGCGGAGCCGCCGGTGTGGCCCTCGAAGGCGAGGGGCGCGAGGTAGCGGGTGGCGCCGAGGGCGAGGATGTTGATGGCCACACCGGAGACGATGTGGTTGACGTTGAAGGTGACGGTCACGAAGGCGTGCAGCAGACCGCCGATCGCACCGCCGAGGATGCCGACCAGGACACCGGTCCAGGGGCCCCACTGGAAGCCGGCCCAGGCGCCGAACCAGGTGCCGAGGATCATCATGCCCTCGAGGCCGATGTTGACCACGCCCGCGCGCTCGGCCCACAGGCCGCCGAGACCGGCGAGGCCGATCGGCACGGCGAGCTGGAGCGCGGTGGACATCTGGCTGACGTTGGTGATGCCGTCGGCGCCGGTGATGAGGCGGACGATCGAGGTGAGCGCCAGGCCTCCGGCGATGACGAGCAGCAGGACGGGCCACGACAGGCGGCGGCCGGTCGGCGCCGCGGGCTGCAGCGTGGGCTGGTTGACGTCGGTCGCGGTGGTCATCGGCCAGCCACCTCCTTCGTGTTCTGAGCGCCGAGGACGTGTCCGGCGGCGAGTTCGGCGCCGACGCGACGCTGCTGGCGGCGCAGACCCCATTCGCGGACGGCCTCGTAGGAGACGACGACCGAGAGGACGATCAGGCCCTGCATGATGACCGCGATCTCCTTGTCGTAGCCGTGGAAGTCCAGCTCGGGCGAGGCCTTGTCGAGCCAGGCCCACAGCAGGGCGGCGAAGGCGATGCCGACGGGGCTGTTGCGGCCGAGCAGGGCGATGCCGATGCCGAGGAAGCCGATGCCGGTGGGGAAGTTCAGGCTGTAGGTGTGGGTGTCGCCGAGCAGGATCGGCAGGCCGGCGAGGCCCGCGATGCCGCCGGAGATCAGCATGGCGCTGAGCACCATGCGCTTGGGGTCGACGCCGCTGGCCGCGGCGGCGCTCTGCGAGGCGCCGGAGGCGCGCAGGTCGAAGCCGAAGCGGGTGCGGTTGAGGACGATCCAGTAGCCGATGCCGAGCAGGACGGCGAGCAGCACCAGGCCGTAGATCTCACCGGCGTCGCCCAGGCTGATCCCGGGGATCCAGCCGGACTCGTACATCTCGCCGGTGGTGTTGTTGTTGCCGACCTTCACGCCGAAGACGTCCGGCAGCCACAGGTAGGCGATCACGGAGGTCGCGATCGCGTTGAGCATGATCGTGGCGACGACCTCGCTGACGCCGCGGGTGACCTTGAGGACACCGGCGATGCCGGCCCAGAAGGCGCCGGTGAGGACGGCGGTCAGGAGCAGCAGCGGGACCTGGAGGGCGGCCGGCAGGTTCACGTGGGCGCCGACGACGGCGGCCATCATGGCGCCGAGCTGGTACTGGCCGTCGACACCGATGTTGAACAGGTTCATCCGGAAGCCGATGGCCACCGCGAGGGCCGCGATGTAGTACATCGAGGCCTGGTTGATGATCAGGACCTGGATGTCGGAGAAGCCCAGCTGCTCGAACATCAGGACGAACGGCTCGATGGGGCTCTTGCCCGAGGCGAGCAGCACGATCGCGCTCAGGACGAAGGCCACGGCCAGCGCGATGACCGGTCCGGCCACCGCGAGGAGCACGCGCTCCTTGTCGAACTTCTTCATCAGCGGGCCTCGTCTTCCGGAGACTCGGGGGCGTCGGCCTTCGAGATCTCGGGGGTGTCGTCGTGCGCGAGGTGCCCGGTGGCGGCACCGGTCATGGCCGAGCCGAGCTCCTCGGGGGTGATGGTGGCCGGGTCGGCGTCCGCGACCAGCTTGCCGTTGTAGATCACGCGCAGCGTGTCGGACAGGCCGATCAGCTCGTCCAGGTCGGCGGAGATCAGCAGCACGGCGAGGCCTTCGCGGCGCGCCTCGCGGATGTGGTCCCAGATGGCGGCCTGGGCGCCGACGTCCACACCCCGGGTCGGGTGCGCGGCGATGAGGAAGCGGGGCTTGTGGCTCATCTCGCGGCCGACGATCAGCTTCTGCTGGTTGCCGCCGGACAGGGACGCGGCGGTGACGTCGATGCCGGGGGTCCGGACGTCGTACTCCGTGACGATCCGGCGGGTGTCCTCCTGGGCCGCCTTCGGGTCCAGCCAGACGCCCTTGGCGAAGGGCTTCTCGGTGACGTGGCCGAGGATGCGGTTCTCCCAGAGGGGTGCCTCCAGGAGGAGGCCGTGGCGGTGCCGGTCCTCGGGGATGTAGCCGATGCCCTGCTCGCGGCGCCGGCGGGTGGGCCAGGCGGTGATCTCCTCGTCGGCGAGCCGGATGGTGCCGCTGTCGGCGGACCGCAGGCCGATGAGCGCGTCGACCAGTTCGGTCTGGCCGTTGCCCTCGACGCCGGCGATGCCGAGGACCTCGCCGGCGTGGATGGTGAAGCTGATGTCGTCGAGGAGTGCCTTGCCGCCGGGGGCCGCCAGGCGCACCCGGTCGACGGTGATGACCGGGCGGTCGGTGACCGTGGACTCGGCCGTCTCGGGCGTGGGCAGCTCGCTGCCGACCATCATCTCGGCGAGCTGACGGGGCGTCGTCTCGGCGGGGACGGCCGTGCCGACGGTGGTGCCGCGGCGGATGACGGTGATCTCGTCGGCGACGGAGAGCACCTCGCCGAGCTTGTGCGAGATGAAGATGACCGACAGGCCCTCGGCGCGCAGTTCGCGCAGGTTGGCGAAGAGCGCGTCCACCTCCTGCGGCACGAGCACGGCGGTCGGCTCGTCGAGGATGAGGGTGGTGGCGCCGCGGTAGAGGACCTTGAGGATCTCCACGCGCTGGCGGGCGGCGACGCCGAGCTCCTCGACGAGGAGGTCGGGCTTGACGCCGAGGCCGTAGCGCTCGGAGAGCTCCTTGATCTTGCGGCGGGCCCTGGCGCCGATGCCGTAGAGCTTCTCGCTGCCGAGGACCACGTTCTCGAGGACCGTGAGGTTGTCGGCGAGCATGAAGTGCTGGTGGACCATGCCGATGCCGCGGACGATGGCGTCGGCCGGCGACGAGAAGGCGACCTGCTCGCCGCCCACGGCGATGGTGCCCTCGTCCGGCTTCTGCATGCCGTAGAGGATCTTCATCAGCGTGGACTTGCCGGCGCCGTTCTCGCCGACGAGGGCGTGCACGGTGCCCTTGCGGACGCTGAGGTGGATGTCATGGTTGGCCACGACACCGGGGAAACGCTTGGTGATCCCGGCGAGCTCGACGGCGGTCACCGATTCGTTGACCGCCGCTCCGGCCGGAGGGCTGCTGGACGCGTTGATGGCGCACTCTCCTGGGGACGGGGGCCGTCTACGCGCGTAGCGCCCCTACGGCATACAAAGGGGCCGACGCCCCGCGGCAACGGGGCACGAGGAGCGGCTCCCCGTACCCCGTCGAGCGGAGGCAACCCCGGGGGTTACCGCCTGCTTCGAGGCAGTCGCTCGTCAGCTGCTCTTGACCTTGATCTCGCCGCTGATGATCTTCTCCTTGGCCGTCTTGATGGCTGCCTGGAGCTCGGCGTCGTCCGCGAACTTCGGGTTGGAGTTCGACAGGCTCACCTCGCCGGTCTTCAGATCGCCACGAACGATACCGGTCTCGGGCTTGCCGTCCTCGACCGACTTCGCCAGGTTGTACACCGCCTTGGCGACGTCCTTCATCGCCGAGGTCAGGATGGAGTCCTTGTACTTGGCGAGGGCTTCCTGCTGGTACTGGTCGGAGTCGACACCGATGGCCCACACCTTCTGGGTGGCCGCGGCCTCGATGACACCCTGACCGGACAGGCCGGCGGCCGCGTAGACCACGTCGGCCTTCTTCTCGATCTGACCCTCGGCGGCCGTCTTGCCCTTGTCGGGGCTGGCGAAGCCGCCCTCCTCGGCCGTCTGGGTGAGGTACTGCGAGAGCACCTTGACCTTCGGGTCGGTGTCCTTGACACCCTGCGCGAAGCCCGCCTGGAACTTGTGGATCAGCGGGATGTCCACACCGCCGACGAAGCCGACGACCTTCGACTTGGAGGTC